>NZ_CP009286.1:1652500-1964500 GCF_000758685.1 Paenibacillus stellifer
GTCGAGGTCGGATTTCCGGCGTCCTATGAAGTCGTTCTGAACAAAAGCTACATCGGATACAGAGGCGCATTGCAGCTTCTTGAGAAAATATTCACTACCGCTATAAGCGCCAGCGCATAGCTCCCGTCATGGCACTGCTGATGGAACCGGAACCGGCCGGGCAGGGTCGCAGTAAGTCGGCCCTTCCAAGTCCAATGGCTCCTGCCCGCTTCTCCCGCAGTCTGCGGCGTGGCCCGGCTGTCCGGTTAGAGATGCCGGTTCCCCCTGCAGTACGTCTGCTTCTCCCGCAGATTCTTCGCAATATTGCACTTTCCTAACGCTTGCCCCACCTCAAGCAAGCCGCTGCTTCCTACGGAGCCTCCCGGAGGAAGCACGGCTATGCACCATTATTCTCGCGAATACACTCTCCCTAGCAATTTCTAATTTCTTCTGCCAAATAAAACATTGTACATGTTGAGTTTGAGTACAATTGTACCGCATACTGCAAGCACAGCGCCGTTGTCCTTCACTTTCTGGCTTGTTGGCGCAGGCTTCTTCAATTATGGCATGGCCCGATTATGACTGCGTACACATCCTGTACCGTTTATGGAGGTGTTGGAGATTTGACGGGAACCGCCACTACTCTGCTCTTTAAAAGCGTGTGCTTCGCTCCGAGCGAATATTTCGGGAATTCTCCGGAATCGCGGGAGTTCGGCGAGAAAATCGCCGAGGTGCCCATCATTATCGACTTATTCAAGGTTCCCCTGCTCAAGCTGCGGTGGGAGACGGTCGCTGATGAACTGAGCGGCAGCAGGGACGGAATTCGGGGCGCCATGTACTCCCGGTTCATCGGCAAGCCTGGAGAGCGGTATTTCCTATGCGGCGATGCACGCTATTATCAGCAGGTGCATGAGCTGCCGGCGAGGGCAAGGATGAGCGGAACCGCCGGTCTGCTTCAGGTTCAGTATAAGATGATGGGGCTCGGCCCGAGGAACATGGCTTATGTCACGCCGCTCCTGACGAATATCTCCTTGGCGGAAATCCGGCAGATGACGGTCAAAGACATAGGCATGGCCGCGTCCATTATGCTGCTGCTGTCTTCGTCCGATGCCCAAGCCGCCGCCGTGCCGGACAAGGTACTTGCCGGCAACGCACAGGCGGTCCCGAGCCTTCCAGCTCATATAGCCGCCGTTACGAATCAGGACGCATGGATGCTCAGAGTGTGGACTGAACAGGGTGTCAGGAAGGCGATTGAGGAAGCGGTCGCCGCCGGGGATACGGGGCTTATCTCGCTATCCGCAGCGCCTGTCTACGAGCGCGCCTCTGAATCCAGCCCCGGAGACAGACTGGGCGCGCCTCCTGTCGGCCGCCTCTATCTGGTCAAGGTCAAGGAATCCATCGGCAAGCTGCCGCAGCTGTATGAGGAGTTTGACATATCCGGCTACGCCGTAGACAAACAGCGGTTCACCCGAACGCGGATGTTCGGCAGTTTCACGGTGGACAGTCCATAACATTTGATTGTTTTAAGCGTACAGATCATGTTAAGGTGATTGTTAAATACGGTTAAAAATTTGGGTATAGCTCAAACTTGGAGGCATTAAGAAATGGATTATGTATTTTCGAACCGCTTTGCGGCGCTTCAGCCATCCATCATTCGTGAAATTCTGAAAGCCAGCTCAGGGCAGAATGTCATTCCCTTCTCGGCGGGGAACCCGGCGGTCGAGACCTTCCCGGCCCAGGCCATCCGCTCTTTTACGCAGACGATTCTGGAGGAGAACCCCGTAGCCGCTCTGCAATATGGCATAACGGAAGGATATGAGCCGCTTCGCCAGGTATTAAAGAAACAGCTGCAGGAGAGCCATAATGCCGGACGGGAATCGGATGAATTGATCATTGTCTCCGGCGCCCAGCAGGGAATCGAGCTGGCCTGTAAAGTGCTGTGCAACGAAGGCGATGCCATCATCTGTGAAAGTCCCAGCTTTATCGGCTCCCTGAATTCCTTCCGTTCTGCGGGAGCCAGACTGGTCGGAGTTCCGATGGAGCCTGACGGGCTGAATATCGAACAACTGGAGCATGCGCTGAAGACGGAGAAGAACGTCAAGCTTCTGTATTTGATCCCAAGCTTCCAGAACCCGACGGGCATCACGACAAGCCTGGAGAAGCGGAAAGCCATTTACGAGCTGGCCCGGAAGTACGGGGTGTTGATTCTGGAAGACAACCCGTACGGTGAGCTTAGATTCAAAGGCGAGGATATACCGACGATCAAGTCGCTGGATGATGAAGGGCTGGTCATTTATGTAGGCTCCTTCTCCAAAATACTGTCCCCCGGGCTGCGCCTCGGGTTTGTTCTGGCGCCTTCGGAGGTCGTTCAGAAGATGGTGGTAGCGAAGCAGGGGGAAGACGTACATACGGCGATGCTCCCGCAGCTGCTGGCATATAAATTCATGACGGAATACGATTATGAGGGCCACATCAAGCTGATCCGCGAGGTTTACCGGCGAAAGAGCGAACTGATGATTAACAGCCTGGAACAATACATGGATTCGTCGATTACGTTCACCCATCCGGACGGCGGACTGTTCCTGTGGTGCGATCTGCCGGCGGACAGACCGATGCTGGAGTACTGCAAGCAGGCCGCTGCCAAGGGAGTGGCGGTTGTTCCGGGCACAGCCTTCCTGATCGATACACAGGAGCCGTGCAACTCGTTCCGGCTGAATTACTCCACGCCTTCCGATGAGCAAATCGTGGAGGGCATCAAAATATTAGGCACCGTATAAGAAGCGGCCGCCTGTGCAAGAGTACGAAGACGCCTTCGGCAGGAATGCCGGGGGCGTCTTAATGAAGCGAGATAAGAAGAAGAGAAACCCATGTATTTGAGACGTTGGGTTTCTCTTTTTTGATTATTGCTGTTCGGTTCAAGGACCGGTGTGCCAACCTACGCAAGCTCTTCATCCGGTTCCATATGTCCGATTAACTGGATGGATTCGTTCGAAGGAAGCTCTTGAACAGACCGGAGCTTCCGCTCTATCGTGCGTGTTTTGCGTGAAGCGGTTTCGATGGTATTGCTCGCTTCCTGAAGTTTCTTATAGGTTTTATCAAGAATGCCGCCGAATGTGCCAAACTCCGTCTTGACCGCGCCGAGGAGCTGCCAGACATCGCTGGACCGCTTCTCGATCGCAAGTGTGCGGAAGCCCATTTGCAGGCTGTTGAGCAGGGCAGCGAGTGTAGTCGGGCCAGCCAGTGTGACGCGATATTCACGTTGGAGTGTATCGGCAAGGCCAGGCCGCCGCAAAACTTCCGCGTACAAGCCCTCCGTCGGCAGGAACATAACGGCAAAATCCGTCGTATGCGGGGGATCTATGTACTTGGCTTTAATCGTCTTCGCCTCAAGCTTGATGCGCTGTTCAAGCTTGCTTACCGACTCGCCTGCAGCCACAACATCTCCCGCTTCCTGCGCCTCAATCAGTCGCTGATAATCCTCCAGCGGAAACTTCGAATCAATGGGCATCCAGATAAACTGCTCATCGTTTGTCTTGGACGGCAGCTTGATCGCAAACTCCACGCGGTCCGCCGATCCTTTCCGTGTAGCAACGTTCGCTTCATACTGCTCGGCTGTCAGGGTCTGCTCAAGCAGGTTCCCGAGCTGGATCTCCCCCCAATTGCCGCGTGTCTTCACATTGGACAGCACCTTTTTCAGATCGCCAACGCCCGTGGCTAATGACTGCATTTCTCCCAGACCCTTATGTACCTGCTCCAACCGTTCGCTTACTAGCTTGAAAGATTCACCAAGGCGTGTCTCAAGTGTATTCTGAAGCTTCTCGTCCACCGTAGCGCGCATCTGTTCCAGCTGGCCGCGGTTATCTTCACGGAGCAGTCTCAGCTGATCCTCTACCCGCTCCCGCAGCTTGTCTATGCGTTCTTCATTATGCTTCATGTCGCTCTTCAACAGTGCTGAAAGATCCGCCACTTTGCTGCTGAGCGTTTCGTTGAACGTCTTCAGTGTAGTCACGAGCTCCTGTTTCTGCATTCCTGACAATTTCGTCAGCAAATTAAGCTGCGAGTTGCTGAATCCTTCTAATCGTGAACTCAGCTCATCTCTTGTGAGCCTGGATTGTTGTTGAATTTCCGGACGCAGTAATGTAGCTCCACTATCAGTACGTTTAAACATCAGTAAGATAATAACAATCATATTCAAAATAAGGCTAACCACAAGCAATATATTTTCCATATGAATACCTCCTTTACTCCATTTTACACCCAAAGATTGTCTATCTGTATCCTAAAACTAGGTTATACGGGCTGTTCTAGCGGAGCGGAATAGAATCGTTGTTCCTATAGCAGGGTCATGTCGGTTGTTGGGGCATTCGTCTCCTAATCCGTTATTCTATGATTTCGTCCAGGATGCAGCTGCTTGGGAGATCGAAGATCAGTATATGTTCGGTCCCAATCTAATACCGTGCCGGAAGTTGGAAGACAAGCTATTTGGAGCGATAAGTCGGTCCCAATAAGCAGACTTGTCTTCTGAAGGTGAAATGGTATATGTTATATTATTGATAATATGGATTTTTTTCTGTATGGTAGTGAAAATGCTTATGATATGCGAGGAGGATAATTGATGTATACGCAAGAGAACATTGAATTCTTACATAACCATATTGAGAGATACATAGGCCCAGTCTCAAATATTTTCAAAGAAATTGTTTCCGATCATGTGTCAATAGATGTTCTGGTTGTTGCGCCGACGCCTCAAAGGAACTATTACACATTAATTACTTGCGGGATGAGCGAGTTTCCCATGACAGTTCCTGCTGGAGCGGAAGAATATCGATATGCTGAACTTATGATATCCCTGCCTCCTACGTGGAAGCTGTCAGATGAGGATTTTAAGGATGAACGAAATTATTGGCCCATTCGAGCATTGAAGAAGGCAGCGAGATTTCCGCATGACTACAACACTTGGCTTTATTTAGGTCATACTGTCACGAATGGGAATCCGGCACAGCCATATTGTGATACTGCAAAGTTTCAGAGCATGTTAATTTGGGTTCCGGAAGTAGAGAATGTATCTGATTTCTTTTATTTTAATATCTCCGACGACAAAGAAGTACGGTTCTATAATTTGGTTCCTTTATATAAGGAAGAACTTGATTTCACTATGAAGAATGGCGGAGAGGCTCTGATCAACAAACTAAATAAAATAGGAGCAACTGAGGTAGTTAATATCTCGCGTAAAAATTCTTGTAAAAAGGTGTTTGGTTTCTTATAATGTCTTCGACCTTATGAATTGCAGCCCGTAACTCAAGCGAAAGGGTTGTGATATGGCTAGGTCTGCACCTTCCTAAAAAACTTGCGTGGCATTCGCGGACTGAACCAACAAGTCAGGCTGCCCTTCCGAAGAAGCGACTCTATTTGAAGTAATTGAATGATGATGGATGATTGGCTATTGAAGTTTTTTGCCGCTGTTTTTAGCGGTACTGGCACTTGTAGGCACCTGCCCACATACAATGAACTGACCGTGAACCCGTAAGTCTTGCTGACCGGTTTCATTGTACACGTGCGGGAGGTGTCGCCAAGGTGTCCGGATTCTTAAGCGCGATCGCGCTGCTGATCAAGGAACTGACGCTGCTGGTATCGTATGTAAGGAACAATGCGTTTCCGCAGCCGCTGACGGAGGAAGAGGAGAGCCGATACTTAGGGAGAATGGCGGAAGGAGATGCCAAGGCCCGGAACATGCTGATTGAACATAACCTGCGGCTCGTTG
Source organism: Paenibacillus stellifer (assembly GCF_000758685.1). Lineage (NCBI taxonomy): Bacteria > Bacillati > Bacillota > Bacilli > Caryophanales > Paenibacillaceae > Paenibacillus > Paenibacillus stellifer. The sequence continues at coordinate 1,658,241 of NZ_CP009286.1, forward strand.
CGCATATCGTCAAGAAATTCGACAATACCGGAGAGGACATGGAGGATCTCATCTCCATCGGCACCATCGGGCTGATCAAAGCGATCGAGAGCTACCGCCCGAACAAAGGGACCAAGCTCGCCACCTTCGCGGCCCGCTGTATCGAGAACGAGATTCTAATGTCATAAGTGAGCATTGTGTTTCAGCCCTCATTTATTAAGCCACATCAGAGCATGTGGCTTTTTACATGTACTGAAAAGGATCAAGGATCTTGATTCAAATGAAATTTATAAGCGTGGCTTTTGAGTAATGAGTATAATAAATTCACATCAAAGTAAATTTAGGGATGTGTGAGGTGAACGTAGTTGAAGAGTGAGGAATTTCGCAATGTTTTAAAGAATTCTTTAACATTTACAATAAGTAAAGAAATCATGAAAAGAATTAATCAATGGGACCAATGTAAAGCAGTTGACGTAAGCGGGGCTAAATTCGCTTTTACTTTTATCCCCTCGGGCTTAGGCACATATCTAATTGTTAAATGTGATGTGTGTCAACGTGAATTACATATTTCTGATGACATGGAGTAATTCCGAGTTAAATTCTTCGAATAACATCATCAGTAACTTTTGACTTGATTAAATCATTCGAATATAATCAATACGAACATATATTCTGTTACTACCTGGGAGGAAATTCATTTCCTTTGTCGAAATAACACTCTAACGTGATTAGACATGGAGTGTAGCTAAATGGTGCCGAATCCAACATTTATTTATCATATAACGAGTATTGGGAATTTACATTCGATCCTTAACAATAATGGTCTCGTTTGTATAAACCAATTACACGAGCACGAAAGCTCTTTCGTGAATATTGCTTATGAGCAAATTCAATCTAGACGCTCGGAAAAACAAGTTCCAATACATCCATACGGTAATCTACATGATTATGTTCCTTTTTACTTTGCGCCGCGGTCACCAATGTTGTATACAATTAATCAAGGAAATGTGCCACAGTATCAAGGTGGTCAAAATCAAATTATATATTTGGTATCAACGGTACAACAAGTGTTATCAGAGAAAATCCCATTCGTGTTTACAGATGGACATGCGATCATGAGTTATTCCGAATTTTACAATGACCCGGTTGATTTAGAGCAAATTGACTGGGGAATAATGAGGTCCCAATATTGGTATGATACTACTGAATATCCTGACAGAAAACGGAAACGCCAGGCGGAGTTCTTGGCTTTTGAGTTTTTTCCCATTGACTCTATACTTGAAATTGGTGCAATTAATGAAACTTACAAGGGTGAGGCACTTAAAATTTTGCGTAATAACTCGATTAATATACCTGTTGAGGTACGCAGAGAATGGTATTACTAAGGTGGTGAGATTGTGATTGAGTATAAAAAAGGTAACTTGTTGGAATCTGAGGCCGAGGCTTTAGTAAACACAGTGAATTGTGTAGGAGTAATGGGGAAGGGGATAGCACTTCAATTTAAACAGGCCTATCCTGGTAATTTTAAAGAGTACGAAAAAGCGTGCAAAAACAATTTGGTAATGCCAGGTAAAATGTTTATTGTTGATACCGGGTCTATATTTAATCCTCGTTACATCATTAACTTTCCAACAAAGCGTCATTGGAAAGGAAAGTCAAAGATTGAAGACATACAGTCTGGATTAATCGATTTTATTGAGATAATTCGAGAGTATGGAATTAGATCAGTAGCAATCCCTCCATTAGGCTGCGGTAATGGTGGTTTGAACTGGGAAGACGTTCGGCCACTAATTGAGGAAGCGGCATTGAAAGTTCCTGAGGTTTTATTTATGGTTTACCCGCCAATTGGAAGTCCAGAGCCTGATAAAATGCGTGTTGGAACCGAAAAGCCGAAGTTAACTCGTGCTAGAGCCTTGCTTATAATGCTAATGAATCTCTATGCTGCACCGGGCTACAAACTGTCAATGTTGGAAATACAGAAACTTGCTTACTTTTTGCAAGAGAGTGGAGAGGATTTAAAGCTAAGATTTGTTAAAGCTCAGTTTGGACCGTATGCTGACAATTTAAATCATGTTCTTCAAAGACTTGAAGGGCATTATATACGGGGATATGGAGATCGAAATCGGGATGCGGAGATATATCTTTTACCTGAAGTAACAAGGGAAGCTGAAGGCTTTCTGAGTCAATTAAATGATGGGAGCACGGATAAAAGGCTTCAGCATACCAAACAAATAATTGAAGGTTACGAAACCCCATACGGACTTGAATTGCTAGCTACGACCGATTGGATTATTAAGCATTTTCCTGATTCCAGAGATAATGTGAAGATTGCGATTGATCATTTTAAAGCCTGGAATGAAAGGAAGAAGAATGTCTTTAAAGATACACATATCGAGATGGCTTGGAGACATTTAACTGCCTTAGATTAATCCTACAAACGATATGAATGCCCTGTCCAATTTAGCATTGGAAGGGCATTTTTTTAATCCTCGTCTAATATCAAACTATCCGAAATGGAGAGGTACTCCAACGTGGTACCTAACAACTCATGCCTTAATTGTTGTTGAATTGCTCTCAAGTTTGCACCACTTTTAAGCATCAGAAATCCGGTAGTTCTTCTGAGATCATGGGGAATGACCCTTCTATTAATCCCGGCTTTTTCTGATATAGATCTGACTATAGATACCATTTGATTATTATAGAGTTTACGTTTTTTTCTTGAGAATACATATGGACTAAAATCTTCTTCAATGGTCTCCTTATATTGTTTGAAGTGTTTCAGTTCGTTTGCTAGGAACCCAGGAATGGCGATCCCCTTAGCATTTGTTTTTTGACCTTTGTTAACTATCACCATATTATTTTGAAAGTTGATCTGCTCAAATGAAAGGCAACATATTTCATTGTTTCTAAGTCCGGTTGTAATGGCTGTCCAAATCAACAGATAGTAATATTTGGAGAAGGGCTCCTCTAGAAGGGCTGCTTTCAGGAGGTCTTTACACTCAACCTCAGTCAAGAAATTAATATTTATATTTCGTTCATAATATTTGTTTGTATAATGGGCCATGGGGTTGTGGCTTATCATATTTACTCGATCAAGAAAGTTGAAAAAGCTCTTTAATGAACTAATTTTATTGTAAATGGTTTTATTTGAAAGCCCTGGATTTGATGATATAAGATACTGAACAAATTGATCAATGAACGATTTGTTAATCGGTTCAAAATCATTTGATTCAACATAATATGTGAATCGGTCAAAATCTAGATTGCCTTCGAAACCGTTCTCCAAAAGAAATTCCTGAAGTGTGGCGAGAACCTTTTTGGTTGCTGAGCATGCTGGTTTCTTTAAGCCAGAGTGTTCACTCCAAGTTTTAAAATAAATAGAGTCGAATACAATTCCAGAGGGCGTCATTCCGTCTCCACCTCAATCAAATAAATTTGCCGCTAACGAGCGAGCGAAAGGATGTTTTTCGATTGCCTGTAGAAGCATGCTGTTAAAGAGTTGCAAATAAATGGTTGTTGTTTTTAATGATTTATGGCCAAGGAGTTTCGAAATACTGACAAGATCCACGCCCTCTTCTAAAGCGAACAATGCGAAAGAATGACGTAAAGAATGGACAGATAATCGCTCTTTCTCTTCTGGAGAAATGGTCTGTGCCTCAGAAATTAACCCATCTAACATCTTTTGGACTGTACTATCACTGATAGGGGTAACTCCCTTATCCGTTGAAAAAACATACAAATCAGTATAATTAGGCTGACCCTTAAGTGACCCGTATTTAAAACTTACATATTTTCTAAGAAGCTCTAATGATGTAGCTGTAATCCGCCGAGGAACTTTTTGAAGCTTTTTCCCCTTAACACGAACTTTTATATTCTGAGAATTATAGCAAATATCCCCGATTTGAAGTTGAGTCAACTCGTTAAGGCGAATACCGCTGCCAAGAAAAGTCCATAAGATGACAAAGTTTCTAAAACCATCGTTGGTCAGCCGCGATAAGTTTATAATTTCCTCTACTTGTTCTTTCGTAAAAGCCTTTGGAAGATCTTCATCAAACTCAACGTCAACTATCAAGGTTTCCTTGATCTTTTTAATATCTATTTCAAAGAATCGTGTGAAGGTAACAGTGAAAAAGTCCCTTAAAAATGAAGCTTTTTTTGATCGCGTATTTTGGGTTTTAACTGGCTTAAGGTAATCAAGTAGTACTTTGGGATTCTTCTCAAATGAAAGCAAAGATGGAGTTTCCGGCAGCGAATCGACAAATGAAACAAACTGGTTCAATTCAGAACGATATGTCTTTTGAGTAGCTTCACTCTTTCGTCCGAATTCAGAGCTTTGTAAGTACCAATTTACGGCTTCCTCAAACGTTACATCTTTCCGTTCATTTGGTTCTTCAACGAAAATAAGATTGCTTCTTTCTAAAGCTTGTCTCATATGATCATGACTGTTGGTCGCAGCAAGTTTTTGCAAGTGGACCATCAGATTAGCGACAGGTGAGTTACCTTCTACCTTGAACATGAAATCATCTCCATATAGAATCGATTTTTTGCATTGCATCATTAAGTTCTTGATTTTGCCTATGTAAATACTTTGAGGTCGTGTCAAGTCTGGTATGTCGAGCTAGACGTTTGATGATTTGCGGATGTACGTTTTTTCTAAGACTCAGTTTGGTGATAAATGTGTGCCTGAACAAATGAAGACCTCCGGGGAATGTCCAACCGGATATCAAAGAATATAACTTGTATTTATCTAACATTTTTCCGTATAAAACTTTTTTAGATTGTCTTCCCTTAAAGACAGATTTCTCGTCTGTACGAACTTTATATAGGGATTCTAAATATTGATAAAGTTTTTTCGGCAAGTGTAATGGTACAGGTTTCCCAGCTTTGCCCTTACCCCGGATTTTGATTATCCTTGCTTGAAAATTAATATCTTCCCAATTTAGACGCTCGGCTTCACAGAATCGTAGTCCGAGATGCAGCAAGGATCCAAAAAAAGCTATATCATAATCAGGATCATCCGAGTATCTAGCTATAGTATTGAAGAAATCTGATAATTGATCTTTATTGGGGATATCACGATGAAGATACCTCTGTGCTGATATTCCTCTTATTGAACCGATATTCTTTGGGATAATTCTGTTGTCATACAGATACTTAAAGAACGAAATCACACAGTAGAATTTATTGCTAACCGTTATTTCGCTGTAAAGGCCTTTTGAATGGCAACGTTTAAGGTAATTTTCAAACTCTAAAATATGGTCTCTTTCGATTAACCAAACAGGTATTGCATTCGGTGAGAAATCATTGAAACTAGCGTAATTGTTAACAAGCCAGTTTAAAAACAACATTACGTCGCGGTTAATATCTTTTATATATCCTCCGGAACGACCTTCTGATTGAATTTGGTCATTGAAGTTTTTCAAATATGGATGCAGTTCATGATCGGCTAGTTTAGAGAGGATCCTTTTGTTTTGCTTGACTATATTGAATCTTCTTCCTGGGAAGTACAATTTAGCGATTTGGTTGAGAAAGAATTTCTTTATGTCTGAATTGACGTTTTTCAGACAATACTGAAAGTTTATTTCTGTAATATCAAGATCGTTAAGCTGCCAAATCGGCTTTTTAATGTATGTAGAGATCTGTTGTTGAAATTCCAGTGCTTCCTCGTAGAAATCGTAAAGTTCGATCGGTGCCTTTGATGTCTGAATCCGTTTCAAATAAATTTTCACTTTGTCCAATTTGATACTTGGCTGAACTCTGTTTTCCCACAACCAATCAGCGATGTTCCCTTTAGTGTGGGGCAGATCAGTGGAGTTGTCATAACCTTCATAATTAAATAATGTATCCATAATGTTCCTCACTTTGCTCTTACTAACGTCCCATACGGCGTCAGTTGTAAGATGCACATCGTGAGGATTTTTTATTCCATTTATAAATTCTTCTGTGGAAGAAGCATTCCACAGAAATAATTCTGTTCCTTTCCACAGTTCGTTTTGTGGCTTCTGGTTGCTAATTAATTCATTAATTGCGTTTTTGGGATCTTTATCCATGTCGGGACCTCCTTAATTTGATTTCAAAAAGCTAATAAGACTGAGGTGAGAAAGTGGCAAAGGCAGTACCAATCAAAATTAGAGTCATTTATGGGGATAATCATAAACAGTCACTCTTGTCAGCAATTGAAATTTTGAAGTCGAAAGCTACTGTCGAGATTACCGATTCGAAAATGGGTAACAACAGTGCTATTAACGTTTTGAAACATGATTAACTTTTGAAGTATTCATTCCACTTGTTTTTGATTCTTTACTTGCAGCAAGAGCCCTAATTGCAGATTGAACATTATGTTGAAAATGATTGCCTTTAAAACATTTGATTACCTTAGGTGAAACAAGCCCCATAAACATTACCTCTTTCAAAAAGGCATAGAAAAACAAAAAAGGGACCCAAAATACCACAGTTACCTGTGGAAAAATTGGATCCCTTTCGCCGCGTGGCCAGAGACTTATATTCATTAATAGTTGAACTATTAAGAATTCAGCAGAGGAATTCTCCGCGATACCTGTATAACAGGGGAAAATTCTGCCTATGACTCTGCCTATGTTTCATACTATAAAAGATAGTAGGACTTGTTGTCAATGCCCCCACGTTAAAAAAATTAGAACGTACATTCGCTGACAATCTCTTGTCTCTTTGATTCGTCATAATGGAGGAAAGACATACGGGAGTGAGTACAGTGGACCAACCGATCTATGTCGCCATTACAGGCACGCAGCACTATTACGGAGCTGATTTGACCATGAAGCGATAAAGGTGGATATGATCCCATTGGGCAAAATCGGTTATGTCGCCAACAGCCCACATACAGTACCGAAAGGATGCCGCAGTGCGGCCGTATTTATGATAGGTTTGAGCATCATGTTTGCGGCATGGTGCGATTTGTCGTTAAGGATACGGCAATTGTTGAACTTACGCCGAGCCTAGAGGAAGTGTACATCATTAAAACGACAGAGAACGTTGCGTTTTCTCCTTGTAGGCAGGAAGAACTAGGTAAAAAGTAGAATTCCAATTATGATAAGGATTTACATTACATACGCCAAGATAGGAGATATCGCATGACGGATAAAGTAATACGACTCTTTAAAATGCTTCTTGCCATTCAGGCTAATCCGGGGATTTCAGCCAAGGAGCTGGCGGATAAATGCGAGACAACGGATCGAACGATTTACAGAGACTTGAGGATATTGGATTTAATCGCACCGATCACGAACGAGGGGTATGGGAAAGGGTACCGTTTTGTCGGTAATTTCGCCATGTACCCGCTGAATTTCACGGAGCAGGAAGCGTTGGTATTTTCTGTCCTGCCATCCGTGCTCGACACCAGCAAACTGCCTCCAGGCTTTGAATCCGCCTACGACAAGGTGATGGCTACTCATGTGAAAGAAACCAGGAAGAGGTACGATACATTGGAAAATGTCGCGGACATGATCCAAATGGGCACCCCGGCTTATCGGGAGAACAATGCCAACTTTTTGCTGCCCATCATGGAAGCGATTATCGCCTGCAAGACGATCAGGGCTGTTTACCATACCCAGAGCCGGAATGAATTGACGGAGCGCGAAATTGATCCGTACTACCTGGTTCCAAGGGATCAGCGATTTTATTTGATCGGTTATTGTCGTGCCAAGCGGGAGATTCGTACATTTCGCATCAGCCGTTTCCGGCATGTAGAGCTGACAGGAAATCATTTTGACAAGGGCGATTTCAGCATCGCGCAGTACATGAAGCACACCTGGTCCATTGAACGCGGGGATTCTTTAATCACCTTCAAGATTAAATTCCATCCGGATGTCGCCCGCTATGTAAAGGAAGAAGAATTGTTCGTGAGACCGAAGATGACCGATCTGTCAGACGGCAGCTTATTATTCGAAGTAACCGTCAACCATGAGCGCGAATTTATGAACTGGGTGGTTCAGTACGGACCTTCGGCGGAGATCTTAAAACCTGCATCTGTCCGTGAGAAATTTAAGGAACAGTTGCAGCGTTGGGGACAGTTGTATGGACAGTAAGTGCAAATGTGCGTTAAACCGAAAGGAAGGTGTCCCTTGTGAAAACAGAAGGCACATTTCTAGAACGTTTATATGATGCAATCCGTAAAGAGCCTTTTCGCCGCAAGATTGTGATTGCTCCTTCCTACATGGAAGGGCAGTCTTGGTTGATGCGAATATATCGGGAATTAGGACCGGTAATGAACACGGAGGTCCATACGGTTCAAACTTTTGTTAATAGTGAGGTTGAGTTTTCCCTGTATAAACAAGGGATGACCTTAATCGGGGATCAGCGGTCCTTTTGGATTGTACATCATATTATGGAACAAATGGCTTCCGATGTGGATACTTACATCTCCATGGATCAAGTAAAGCCTGGTATTGTGATGCATGTTCACCAAGCCATTATGGATTTACGCCGTGCCGGGGTAAAAGCAGAAGAACTGCGAAGCGATCAACTGTTGAGCCAGCAAAAAGGCAACTATGTCAAAAAGGTGCTGTCAGCGTATGAGCGCTTTCTGAATCAGCGGAGCTGGACCGATTTCCCCGGCCTTTTGTCGCACATAACAACCCAATTGCAGGGAAACGTGGAGCTTATTCTGCCAGACCCTATGCCGCTTCCACCGGTTTCCGCCCGGATGATGGAGCGGTTGTCAAATGGACGGATGACAAGGATTGTAGCGGATTCTTCCTTCACTGACGTTCAATCCACATTGCCGTTCGGAGAGGTTCAGTTCTATCATGCGACCGGAAGGATGGCGGAGGTTCGCGAAGCATTGAGACGAATTATTCAGGGCCGGATGCCATTGGATGAAGTGGAGATGATCGTCCCGGATGAAGAATATACGCTGGCCATTTCGACCATGTGTGCTTCTCTAGGTCTTTCTTGTTCCTTCGCAGACGGGCTGCCTGCGATTACATCCGGACTGGGAAGAGCCGCCCATTTCCTGCTGAACTGGCTGGAGTCCGGTTATCAGGTGCGGCCGCTCGTATCGATGCTGCAGCAGGAATTGATTACGTTCTCCGATCGTGAGCAAGGAATAACGAATGCGGATTGTATTCGAGCTCTGGAGAAAAGCGGAATCGGCTGGGGGAAAGAACGGTATATCAAGTTGCTAAGGTCAGAAGTTGTCCGGTTCCAAGGGGATTCAAATGAAAGACCCGAAGTGCGGGAGCAGACGGAACAACAACAACGGGATGACGAGATCAAGAAGCATCTGACAAACCTCCTTGTAGGATTGTTTCCAGACGAAGCGGCGCTCTCCTCTCCTAAGGGAATCTGGGGATGGCTCGTGAACGTCTTGGATCGAGTTGGTGTCTCTGGAACAGAAGATGATACGATCGTCCTGCAAGAAATGAGAGGTATCGCTAATGAACTGCAGGAATGTCCTGTTCCGGACTTGATGCCATTTCAGCAAATGCTCTTGTATGCCCGAGACATGCTGCAGAAACTTCGAGTCGGGGTGCAGCGGTTACATAAGCCCGGATCCCTGTACATATCGAGTTTGCCGAACGGGGGGATCAGCGGGAGGAAACAGACGTTTCTTCTCGGGATGGATGAACATTCGTGGTCCGGGAATATCAGGCAAAATCCCATGCTTCTCGATGAAGAGTGCAGACGGATCGGTGCCGGGCTTCAAACAGCCGTGCAGAGACAAAGAGATCGGCAACGCCTTCGTGATGGTCGGCTTGGGATGATAAGCGGCAATATCACATGCAGCTTCTCGTCGTATGACTTGGCAGAAGGAGCGACAGCAAGCCCGGCTTTTCAACTTCTACAGGTCTTCCGGAAAGTATTCGGAGAACCGAATGCGGACTATGAGATGCTGCATCGGAGCTTAGGCGAACCTGTCGGGTATTTGGATGTAGAACAGCCATCCTCTACTGAGCTAAATGGACTGCCCTTAGACGGCTCTCATTACGTCTTCCGACAAATCCGTTCGAATGTAAACCTTATGAAGGACCGGCAATCCTTCATCGAGTCGGTCTATCCTTCTTTTCGTCAAGGCAGACTTGCACTCGAGGCGCGTACCAACTCGCAAGTGACAGAGCATGACGGATATATAGCGGGGGATGAATGGGCTGATTATTGGAAAGGTCGGGAAGAACGGACGCTTAGCGCAAGTCAATTGGAGAAGTACGCGGAATGTCCGATGCGTTACTTTTTCCAATATGTGCTCAGGATTCGCGTGAAAGATCAGGTGACTTTTGATCGTACCTCCTGGTTGAAGCCGAATGAAAGAGGCTCGCTGCTGCACGAGGTTTATCGTCGTTATATGACGGAAGTCAGCGCAAGTAAAGTCATGCCTATTACACACGATCATGCCCGTTTACTTCGTATTGCGGAGGAGACGATTCTCTTATATGCCGAGCGGATTCCAGCACCGAGCCCTCATGTGTTTGAGAGGGAGCGGCAAGTGATGCTTCGGGATATTGAAGTATTCTATCGCATGGAATTGCAGGCTAATACGGCCCCCCGGTTTTTCGAACAAGAGCTCATCGTAGACGGCCAGCCGTTGCATCTTGAGCTTGGCGAGGACATGGCGATTACGCTGCGCGGAATCGTCGACCGGATCGATCAAGTTGCGCCGCATCAATATCTAATTATTGACTATAAGACCGGCAGTCCTCGGTCTTACAAGGAAAATGGCATGTTCGCAGGCGGCACGCAGCTGCAACACGCTCTATACGCGATGGGGACAGAGCTGTGGATGCGGCAAACGGGTGTGGATTCAGAAGCAAAAGTGCTTGAAGCGTCTTACGTCTTTCCAAGTGAACGGGGGCACGGGCAAGTGATTGCGCGCTCGCAAACCGAGCGGAATCGAGTCACCGAGGTGATCCGGGGAATCCTTTCGTCGATGGAACAGGGTCTGTTTATTCCAGCTTCAAATCCCGCGATCTGCCGGTATTGCGACTACGCGGCTGTATGCGGAGAGCACGCAGAACTGCTGGCCGATAAGCGAAAGGACGAAGTGAATTCGGAGCTGCTGCACACGCTGCTGGAGGTGGAGAACATTGAATGAAGCATCCGATCAACAAGCCAGAAAGAGGATATTAGAGGAACTGAGCACGACCTTTCTGGTAGAAGCCGGTGCAGGATCAGGCAAGACAACAAGCTTGGTCGGCCGATTGCTGGCGCTCATCGAGACCGGAATGGCTAAGATCGAGCAGATTGCGGCGATCACCTTTACGAATAAAGCGGCGGATGAGATGAAGGAGCGTTTCCGTATTGCTTTGGAGCGGAAAGCGGCTGATGCTGAAGGCGAAACTAGAGGACGATTGGAAGAAGCCTTGGCCAATTTGGACCAAATCTTCATCGGAACGATCCATGCGTTCTGTTCCTCCATGCTTCGGGAGCGTCCGATTGAGGCCGGATTGGACCCTTCTTTCGAAGAAATGGATGATGAAATGAATCGTGCGTTCCACGATCAATGCTGGGACGAATATCTGATTCGGCTGCAGGAGGGAGATCCTGAAGCCCTAGCATCCTTTGGCGAGGTGGACATTGATGTAAGCATTCTTAAGAATGTCTATGATCGGGTATCCTTTTTTACGGACCTCCAAATCCCCTGCGAACCGGTCCAACGTCCTGAATTCAACCTGATCCGTCTCTCGCTGCTTCCCATGATGGAAGAAGCAAGCCGATTTATGCCGACAGTTGAACCGGAGAAGGGTTGGGATAATCTTCAGGCCAAACTGCGTGCTGCTAATCGTATGCTGCGGTTGTCGGATGAGCAGGACGATATGCTGATGCTTACGCTGGCGAAGATGTTTGACTTCAAACTGGATGTGAAGCAATACAAATGGACGGATAAGAAGCAAGCCAAAGCCATCTCCGAACGATTTCATGATTGGCAGATCACGGTCCTGTTCCCCTTTCTTCAATCGTGGCGGGAATATCTGTATCCGAAGGTCATTCAATTTGTCTTGCCTGCATTGGAGTATTGCAGAGAACGGCGATTGCAGGAAGGGAAGCTGAACTTTCAGGATCTTCTGATGAATGCATGCCGTCTGCTGCGTGATTACCCGGAGGTTCGAGAGTTTTTCGCCGGGCGCTACCAACGGGTAATGGTCGACGAATTTCAGGACACCGACCCGGTCCAAGCGGAAATGATGTTTCTCTTAACGGGGGCCGGTGATGATCGGAATGAACGGAATTGGCGGAAGCTTACTCCAAAGCCGGGTTCCTTGTTCCTCGTAGGAGACCCGAAACAGTCCATCTATCGTTTCCGCCGCGCGGATATTTCCATTTATAACGAGGTGAAATCGAGGATTCACGCATGTGGAGATGTTCTTCACTTAACCAGCAATTTCCGATCCGGCGATGCGATCGGCGATTTTGTGAATGGGCAATTCGTCGGCAAGCTTCCCGTTCAGGAAAGCGAGGTTCAAGCGGCGTATGTCCGGATGGAAACGAATATACCCAATCCCAAAGTAAGCAAGAAAGCGAACCACGGGATCTATGCGCTTACGTATCCGAAAATTCCGGGAGGCAAGGATGCAGTAGCGGCGGTTGACGCAGAGCGTATAGCCACAACTATTGCGTGGGCTTGCCGAGATGGGAATATGCATATTCAGGAGCGGGATGGCACAGCTTGGGTGTATAGAGAGGCGCGGCCCAGTGATTTTCTGATTTTGACAAGAACAAGGCATTATTTGCACCTATACGCGGAAGAGCTGGAGAAGAGGGGAGTAGCCGCGGAAACGGTCGGAAGCTCCGCCTTATATCCGGAGCTTCATACACTTGGACAATTAGCTCTCTATCTGGCCGATCCGTCTGACCAAGTGGCGATGCTGAGTGTCTTGCGCGGGCCTCTATTCGGTATTAGCGACAAGGAACTGATAGCGTATCGCGCTCAAGGGAATGCTTGGTCGATCTATCGGCTGCCGGAGGATACAGAAGAACTGGGCAATCCAGTTACCGCTGCATTACGGAAATTGCGGGAATATGCCGGCTGGGTCAAGGAAATGCCTGCATGGGCAGCCCTACACCGCATTATAGAGGACACCGGTCTTTTACCTTATTCCACGGTGCAAGAAGCTGGTGCCAATCGTTCTGGAACTCTTCTCAAGATGCTGGAGCTCTTGCAGCGTGGCACCTTGCTTGCATCGGATTGGCATGAACTGGCGAAGGCGATATTGGCCATTCGGGAGAGCAAAGGGATGGAAATTGCCAGTCTCTATACGGGCAAAGGTCAAGCGGTACGGATCATGAACGTCCATAAGGCAAAAGGCCTGGAAGCGCCTGTCGTGTTTCTCGCTTGTCCTTGCGGAGACAAGGATCATGACGCTGACCAGTTTGTTGATCGTTTGGAGACAGAGGCCGCGGGCTATTTCCTGATCCAGCAATCGAAAGGATTTCAGAAGGAAACGATTGCCCAGCCGGTAGGTTGGGAATCGATGAGCGTGCGGGAGCGAGCCTTCATGCAGGCGGAGCGGGATCGTCTTCTCTATGTCGCAGCGACACGAGCAAAACAAATGTTGGTTGTCAGCCTTTACCCCGAACAACCGGCCAAGTGCCCATGGAGCTCGCTTATGGACGGGATGGAGCTTATCCGGGAGTGGGGGGTTCCGGAAACGAATGCCGGGACCAGTGAGAGTGATAAGGAATTGGAACGAGATATCGCATCTATTGATTTGGGGGCATACTTGGCTCAGAGGGAGCAGGTGTTCCATCAGCTGCGCCAGCCTACTTACGCGGAAGCAACCGTTACGGGGCTGACGAAGAGCATGGGAGAAATACCAGAATGGTCAGCCAATGGGAGGGGCCAATCATTCGGCAGCGTAATCCATAAGGGGCTTGAGGAGGTTGGAAAAGGCCTTGCGATGAGTGAATTGCCCGCGTACGTTCAATATCTCTGCCAGGTCGAAGGGGTAGCAGAGAAGGATGCGGGAGATGCTCTGCCAATACTCCAAGAAGTTCTAGACAGTGAACTCTGGCAGCGGAGTCAGCGAGCGAAGCAGCGGTTGTTTGAGATCCCGATCATGATGCATCAGAGAAATGGGGGACCAACGCCATTTCACGCAACCGAACAGGCAATATCCGAAACAGTCGCCGCGGCATTAACGCATCAATCCAATAACGGCTTAAATCTCTTGGTGAAAGGTGTAATAGATTTTGCCTTTGAAGAAGAGGATGGCTGGGTGATCGTCGACTTCAAGACGGATCAGCTTGACGAAGGCAAATTGCAGCAGTTTGTCCACTTCTATGCGCCTCAAGTTCAGGCGTATGCTTTGGCTTGGTCTGAGACGTTCGGATATCGGGTGAAGGAAGCAGGATTATATTTTGTTAGTCTGCAGAAACATGTCACATTAGGGCAGTCTGTTGTATAATTAGACAAGAATCTACATACAGGGGAGAACGTTATGATTACAGGTGAATTAAGGCAAAAAGTAGATCGGATTTGGGAGACATTCTGGACCGGCGGCATTACCAATCCATTAAGCGTAATCGAACAGTTTACATATTTGTTATTCATTAAAGGTCTGGATGAAACCGAGACACGTAAGGAAAATGAGTCCATGCTGCTGTCGGTACCGTTTACCGGACTATTTCAAAGTGATAAACAGTATTTGCGTTGGAATCACTTTAAGAATCTTGATCCGCAGCGTATGTATGATGTTGTTTCCAATGAAGTATTTCCGTTCATTAAGTCACTTCATGGAGACAAGGATTCAGCCTATGCTAAATACATGGGCGATGCCATCTTTATGATTCCGACTCCCAATATGCTTGTACGCATTGTCGAGGGCATTGATACGATTGATATGAAGGACAGGGATACCAAAGGGGATTTATATGAGTATCTATTATCCAAGGTAGCTACAGCTGGAACGAACGGCCAATTCCGTACGCCAAGACACATTATCGAAATGATGGTCGCTTTAATGAAACCGACACCGGAAGATATCATTTGTGACCCGGCTGCAGGATCGGCGGGTTTTCTGGTTGCTGCAGGAGAATATTTGCGTGACCATCATGCCGATCTATTTCTGATTCAGGGTTTGAAGGAGCATTTCAACAATCATATGTTCTATGGTTTCGATATGGACCGTACGATGTTGCGCATCGGGGCCATGAATATGCTGCTTCATGGGGTGGATAATCCGAATATCGAATATCGCGATTCCCTGAATGAAAATAATACCGACAAAGACAAATATACACTAATTTTAGCCAATCCGCCCTTTAAAGGTTCGCTTGATACGGATGCGGTAGCAGCGGATCTCTTGCGTGTGACCCGCACAAAAAAGACGGAGTTGCTGTTCCTTTCTCTATTCCTGCGTATGCTCAAGGTTGGGGGACGCTGCGCTTCCATTGTGCCGGACGGTGTTTTATTCGGGAACAGTACGGCTCATAAAGATATTCGTAAGGAAATTGTTGAGAATCACAAACTCGAAGCAATAATTTCAATGCCAAGCGGGGTTTTCAAGCCGTATGCTGGGGTTTCGACAGCGATTATGATCTTCACCAAGACAGGTGCTGGCGGGACGGATCACGTATGGTTCTATGATATGAAAGCGGACGGTTATTCGCTTGACGACAAGCGAAATTCCATTGAGGCCAATGATATACCCGACATTATTGAGCGATTTGGCAATAAAGATGTAGAGATGGAACGCAAACGCACGGATAAATCTTTCCTAGTTCCGGTAGATGAGATCCGTAATAATGCGTATGATCTGAGTATTAATCGCTACAAGGAAACTGAGCATGTGGAAGTTCAATACGAGGACCCGAAGGTGATACTTACTTCAATCAAGTTGATAGAGGATGAAATTGTTGAGGGGCTTGAGGAACTGGAGGCGTTGTTGGGATGAAAATAACAACCAGTACAAAAAGGGTGAAACTTGGGGATATAACAAATAATCTAGATAGTAAGAGAATTCCTTTAAATGAAAGAGAACGAAATAAAATGAAACGTGAGGGGGGATATCCATATATAGGTGCAAACGGAGTGTTAAGCTATGTTGATAAATACATCTTTGATGAAACTATACTCTGTATTGCTGAAGATGGAGGTAGCTGGGGTTATAACCAACAATGTGCTTTTATAGTTGATGAGCGTTGCTGGGTGAATAATCATGCCCATGTTTTAACCGCAAAGAAGGACATTAGTTTAAAGTTTCTAATGTATTATCTAGGGCCTGTATGCAAACTATGACCCCATAAAATGGGTAAATCATAGGTATGATGAATCGATATGAAATCCGTGACGACCAATGGGAAGCCATTAAGGACCTGCTACCGCCGGAGAGAAAACCACAAGGAGGGAGACCCCCGAAAGACCATCGTCAAATGCTAAATGCCATGCTGTGGGTAGCACGGTCAGGTGCCCCCTGGCGGGATTTACCTGAATATTTCGGCTCTTGGTCTACCGTCTATAGTCGATTCCGCCGCTGGCAAATGGCCGGTATTTGGGACCGTATTCTGGAGCATGTTTCCGCAGAGCCCGACGAGGAAAGCGTCATGATCGATACCACGATTGTCCGTGTCCATCAGCATGGATCGGGCGCAAAAGGGGGGGCCTTAAGCAAGCCATTGGGCGGTCCCGGGGCGGATTAACAACCAAAATCCACGCAGTCGTTGACGCGCTGGGCAACCCACTGCGCTTTGTGCTGACCGGAGGCCATTGTCATGACTCCGTAACCGGTTATGAGATATTGAAACAAATGGACTTAACGAAAAGGCAAGTGTTGGCTGACCGAGCGTACGATACCAACCGAATCCGCCGTCTATTGGATGAACAGACTGCGACCTGTGTGATTCCAAGTAAGAAAAATCGTCGGAAGCCCCTGGAATGGGACCGTGAGATTTACAAGGAGCGTCATCTGATCGAGTGCTTTTTCAATAAACTAAAACACTATCGTCGACTAGCTACTCGCTATGATAAGCTGGCGTGTACCTTTATGGCTTTTTTGTCCCTGGCCTCCATTATGATATGGCTTGCTTAGGTTTGCATACACACCCTAAATTACATTGATTTATCGAACTTTATAACAGGGACTACAAGAGGAAAATTAACAAAATCAGCACTAAATAGAATTGAGATCTTATTACCAAGTTTTAAGGAACAAGAGTATATCGCTAATATATTAGATAAGGCTCAATACTTGGTTGATAAACGCAAACAAGCTATAGCTAAACTTAATGAATTGGTTCAAGCTGTGTTTATGGATATGTTTGGGAATCCGGTGACGAACCCTATGGGATGGGAAGTACAAAAATTAAAGAGTTTATCGACAAAGATCTTAAGTGGCAATACTCCGAAAGGTGGAAGTCAAGTATATGTCGATAAGGGTATTATTTTTTTTAGAAGCCAGAATATCTGGAAAAATAGAATTGAGCTAGATGATGTTGCTTATATCGATGAACAGACACATTGGAAGATGAGTCAGACCAGTGTAAAAAACAGGGACATATTAATAACAAAAACTGGTCGTATTAATACAGAGAATAGCAGTCTGGGGCGAGCGGCCCTATTTTTAGGTGAGGATGATAGCGCAAATATAAATGGACATGTATATTTAGTAAGGCTGAAAAAAGGATTTATACATGAATTTGTTCTTTATATCCTGATTACGGATGAGTATAGGGATTATATAAGGGAAGTGTGTGTTGGAGGAATAGACAAAAGGCAAATTAACAAGGAGCATTTGGAGGAGTTTCCCATTATAATGCCTCCGATTGATCTCCAGCAACGCTTCGCCGACTACGTGCGCCAAATCGATAAGCTGAAGTCCAAGATGCAGCAAGAATTGAAGGACCTAGAATCCAACTTCCAAGCACTGCTTCAAAAAGCTTTTAAGGGCGAATTGAAAGTGAAGGACGGTGTAGCGGTCTAGATGAGCGATGTACAGTTATCAAATTTTATGTTTCTCAGTGCAAATAAAACATATGCCAGCTTTGTAGGTGCATGTGTAGAGGCGGAGAAAGCACTGGTTGTCAGTCCGGCGACCAGTGCTATCCTGTGCCGACGGGCTTTGGAACTTGCTGTAAAATGGCTGTTTACCTATGATAGCGACTTGAAGGTTCCCTATCAAGATAATCTGTCTAGCTTGATTCACGATGTAACTTTTCTCCGCGTAATCGATCAATCCATGTTACCTCAGCTGAAATATATCACGAAGCTAGGCAATGCCGCTGTACATTCGAATGCGACGATCAGTCGCGGCGAAGCAATTCTGTCACTTCGTAACCTGCATAACTTCATCTGCTGGATCGATTATTGCTATTCGGTCGAGTATACCGCGAGAAGTTTTGATGAGCAACTCTTATTGGAAGAGAACAAGCACCAAGAGAAAGTAAGACCTCAGGAACTCCAGGATTTATACGACCGTTTAGGTTCAAAGGACCGTAAGCTGGAAGATCTGATTAAAGAAAACGAAGAGCTTCGGAAGCTTCTGACAGAACGCAAAGCACAGAATACTCAGGAGTATGACTTTGCGCCGGATCAAATCAGTGAATATGAGACCCGCAAACGGTATATTGATCTCGAACTAAAGCTTGCAGGATGGATATTCCGGCAAAATGTATTGGAAGAGTTTGAAGTCCAAGGTATGCCAAACGGACAAGGGATCGGTTATGCCGACTATGTGTTATTCGGTGAGAACGGGAAGCCCCTTGCCGTTGTGGAAGCGAAACGGACAAGTTCTGATCCCAATATAGGCAAGCAGCAAGCGAAGCTTTATGCGGATGGTTTGGAGCAACGGTACGGACAGCGTCCGGTCATTTATTATACGAACGGTTTTATAACGAACTTCTGGGATGATCTACACTATGCCAGTCGGCAAGTATCCGGTTTCGCCAGTCAGGATGAGCTGCAGCTGCTCGTAACCAGGCGCTCGATCCGCAGGCCGCTGCAGGATGTACAAATCAACAACTCCATTGTAAATCGTCCTTATCAGCATGAAGCAGTCCTCTCGGTTTGTGATGCATTAAACAAAGGACAGAGGACCTCTTTACTTGTCATGGCGACAGGCAGTGGCAAAACCCGCACCGCGAGTGCCATAGTTGATGTGCTTAGCCGATATAACTGGGTGAAGAATGTGTTGTTTCTTACTGATCGTACAACGCTGGTTCGTCAAGCCAAAAACAGCTTCAGTCAATATTTGCCCGATATGACACTGTGCAACTTGCTGGATAGCAAAGACAATCCGGAAACGGCGAGAATTGTTTTCTCTACTTACCCGACGATGATGAACGCAATCGACGAGGCCAAGCGAAAGGACGGCAAAAAGCTGTTTACGGTTGGTCATTTTGACTTGATTATCATTGATGAATCGCATCGAAGCGTCTATAAGAAATATAAGGCCATATTCGATTACTTTGATGCCATCCTTTTAGGTTTGACAGCAACTCCTAAAGACGAAGTGGACAAAAATACATACGACGTGTTCCGTCTGGAAAATGGCGTTCCGACTTTTGCCTATGAACTGGAGCAAGCAGTCAAGGAAGGACACTTGGTGGATTACCGTACCGTGGAAACAACGACCAAGATTATGGACGATGGCATCCGCTACGATGATCTGTCCGATGAGGAAAAAGAGCAATACGAAGAAGTGCTGCTGGAGGATGAAGAAGAGGAACCGCGGGATATTGACAGTGCAGCGATCAATGAGTGGTTGTTCAATCAGGATACGATAGACCGGGTGTTGCAGTTAGTTATGGAGCGGGGGCTGAAGGTTGAAGGCGGAGACAAGCTGGGCAAGACCATCATTTTTGCCAAAAACCATCGGCACGCGGTTGCAATCGTAGAGCGATTCGATAGCCTGTATCCGACATTGAAGGGGCATTTTGCACGGGTCATTGATATCAAAACGAATTATTATCAATCCTTGATTGATGACTTTTCCATATGGAGCAAGCTTCCTCAAATTGCTGTTTCTGTAGATATGCTGGATACGGGCGTAGACATCCCTGAGGTTGTCAATTTGGTATTTTTCAAGAAAGTACGCTCGAAGTCAAAGTTTTGGCAGATGGTTGGTTGTGGGACACGATTATGTAAAGATCTTCATGGTATTGGTGAGGACAAAAAGGAATTCTTGATCTTTGATTTCTGCCGGAACTTTGAGTTTTTTCGGGCAAATCCAAAAGGGAAGGATACCAATATTGCCGAGACTTTATCGGAGAAATTATTTAATGTTCGTACCCAGATTGTACGTGAACTTCAGCAACTGCGTTATCAAGAACCGGAGTATATCGCACATCGTACGGACTTGGTGAATCGGCTGAAGGATAGCGTGAGTGCATTAAATGAGGAGCATTTTCGCATCAGGCAGCATATCCAATATGTCCATAAGTACAAAAATGATGCTGCATGGCTTTCCCTAACCGATACCGATATGGGAGATTTGAAAGAGTATATAGCTCCTCTTGTCGTTTCTTTAGACAATGACGAATTAGCAAAACGGTTTGACTATATGATGCTGATCATCGAATTGGCTAAGCTTCAGGGAACACAATCGGTAAAACCTATTCGCAAAGTCATGGAGACGGCAGAAAGACTCGCCAAGTTGGGTACGATTCCTCAAATCGTCGCTCAGCGAGAAGTAATAGAGAAGGTCCTAGCGGTAGAATTCTGGGAAGAAGCGGACATCTTCGAATTGGAGAAAGTACGTGAAGCTTTAAGGGATCTTATTAAGTTCCTGGAACGGGAAACGCAGCAGATTTACTATACGAATTTCAAAGATGAATGGCTTGCTGTAGAGGAGAGCCGCGGCTTTTATAATACCAATGACCTGCAAAATTATCGCAAGAAAGTTAGCCAATATTTGCAAACCAATAAGGATCAACTAGCAATCTATAAACTGCGCAACAACAAGCCGATCACCAAACAGGATCTGGAGACACTCGAACATATACTGTGGGGAGAACTCGGAACCAAAGAGGATTATGAACGGGAATATAAAGATTTACCGGTAACTAAGCTTGTGCGAACGGTCGTGGGGCTTGATCAGGAAGCTGCGAATGAAGCATTTGTGGTATTCTTGCAAGAAAACCGATTGAATGTCAATCAACTTCGGTTTGTAAAGCTGATTATCGATTATGTAGTTAAAAACGGTATTATTGAAAAATCCGTACTCCAAGAGGAGCCGTTCCGTTCGGTTGGCAGTATAACGGAACTGTTCAGTAATAATCTGGACGATGCACGAGCAATTATTGGTGTTATTGATACGATTAATAAGAACGCTGAGGTTGTTGGGGCTTAGTTTTACTGATTCAAGACACTACTAATTTAATTATTTGCATCTGGGCGTAACTAAAATGGACATCTATTTTAGTTACGCCTTTTTTAATTAACGGTTAAGGGGTGAAAAAGTAATGATTAAAGAAATTTCCATTAAGAAGATAGCGACTTATAATAATACAGGTGTTGTCTTTAGTGGTTTAAAGAAAATTAATTTTTTTTACGGTTCCAATGGAAGTGGGAAAACTACATTGTCGAATGCTATGAAAAATATTGAGAACTTCACGGATTGTAATATTGATTGGGCATCACAGCCATTAAAAACATTGGTATATAACCAGAAATTTGTGGAGGAAAATTTCCATCAGGATTCGAACATCAAGGGTATATTCACATTAGGTAAGGAGTCAACTGAAATAAAAAATGAAATTACTGAAAAGAAGAGGCTTGTTGATAAATTTGACGAAGAGATTCGAAGAATGCGCACTAACTTGTCCAATAAAGAAGAGGAATATAACGCGAATGAAAATGAATTTATAGATGATTG
Organism: Paenibacillus stellifer; assembly: GCF_000758685.1. NCBI lineage: Bacteria > Bacillati > Bacillota > Bacilli > Caryophanales > Paenibacillaceae > Paenibacillus > Paenibacillus stellifer. Next base: position 1,679,999 of record NZ_CP009286.1, read on the forward strand.
CTGGGAATTAAAAAGAAAATATGATAATGAGTTTTTACAAGCTTTTTCAGGAGTCAGAAATAATAAAATAAACTTTATGAATAAATGTAAACAGTCGCATTCACTTGAAGTTCAGTTATGTGATTTAGAGGATTTACGTGTTCGTTCAAATAAATTATTTAATGGAAGTTTAGTGAAAATCCAAACGCTTCAATCGATAAAAAATGATGAACTGAACGCTGCTTGTTCAAGCGAGATATTCCAAAAACAAATTGTTGGTAAGCAGGAGGTCGATATTGCTGCTCTTATTTCTAGACTGGCTTTAAGCGATTGGGTAAAAAAAGGATATGACCATGTACATAATTCAGAAGGAATGTGCCCTTTTTGTCAACAGTCATTGCCGGATGGTTTCTTGAATAAATTGGAGGAGTACTTTAATGAAACCTATGAAAATGAAAAGAAAGAATTAGAAAACTGTGTTGAACTATACATGGAATCCTATAATAATCTTAGTACTTCGATCCAGGATCTAATGGAAAAAGAGATACCATATATCGATAAGGAGAGAATAAATCAACAGTTAGAAATAATCAGATCGAAAAACGAAATCAATCTAGAATTAATTGAACAAAAACAAAAAGAACCAAGTAAGAAAATTGCATTAGTTCCTGTTAACGAAATTGTAAAAAGTATCAATTTAGAAGTTGAGAGAGTTAATCAGGAGATCCAAGCACATAACAGGTTGGTTGACAACCGTGTCCAGGAAGAACAATTATTAAAGGATCAAATATGGAGATTCATAGCAAATGAAAATCTGCATAATCACGAAAAGTATGTACGGAAAGAATTTAGTATTAAGAATGCAATAACCGGGATAAAGGATGGTATCACATCAAAAACAACTGAGAAAAATCGATTAATTTCCGAAATTGAAGGCTTAGAAGCACAAATCACTAGTGTAATTCCTTCCGTAAATGAAATGAACCGTCTGTTAAAGGCATACAATTTTACAAATTTTAAATTTGCACATACTCAAAATCAGGGTAACTATCGCTTAATACGATCCACTGGAGAAGATGTTAATCAGACTTTAAGTGAAGGAGAAAAGACATTCGTAACTTTCCTATATTTTATGCACTTGTTGAATGGGAGCAATAACAGGGATCTTATTACAGAGAATAAAGTAGTTGTAATTGATGATCCAATTTCTAGCTTAGATAGCAATGTACTATTTATCGTTAGCAATCTCATTTTGAAACTTATTGATGATATCAGGAACAATAGAAACAATGTCGTTCAATTATTTGTTTTAACCCATAATGTTTACTTTCATAAGGAAGTAACCTTTCATAAAAAGCGCTCAAAAGGCGGAAAATTAAACGATGAAACCTTCTGGATTATAAGAAAAGTTAATAATGTTACAGATGCTCAGTCCTATGATACAAATCCAATAAAAACTTCATATGAGTTAATGTGGCAAGAACTTAGATCCGCAACACAGAGCAGTTCTTCAACAACGGTACAAAACTTGATCCGTAGAATTATAGAAAATTATTTTAAATTATTTGGAAATATTAGTGAAGATGATATTCTGAATAAATTCGAAGAAGAGGAAAAGGTATTATGTAAATCGCTTTTATCCTGGGCAAATGATGGGTCCCATTTTGCAAGCGATGATATATATATTGAACATCCGCTAGATACAAATGCAAGGTACCTTAATATATTCGAGAAGATATTCAAGGTTACAAACCATCATGCACATTACAAAATGATGATGGGTATTGAGGAAGCGAATGAGATTCCTCAAGCGCAGGTATCATGATCGATTCAGTCTTTCTCGTAAAAAAATATTCAATGATACTTACCCAAACAAAGCGATTATTTTTGGCTTTGTTTGGGTTTTTTCGTATTTTCACAGGACTTAATGCCTATATTGTCGAATTATCAATAAAGGGATTTTATTCCACAGGAACGTATATTCGATGACAACCTATTGTCTAATCATTATGTTTTAATTTAATCAGCAGATATTAACGATGGAGGGATCAGGTATGGCATTTCTGAAATGCTCGGAATGCACCAATATGCTAAAGGCAATTCAAATTTCCAATAAAATCAGCCAAGTTGGGGAGCAACGATTACTTGAATATTCGCCAACCGGGATTAAATGCTCAGACTGGACTCCCGTAATCGAAAACCTCCGAGGATTCGCAGAAGGAATTTATTGTCCGTCTTGCTTTGCTATCGTTCCTCTAGAGAAAGAAGAATTTGTACTAAGTGAGGATAACCGAATTCCTGGCGTCGTAAGTCATGAATTTTCATCAGAAGATGTACTGGATAAGCTGAAGAAGTTGGCCAAGGAAGAGGCCGCTGAGATTTATGTACATACACTTCCTGCCAAAGAGGCAACTTTTGCAAATATTCCTGAATCTACACCGGAGCCCATTAAGGACGCCTTATATCGAATGGGAATTAAGCAGTTATATTCACACCAAGCAGAAACGGCCGATGCAGTCCATTCTGGTTCTAATGTTGTCTTGGTCACTTCAACGTCATCCGGAAAGACGTTGTCCTATAACCTGCCGATTCTTAGTCGTTTATATAACCATCCCGAAGAACGTGCGTTATACATATTTCCAACCAAAGCGTTAGCAAATGATCAGTTGGATCAAATTAGGCGTTTTGGCTTACAACAGGCGGAGAATCCTTCTTCCCTGGATGAGTGGTTTGAGACCCAGTTGCATTTGGGAGATCGTCTGATTCATATTGGTCGGCTGGATGGGGATACCGAGAATGGGCCGCGGCAGCGAATCATGGAAAAAGCACAGGTATGGATGACGAATCCGGATATGATTCATTACTCCATTCTCGGGCAAGTTCAGAAGGTGAAGTATGCGACCGCGCACCACATTCGAAATTATCTGCGGAATCTCAAATTTATTGTGCTTGATGAGATGCATATGTACCGCGGCACATTCGGAAGTCATGTCGCATTAGTACTCAGACGCCTGCTTAAGGTTTGCCGTGAGCTTGGTAATGCACACAAAATCCAGATTATCACGAGCTCAGCAACGATTGAGAACCCTGCTAGATTAGCAGAGGATCTTACGGGGCTAAGTGGCTTTACCCTCATCAATACAGATGGTTCCGCCCATCAGAAGAAGGGAATCGTCCTCTGGAATCCTGGCATGTCTGCCGACGAACAAGTCCGCCGCGCGCCTTCTACCGATGCGATAACGATGGCGAAACAAATTATGACTGTGGATCAGAAGGTGATTAAGAGCATCATTTTTCAGCCTTCTCGCAGCCAGACGATGGTATTTACCCGTTATATCAAAGACGTATTGCGCCAGCCTCTCCGACTACCTAAGGAGAAAGTGGACGGAGAGAAACTCGCGGCTTTTTATACTGGGATCCTACCGAATGATACCCGGAAACGGATTATTGAACGGCTCAAGTCCCACGATATTCATGTCATTATTACGACCAATGCCCTTGAAGTCGGGATTGATATCGGTGATCTGAGTCTCGCCGTTCTTGTTGGTTATCCCGGTTCGAAAGCAGCATTCTCCCAACAGATTGGGCGCGTAGGCCGCAAAGGTGAGGGAGTCGCTGTCTTGATCCTGCAGGACGAACCGCTTCAGCAGTATTACATGCGAAACCCACTGGAGTTTATTCACAAGGCTCCGGAAGTCGTTCGAATTAATCCAACAAATTACAAGTTGTTGGCTTTGCATATTCCCCTACTGAGAGAAGAGCTCGGGAGAGAAGTCACGAAGGAAGACTTGCAGAACATGTTCCCCGGGTTAGTTGAAGACTATATCGAGACTGTTCTCCAAGTTGCCGCATCAGCGAATCAAGAGGAAGTCGTTGATAAAAAGTTTAGCCTTCGATCCATCTCCGGGCAAAACTACAGCGTCACCATTCGGGGGCAGGATCAAACGATAGTTGACGGTTTGGATGAATGGAGTGCTCTTCGTGACTTTCATAAAGGAGCGATCTATTGGACTCCAGGAGAAAAAGGCTATCGAGTAGACTCTATCAATCGCAGAAAAGGCGAAATCATTCTATTGCCTATTCAAGAACTAACTTATTACACCCAATCTACTTATCGTGATGCCATCGACATTATGCAGACTTATCAGAAGCAAAATATCGAAGGAATCGATATGGCCTATGGTGAACTGGAGATCAAGCGGAGCGTATTCGGTTATAAAAAAGTTTACTTCGGACAGAAGCATGAATCGGAGCAGGTTCAATTGGACCATCCGTCCGTCACCCGATTTACTCCCGAAGGAATGTGGGTTACATTAACGGATTCCCAATGGAGTCACTTGAACAATACCATCCAGGAATGGGTAGATGAAGGCAGACCCGTTGATCTGTTGGCCGAAGGCTCTCTACACGCTGCAGGTCACGCTATGACTTCCGTTATTCCTGACCTCATTATTTGTGACGCGAATGACCTTACTGGTTTTTCGGCGAGCGGGATGACGGCTTTTGCGAATAGACCTGTAATCGGCTTCTATGGCGAGAACGGGTCCGGTCTCGGAACTATCGAGGCGATTTACGATAAACTCCCTCATGTGCTACGAAAAGCGCTTGAGCTTATTGAGAGCTGCCCTTGTTCTGAAGGATGTCCTAGTTGCGTGCAGCTCCCTGGTAAAGGAAATATTGAATTGTTCAAACCTGGGGCCAAAATGCTGCTGAAGATATTGATTGAAGGGATCGATTAAGAATGCCTGTAATCTGCTCTTCTTGTGGAGGCCAACGGCCATATGGAGACTTTGTCCAAATCGGTTTTAAAGCAGATCCGAAAGGTTATTACCGTAATATCCATCAACGTGCAAACGGGATTCGAATTTCGGAGTGGCGCTCAATTGAACCCGATATGGAGTCCTATATAAACAAACAAGCCGGCGTTTATTGTACGCATGATGGGTGTTTAATCTTGGACGGGATCTTGACACCGGAAGAAATGGAAATGATCTCCGACCGAAGACTTCCCGTGCAACAAGCATTCGATAGCGATATGCTCGTCCAGAACTTGCTTGAAGTCGGAACTCGTGTCCGAAGCGAAGTGCATGTGCATCAAATTGACGCCAATCAAGGCGCTTATGCTGACCAAATCCTAATGCCCAGTTGGCTGCAACGGAAGCTTCATTCTCTGGGGATCAATAAGCTGTATGAGCATCAAGGAGAAGCCATACAGAACATCCGGGAAGGACGCAATGTAGTTCTCTGCACGAAAACCGCATCGGGAAAATCATTGGCTTACAATGTTCCCATCATGGAAAAATTGGTATCTGATCCGAATGCGTGTGCGCTATATTTGGCTCCGTTCAAAGCATTGGTCGAAGATCAGTTTACCCATTTGAAAGAATGGGCCGATGATATAGGAGAGCAGGGAAATAAAATTTCGCTTAATGGATTTTCGCGATTCACTGTGAATGGAAAACAAATATCTGTTGGACTTCTTCATGGGCAACGGAACGTTCCAGAACATATGAGAAAAGATCAGGCGTCTAGCTTCGTGTTCTCTGAGGGGCGCTATTGGCTGACCAACGTTCACTATCTGCACTTAATTCTTCAAGGTGCAAGTTCACCTAAGGGGAAAGGCCCTGGGCTGTTGCGCTTTCTGCAAAATCTTCGGTTTGTTGTTATTGATGAGCTTCATCAATACTCAGGCTTGTTAGGTTCAAAGGTTTCTTTGGTCCTTCGCAGATTAAGAATGTTATGTGACAGGTTGGGGAATAAAAATGTCCAGTTTATTGCCTGCTCGGCTACCATTGCTAATCCAAAGTATCTAGCTGAAGAATTAACAGGAATGCGTGGACTGAAAGGATTTCATGAAATATCGGGTGTACAAGCACCAGTAAAGAAGAAAGCGATTTTGATGTGGAATCCTGGCTTATCAGACGATGAGCAGAAGAAAAGGGCTGTTGTTTCCGATCTCTATGAAATTCTGCGCACGATCTACAAGGATGGAAGATGGCCAAGAAGTATCATTTTCACAAGCAACCGCCAGCAAGCCCAGCTTTTAAGTCGTGAATTAAACATGATCTTGCGCAGCCATCTTCATGATCATGCCGGGCTTTCGGCAGACGAACCACATGAGTTTTTTCTGCCGTATCATGCATACCTCACGCAAGAAGTTAAAGAACGAACCATACAAAAACTTGAGCAAGGCGAGATCCTTGGAGTGGTCACCACTAGCGCCCTAGAGGTCGGAATTGATGTGAAGTGTCTGGATGTATGTATTTTGCTTGGATATCCAGGTTCTCAGGCCTCCTTCTGGCAGCAGGCTGGGCGTGTGGGGCGAAGCAGAGACGGTGTGGTGATTATGATGGTTCAGGAAGAGCCATTGCAGCAATACTTTGCCCGCAACCCTGAAGAATTCTTTACGCTTTCGCCTGAATCAGCGGCAATCAATACAACGAATCCCAAGCTATTAAAGGAGCATCTCGCATACGCAGCTCACGAACTGGGAGGAACGTTGACGAATGCTATGAATTATGTTCGCTCTTCGGCGCTTCGCAAGGTGGTTGCGGAAGCAAGCGATCAGTGGCAGCAGATTGAAGGGAAACTACACTATCAAGGAGAAACACCCCGGTATCAAACTTTGTTCACTATGGGCGATACCTATACGGTTGTAACCAAGAACGGGTGGAATGAGGACATCCTATTTCAAAGTGTGGACGGACGTTCCTTGATTCGAGATTATCATGTAGACGCCGTATTTCTGGGACCTGACAATCGTACCTTTTATAAGGTCAAGTGGGTCAATAACAGGCAACGCAAAGTGGTTGTAGAGCCAGTAAGAACGGATTACCATACTCGCGGAATTGTTCGTGATAGCATTGAAATCCATGATATAACCAATCCTTTGATAAGTGACGCGGCGATCAAATCCAATCTTGGAAACATCATCGTAAAACGAAGTACATTTGGCTACAAAAAAATCTACAATCACGGCGCAATGCCTCCCGAAACCGTGCAATTAACAAACACATATCCTGTCAGTTTTCAAACCGAGGCGTTTTGGTTGATGTGGGATCACCAAGGAAGGGATGAACTTAGAGGTCTGCTCAAGGATGTGCAGAATCGCGAATCCATTGACTTGGAGACCCTGGTTGAGGGAAGCCTTCATGCCGTTGAACATGCCATAGCATCTGCGATACCGGCTGTTGTAAGGTGTAGTATGGCTGATTTTCAGCACACCTCTTTTTATTCTGGCTCGGCCTTGTTTGGAATGCCCGGGATGTTCTTCTACGACAGCCAAGCAGGAGGCGGTTCGGGTATCGTCGAGGTTGTTGCGGAAAAGTTCGGGGTTCTCTTGGATAAAGCCCAACAGATCATTAGCAGCTGTGGTTGTTCAGACGGCTGTCCATCGTGCATTCAGTTATTTCATTGTGAAAAACAGAATGAGCCGCTGCATAAGGTTGGGGCTTTGTTGGTAATCAACCATTTACGAAAATCTTTCGGATAAAGGGAGCTTAAAGCCATCTTAGTCGCGGCACATTAACCCCAAGGAGTGAGGAATATGGATAAATTCCGGGCTTATGGCCAGTTTCTCAAAAGAGGTGAACATATATATCGTACATCCGCCCATCTTCAGTGGGGAGACTCAACGAAATCTTTAGGATGTTGTGTACTACTTAACCCGGGGTCAGCCACGTTGGAAAAAGTCGCTCCTGAAGTATACTCTCGTTTATTAGCAGATGGAAAGGCACATGGCCAAGTTATTCCTGATCCAACCATGATTCAATTGGCCACGTTATTGGAACGAATTTTTGGACAATCCCTAGAGGGGCAGTTTCAGATATATAATTTGTTCTGGCTGCAAAATACAGACGATCAAGATGCAATAGAGCAATACGTGGAACTTGTTGCAAGAGAGGAATTTCAATTCGATGAGTCATTGATTGAATTGGTCGAGCTGAAACAACATCCATGGGTTCTCCTAGGTTGGGGAGTGAAAAAGCACAAAAGACATTGGCATCCTTTTGTCCAAATTAAAGACAAATGGGTCTCATTAATTCAGACCTCGGGCGTCCCTTGCTTTGGAAAGGAGCACCCCAAACAAAAGTCAGGATATTACTACTATCATCCGTGCCCTCAGATTCCAACCCACCGGCCACAGATTATAAATGATTTGGAAGAGATATATTATCGCGATGTATGGCATTTATTTAAAAATCAACAATAGTGAGGATGAAATTCATGGCACAATTTAAAGAATGGGATACCACCGCCGTTTATCGGTATGCAGATCAATGGAAAGGGAAGAGTCTCATTGATGGCACATCATTGCTTTGGCCGTCTGAGCAAATTTGGACCACAGCGAATTTGAATGCATTTAAAGCTTGCTTTATAGAGAATGTAGATGAATCATCAGAGATCTTTGAGAACAAACTGCAAGGGCAACTGAAGGGTCAGAAGCAAGAGGTTGTTCAGCTTGCATGCGAACTCGTCTATCTCTACTTGCTGTTTCCCTCCACGATTACATTTCGAAGAAAAAAAGAACTTCTGAATACTATTGCATCATTTGCCGGACTTACATTGGACGATCAGAATGAGGCGCTGACAGCATTGGAGCCTGGCATAGGCGGACCGGGTATCGCCTACAATACAAGACGTTATTATGAAATACGTTATATAGCTATGTTCGCAGATGCGGTTCTGCAGAAACCTGAAAATGACCGGATTATGTTTTTATCCGACCATATCAAGGTACGAAATATGCTCGATACTATAAAGGAGGACACGAACCCGCTATCCCGACATATTATTTTGCACCTCCTATACCCTGATCAATATGAAAGAATGGCGAGTCAGGGTCATAAGCAACAGATTGTTGAGGCCTTCCTGGAAATTCTGGATGAAGACTCCGTGCCTGAAGATATTGATGATCGCATCCTGGCTATTAGAACAAAGCTCGAAGACATTCTTGGAGAAAAGGATCTTGATTTCTATCGAAGTCCACTCGTTGAATGTTGGGATTATAGTGACCATGATTCGGAGGTTCTACCCATTCAAGGGCTGCAAATCAAGAAGCAGATTGTTTTGTATGGACCTCCGGGAACCGGGAAAACTCATGAAGCAAAGCAATTAGCCGGACAGTTTATTCGCCAAGAGACTTTACGCCTGTGGGGAGCGGGGGAATTCTTTAAAAAGCAAGAGGATGTGAACAAGCTAGTAGAGCGGAGGATTCGCCGTGTACAATTCCATCCGGGCTATGGATACGAAGATTTTATACGGGGGATGCAGCTTGAACAGAATCGGACCGTTTATAAAAAAGGCGTGTTACTACAGGTCTTAGAGGAAATTGAAGCAGCGGAAGCCGGAATCGGTAAAGGCTTGCCTTATGTTCTCATTCTCGATGAAATGAACCGGGCGGATCTCAGCAAGGTGTTGGGAGAGTGCTTTTCCTTAATGGAGGATCGTGAAAGTGCTGTGCTGCTTGCCGGTCAGGATGGCCAACCATATGCGCTAACTGTACCTGAGAATCTATATATTATTGGAACTATGAATTTAATTGACCAATCGCTGGAACAAGTCGATTTTGCGCTTCGCCGTAGATTTCTCTGGTTTTTCCGAGGATTCGATCGTAATGATCTAGTCACTCTACTGAAGGGAAAATGGGAACGTTGGCCACAGAAGTATGGAAAACCTCGTAAATGGAACCGTGTGGAGGATGAATTTGAACTTCTAGCGGAACGTTGCGTCCAGTTGAATCATTTAATAGCTGGGCATGAACATATGGGACCGCTTTATGTCATTGGTCATACCTATTTCAGTGACGTGGTTTCATTTGCCCAGAAGTATATTTATTCACAACCGGGCGTTCAGCAAGTACTATGGAACCGGAATAAGCAAGCTCGTGGGCCTGTAACTGCTTTGTGGAATTATTCGTTGGCTCCGTTATTGGAGCAGTATTTGTCCGGGGCCGATTCATACGAAAGAAAGCAATTTATGGAACAAGCGAAAAGCACTTTCCTGTGGGGGAAGGTATGAAATCCGCACAAGGAAGAACAGAAATCATTGCAAATGACTTATCTGAGATCGGATTAATAAATGATGATGAGAAGATATGGTTGCAGAATTTGTGCCTTTATCTCGATAAAGAACTGTTCACAATTCGTCTCACTGACAAATCGGATGATGAGCCAGTAATCGAATTTCGCCATGGACGCTGGTATGCGGGAAGGTATGTTGGAGAGATCCAATATATGGGGAGAACTCTACGTATAACACCACGTTATGAAAGCTCTTTTCACCGCTGGATTAGTACTATATGGGGAGTGCGAATGATTCAGAGTAAGGGCTCCTATCGTAATGCGAATATGTGGCTGTGGGAACTAATAGCCCGAATTTGGGGTGAACAGCTTATCCGTGGAGCCAAGCATGGGTTACCGTATACTCGAATGGAAGAAACACTGAAGGCTCCATCTCTGCGCGGTCGTATGAAAGTGATGGAAACGGCTCTTGAGATAGGCAAGGGAACGAATCGACTTGCAAGTCTATCCAAGTCCAAGGTTGTTCATCCTGACATTGCGTACATACTCAGCAACGGTTATCGAAGAATTAAGAAGGAATTGGGGCATCGAAATGCACATAACTGGTTGTCCGACAGAGGAAGAGAAATCATAGGCCTTTTACTCCAATCCGAAGGATGTAGAAGCTATAAAACCATTTATAAGATTCCCAAAATTAAATACACCCCCATCCTGGAATCCTATCGCCCCGTTGTTGATTTGACTTTGAGGATTTTGCAACAAAAATCATTCGGGTTCTCTTCGAACGGGGTCCAAGAAGTAACAGGAACCCTCTTGGATATGGCTGAAATTTGGGAGCTTTATGTTTATCATCTTCTAAGAAATGCTCTAGCAGGGATAGAAGTGATCCATACTGGACGAGTTAGAGAAGCCGTTGGCAATTTGTTTGTAAACGGGAACGGGAAGAAAATAGCTTCTTTAAAGCCGGATTTTATTATACGGATGCCATCTTCGAAACAAGTGCTAGCGGTAGTCGATGCAAAATATAAGCACACTTTTGTAACGTTATCAAAACCAACGGGTTTGGAACGAAATGATTTGTACCAGATTCATGCGTATATGGATGCTTTCTCCGATCAGGGGTATTCGGCTCCGGGTATTCTGGTATATCCAGATGAAAACGATGCTGAAGTTCGGCGATATCAACAAGGGAATCCGTGGTTTTCATCTCAACTGAAAAGCAACCTTTATTTTTATGGGGTTAATGGTGAATTAGGCGAAGAGGATTCGGATAACGGGTTGACCCCATCAGAAGAGCAATTCTGCATGGGAGTTCGAGAATTGCTGGTGGGGAATTTAAGAAATGGGATGTGGGACGAGTGAATCGATTGGACATTGCTATCGAATTTGCCGCAAAGGCTCATCAAAATCAAAAGAGAAAAGGTACTGATATCCCGTATATTAGCCATCCATTTGGGGTAGCAATGATTTTGCATCATGCTAAATGTAAAGAAGATATCATTATTGCCGGCTTGCTTCATGATACATTGGAGGATACTGCCATAACTGAAGAGGAGATACGGAACCAGTTCGGAGAAGAAATTTTAAGGCTCGTTCTGGGAGCTACAGAGCCGGATAAGAACGCATCTTGGGAAGTACGAAAACATCACACCCTAGAGTATTTAAAAAGCGCCGATCTAGCTATCAGGCAGCTGTCGTGTGCGGACAAGCTGCATAATCTTCGATCCATTCGCAGAGACGTGACGCTCTTTGGGAATAAGATATGGGATAAATTTAAGCGGGGCTACGAGGAACAAAAATGGTATTATACCAGCCTTGTAGAAAGCCTTGGATATAATTCTCGGTTTTCTTTGTTGGACACGTTCCAAGATGAGGTTGAATCCTTTTTCCTCGAGTTGGAGCTATCCGACGAGAAGAAGGAAGTTCGCAGAAACAAGAAACTTTATGATGTTTTGTTTGAACTGCTTTTTGCCCCAGAAGAGAGAGTACGCCAGATAGAAACAGATTTAGCAGAAAAGAATTTACTAGAGTTAAAAAAGTCGATTTTCAGAATGATAGAAGAAAATCGTTATGGGGGAAGGGAGTGCTTGTCCAAAAAACAAGAAATGTTTCAATACTTAACTTGCCGCGGGATCGATTTTGAAGTTAATTCTGAAGGGACGGATATCCTCATGTCGGCTTGTGTGGCTATGAAGGATACTTTTCAATTATACCCTCATGAAGTTTATCATCATTTTTATCGGAGTTTAAAGAAAGGCAAATTGTAATATTGTGAACATGATTGTTCTTAGCCTAACGGATAAAATATCTATGAATGGAGAGCAGCTATGTACGCAATTAAAGATAGGAAAGCAGTTAAGATAGACGCTATTACATTTTCTGAAATTGGTTGGCAGGAAAGCGATATTGAAGAAATCCTGAGAAATAGCATTGACATGATATGTGATGAAGAAGAGTCGATGTTGATTGTAGGTCGCCAAGTAAAAAACGAGATGCTCGGAAGAAGTGATTTAACGGCAGTTGATAGCAACGGGAACATTGTATTAATCGAGATCAAAAGAGATAGAAAGGATATTGAAAATCGAAAAGAAGCATTTGAATTTCAAGCAATTCGTTATGCTGCCAGTTACGCGACTATTGACAGTATTGAGGATCTTGTGACCAGAGTATATGGACCATACATAGATAAATATAAAACGGAGTTCGAGCTTGGAGAGCTTACGCCTTATGAGCTTGGTATCCGCAAGCTAAATGGTTTTTTGCGTGAAAATGGTGCAGAAGCCGCTTTTAACCATAGACAAAGAATCATACTCGTAGCTTCGGAGTTCGATGAACAGACTTTATCTGCTGTTGCTTGGTTAAATAAGAATAATGTTGACATGTGTTGCTTTAAGTTGACCCCTTTTAAAATAGGAAATGAGGTTGTATTATATTCGGAAAAATTGCTTCCGCTAACTGAATATGACGATTACTATGTCAATCTTCTGGATAAAGCATCTCCGATAATCAAAGGAGGAAATAAGAGGGCGATTACTCGTCGTTCGTTGCCCAAGATAGATTCTATGCTCGAGTGGGGCATTATCAAACCCGGGGACTTGATTGTTGCTAAGGACCGGCAAGAAGAAGGTGTTCTCTTAAAGAATGGACATATTGAAGTGAACGGGAGAGAGCTTTCATTGCAATTGTGGCTGAAAGAAATATTTGGCTGGTCGAGTGTGCAAACTTATAATTTTGCAATACATAAAGAAAGCGGAAAGACATTGTCACAACTTCGCGAAGAGTATTTGAGTAAAATAGCGTCAGAAACTACTGATGACAATTAATTCAATCCCATCTAGTAAGTATGGGTAGAATATGGCTTTGGCATGTTGTGGGGTGACCTTATAATGTCAAAAATAATAAAGGACTTTATAGATGGAGACGAATTTGTTGGCTTTTACTTGCTAAAAGAAGTCGGAGCTAAGCAGACCAACAGTTCGATACCAAAGGATTACTTGGATATTGTGATGACCGATTCTAGTGGTTATATCTCGGCGAAGTATTGGGGTGCAAGTAAAACGGATATTGAAACATTCGTCCCAATGTGTCTCGTTAAGATACAAGGGTCAGTCCAAATTTATCGAGATAAGCTCCAGGTTAAATGTGGTAAGAATTCGTAAAGCTACCGAGCAGGACGGGGTATCTATAACGGACTTTATACGCTCGGCCCCTGTTAGCTCGAGTGAACTCCTTCCTATCATAGATCAAGCCATTGCTAGTGTTATGTACCTCTGTCAATAGAGTAGACACGCAGAATCGAGAAAATCACACAGCATTTCGGTACATACGTTCGTATTCATTGGGTGTAAAATACCCAATCGCTGAATGGATTCGTTTTCCATTGTAGAAGCAGGTAATGTATTCAAAAATGCGTTTCTTGGCTTGCTTGCGTGTTGTGAATTTTTCCAAGTACACGAGTTCTTTCTTCAGCACACTGTGGAACGATTCGATACAAGCATTATCGTAGCAGTTCCCTTTTCGGCTCATACTGCCGTTCATCTTGTAGGTGCGCAGTCGTTCCTGGTAGTCGTGGGAAGCATACTGGCTGCCACGGTCGGAGTGATGCAGGACCTCTCCGCATGGTTGTTGCTGGCTGTAGGCTCGATCCAGTGCCGTTAACACCAGTTCTTTGGTCATCCGCTCGTCCATGTGAAACCCAATGATTTTACGGCTGTACAAATCCATTATACTTGCCAGATAGAGCCAGCCTTCATTCGTTGGAATGTACGTAATGTCAGCCACCCAGGCCTCATTTGGAGCGGACGGCCTAAACTGACGGTTCAACACGTTCTCATGAACAGGCAAGTTGTGCTTCGAATTCGTCGTGGCCTTGTATTTCTTCACCGTACGGGAGCGCAATCCCAGTTCCTTCATGATTCGGGCGACTAATTTCTCCGACACGGGTACGCCTTGCTTATGAAGCATTTTAGCGATTTTGGGACTTCCATATAACCGGCGGGATTCCAGAAAGATACGGCGGATATGCCGCTCCAGCTTGCGCCGTCGTTTTTCACGCTTGCTGACTTTTCGTTTCGTCCATTTGTAATAGCCGCTTCGGGACACTTCAAAGGCTTCGCACATCTTCGAGACTCGGCACTTGAAGCGATGATCGTGGATGAAGGCATAGATCAGCGCCGGTCTTTGGCGAAGTAGTGCATCGCCTTTTTTAAGATGTCGTTCTCCTCCTCCAGATCACGGATACGCTTTTGGAGGTCTCTCATTGCCTTGTCGTCAGCTTTCAGTTGCCCACTGCCTGGAAAAGCCTGTGCACCGTCTTGTTTGTATTCCGCCATCCAGCGGTACAAGGTGTTGTCGCTGATCCCCAACTCGCGAGCGACCTGTGCCACCGGCTTACCCTCTTCTTGGATCATCTGAATCGTTTGCAGTTTAAATTCTTTATCGTATTTTTTCGTCATGTTAGCACCTCGAATTTGGTTATGTTCATTCTACCCGATTCTCGGTTCTCCATGTCTACTTTTTAGCCTAACAGCATTACTAATTGTGAAATAAAGGCTATTGTTACGTTATGCTATGAGAGAGTTAAGGGTAGGATGGAATCTTTTCCCGCGGCTAAGCTCCATCACCATGCTTATTATGGTGGATTGGCATACCATGTAGTTAGAATGCTAGAACTAGGAGATTTTATTTGTCAGCAACGACCGTTCCTTAACCCTGAATTGGTTAAGGCGGAAATTTAAAGAAAGGGCTGCTGTAATCACGCTTACTCTCTATTAGTACAAAGGTTGTTTGATTGAAACGGGTAGAAACAACGATGTTTTACCGTTCTCACAAAATCCACAATACTCTCTACATAAAAGAGTTTACGAATAGCCGCCAACGGTATGGCGGCATTGATCGGTATGTATGCAAAAATTACAAAATTCAGAAATCCAAGAGGACAAAGTAGCTCACATGAAAGACAAAAATCATAGAGGAAGTGTTAAAGCATGTCAAACAAAATGATTGGTGCACAGAAAATTTTCTATGATCATGCAAAAAAGAAGATACACGGTTTGGAATATGAAGTGTGGATTGGTAGATACCGAGTTGACTTTTATTTACGAAGTAAAAAAATCGCGATCGAAATTGACGGCCATGAATTCCATAGTACAAAAGAACAACGTACTAATGATGCGGTCCGTGAACGGTATTTACAACGCCTGGGCTTAACTGTAATAAGGTTTACCGGGAACGAAGTAACAACTAACGTTACAAAATGCATAGAAGAGGTCGTTCAGTTTATTAAATCTACTGAAGTGGATAAATTACACAATAAATCTATCTTTGTTGACCTCTTGTTTCTCTCAAGGGAAACGTTGAAAACTACGAGATACTATCAAAACGAATACCCCGAGAAGAATCTCAAAATGCCACCGCTATCATCTTTGCTGAGGGAGATATGCGGATGCTTGCGGTTAAATGGCGATTACAACGTATTTATTGTAGGGGTGTGGGATTCTTTCAGTAATAGTTTATTTGATTTTGATGTTATCAAGTACTTAGAGTATTCTGGCGGTGAACTCATTGTATTTGAGGAACTTACTGATTTTCTAGTCACAACAATATTTGACCTTATGGAACAATGCAAAGGGAAGCATGATGAACTGATACTAGTCGGAGATGACCTAGGTTATGTACCGATATTGCGTGACAAGGACTTAATAACTAAGTTAATGCGGAAAAACAATGATGAGACCTCAATGGTGGGGATAACTGTGAGCTGGCAAGATATAGACTATGCAATAGCAGCAGCACTTGGCTTGGAAAGGCATGAGTGGTAGGATAACTGCAAACAATTACTCAACTGCCAAGCCCCATTCCCCTTTGGATGCTATCTTAATTTCCTGCTTATTCGACTTGCCCCTCTTAACATATGCATCGTTTCAACTTCATGTATCGTCTGGTATGCTGTTAGGATTCATTTAATTCCTGTTAGGGTGGGTATGTTTGATTCAACGTAATTGGCTAGAGTTTGTTAATCCTGAACTAATTGATTTATTTCCATTACAATTTGTAAACTGTGATCAGAAACTGCCATTTATAGATATGGGATATTCGCATCATGTCCATATCATTAATAACTATTATTCTCATATCGAGAAACTCGCAGGAAAAGCTTTCGGGCTCATTATAATTGAAGAGGCACACTTATTCTTGTCAGATGATACCAAAAAGAGAATAGCACTTGAACAATCAACTTCTGAGAAAGTCGGTTTTTTAACAGCAACACCTATTAAATCTACTCAACATGACCTACAAACGTATATTAATATCGCTAAAAAGGAACAAGTGTCCAGATATTATCGGAACTATTGTCTTGAATTACTGGAATTACTGTATAAATTTTTCAGAATACGCAATGGAAATATTATATTGGACAGGCGCGTGTCCTAGTGCTTGAGTATAATAAAACATAATTACGCAGAGATGAAAAAACTTGTTGCTGAAAGGATACATATTTTATGGCAAAGGAAAATGCTTTTCTTGATGATAACCAAGGGCTTAGTGAGGATGTAGCGGACTCTTTTGACTTCGATGGGTTGGAAGAGAAACTCCAAAGCCAATTAGAAGAAGATCTAGCTGATTTAAAATTTTTGGCGAAAGAGAAAGAAAAAATAGGAAATCCGGACAACCTAGGAAATGTCATCATGGATGTTGTTTGGGAGCAGTTTATGAATCAAGTTGCTGTCAAAGCTGGGGAGGATTTTATTAAAGAGAATAATGGCCTCAAACTTGATTTGCGGGATGAAGCTCATATTCAAACAACAGAAAATTTTGCATACGGAAACATTGCAACACATAATACAAAAATTGACTATCAAGAACGTTACGATGATTGGCAGTCCAATTTCGTAAAAGACGAAAATGGAAATGTTGTAACCCACACAACCAGATCTGGAAAAAAGGAAGCTACATTGGTTAAAGGTGCAAGAAAACCATTTGATGATGGTCGACCAAGCGGTTCTGCTGAGAAACACACAGATATGGATCACACTGTATCAGCAGCAGAAATTATTCGAGATTCGGCGGCTAACGCTCACATGACAAAAGAGGAACAAATCGCCTTTGCTAATAGTGAGGCAAATCTTAACGAAATGGATTTGAGCCTTAATCGTTCAAAGGGCGACAAGTCAACAACCGAATGGCTTGATAATCCAAACGCTGATGGTCAAAAGCCAAATGAGATATTTGATATCAGTGATGAAAATGATAAAAAAATGCGTAAGAAAGATGCTGAAGCTCGTGAAGAATACAAAAAGCAGAAAAAAGAAGCTGAGAAGAAATCTATTGAGGCAGGAAAACAGTCTCAAAAGGAAGAAGTATTTCGTATTGGCGGTAAAGCACTTAGAGCGGTGCTCATGCAGTTGCTTGCTGATTTGGTTAAGGAAATTATCGCTAAGTTAGTTAAGTGGTTTAAGTCTGCTAAAAAGGGCTTAGACACCCTTCTAGATAGCTTAAAAGAGGCCATTCATTCCTTCATCAGTAAAATGAAAACGCACTTGATTAATGCAGGAAATACTGTGTTTAGTACTGTTGCAACAGCGATTTTAGGTCCTATTTTTGGAACCATAAAAAAAGTATGGATGTTGTTAAAGCAAGGTTGGAAATCGCTTAAAGACGCTGTCAATTATATAAAGAGTCCTGAGAACAAAGGTAAACCTATTAGTCGTCTCCTTCTCGAAACAGGTAAAATAATCATTGCAGGATTAACTGGAGCAGGAGCATTAGTGCTTGGCGAAGTTATCGAAAAAGGTCTGATGACAATTCCTATATTCGCCATCGAGATACCTTTGATTGGTAGCCTTGCAAATATTATAGGTATTTTTCTGGGTGCTGTAGTTGCAGGGATTATAGGTGCTATTGCAATAAATCTTATTGAAAAAAGAATTGAAAAAGGCCAGAAAGCAGCTGTTGTTGAAGCTCAAGTCGAGAAGAGCAACGAGGTTCTAAATCTTCAGCACCAAGTCCGTATTGTAAGTGAGGTAAAGCTTGAACACACTAAGGCAAATGCAGCGAAGGAGATAAAAGATCGTCATGTTGCTGCAGCAAATATGATGAGTGAATCTCTAAAAAATATCGCTGCAAATTGCGAGGATGATGAATCTATACAGAGCACATTTGATGATATTGATAATCTATTAGACGAACTAAGTGAGGAATAAAGATGAATGAATTAGTTATAAAAACCCACAATTTCGAACTAGCAAAAAGAGGGTTAAAAGAATTTTCGCAAAAGAAGACAGATGAGTTAAAAATTGATACCGTTAGAACTGACGGGGGATTTCTAGGCCTTGGTGACCATAAGGTTACAGGATCCGAATTAAATAGTAGACTCAGTACTATTCAGCAGCATTTAATTGATTTAAATACTACGAATAATAGAACCATCAAAGAGTTTGGTCAGGTATATAGTGCATTAGAGGCGTTGGATAAAGACTATATTCAAGCTATTTTGATATCTATTAAAGCTACTGAAAAAACCAGTGAACGTATTCAAGCAACGCAAGAGCAAATTAAAAAGATTGTTGAGGATCAGAAAAAAACACTTGAGGTCCTAAAAAGGTTTAAGCAAAAACTGGATGGTTATGCTCATCTCGAAGACATCGATAAAATATGGAGTGATTGTCAGAAATGGTATAGCGAAATTACTGCGTTATCAAATTCAATTAGTAGTGCGAAGGCCATCAGCAAAGCAAATGCACAAAAAGCGGATGAAATAAAAACTGTATTAAAGGGTACGGAAACCAAGTTAAATGATCTATCTAAGCACTTAAATCAACAGATTGTAAAACTTGAAGCCATCATCTCTTTTACAAGTAAGTTAGAGAAAATTGTCCACTTACAAGATATCGACGAAATGTGGGATTCTTTATCAAATGCGCATACTTCTTTGGCGAATAACAGCAATGAGTTGAGCTCCTTTAAGGATACCGCATCTAAACAACAATCTGACATAGAAACCCTTCTATCTTTTATGGGGGATTTGTCCAGTTGTAAGCATTTGAACGATATAGATGATATTTGGAATTCCAGCGAGATGCATTCTATCCAATTGTCTGAATTGGAAAAGCAGAGCGATGAAATAAAGAGCATTGTTCAATCGATTAAGGAAAACACCGATGCTGCAATCGCAAGTGTTGTTGAAAAGAATGATACAGCTATCCAGAAGTTAACTAAAAAAATCAAATATGCTTATCTTCTTGCTGGTGGATCATTTGGGCTTGCAATTATTGAGTTGATTGTGATTCTTTTGAAGGTGGAATGATGGATAAATACAAGAGCGCGTTAATAAATAACGCATCAAAATTAGATGCTATTACAGATGCCTGTGGTGAGATTACTAAGCTTGCATCTTCTATAATTGAGGATAACAGTAGGGCGGCTACGGTTTCACTTCTTAAAAAAATATCAGACGTAGTAGATAATCCTAAATACCAGATTGAAGTAAAGCGTGTAGCCCAGTTGTTAAACTCAAATTTAATTGAATACTATGGCTATACAACATTGCAAAGCATTTGCAAACCAGATACAGTGATAGCGGAGGATACAAGAACTTTGCAAGAACTGTTGGGCGAGCTAAACGCTCTTGTTGGTTTGGAGACAGTTAAAGCTAAGGTTAATGATTTAATTGCTTATCAAAAAGTTCAAAAGCTACGTAGAGAGAATAATCTTCACTCCTCAAAAAACACTTTGCATCTAGCCTTCACAGGAAATCCGGGAACGGGAAAAACAACGGTTGCGAGAATTGTTGGTAGAATCTACAAACAGATAGGGTTGCTATCAAAAGGACATTTTATTGAAGTGTCTAGAACAGATCTTATAGCAGGATATCAGGGCCAAACAGCACTTAAAGTTAAGAAAGTAATAGAACGTGCAAAAGGCGGAGTATTATTTATTGACGAGGCTTACAGTATTACTGAAAATGATCAAAGTGATTCTTATGGACGAGAGTGCCTAACGGAACTCACTAAAGCATTAGAAGATTATAGAGATGATTTAGTTGTTATTGTTGCTGGTTATACAGAACCAATGAATAAGTTTTTTGAATCGAATCCGGGGTTAAAATCAAGATTTAATACATTCATTGAATTTGAAAATTATCAGGCTGAAGAACTAGAAGAAATCTTGATAAGTATGTGTGAAAAGAACGACTATCAATTAAGTGAGGAAGTTAGGAAAAGTGTAAAAGCCTTTTTTGAAAACGAGATAAGTAAAAAAAATGAGAACTTTGCAAATGGTCGTTTGGCGCGTAATTTATACGATGATTTAGTTATGAATCACGCTAGAAGAGTAATAAACATAGCTAATGTGTCGAGATACGATTTGTCTGTAATTACAGCTAGAGATTTTGAAGTTTTGAGTTAGGGATAACAAGGTTTGTTATTCGAGAGGTGGGGAGTTAGAGATCAAAAACCGGTAAAATCAAGGCTTGAGCCTACTATAACAGATTTTATCGTAGCCGCGGCGCAAACCGCATACGGTTCCCGACAAGTGAAATGAGAGAACTGCTTCGTTTGTCAAATCGTTCCATAAGGGTAAAGGTAAATCACTGGAGAGAAGAAGGATTCATTGAGCCGCGCGATCAAGATGCCAAAAGGGTGCGCTCAATTAAATATAAACCATTGATGAGATTAAAGCTTTAAGGTCTCTAGTGTAGCGACCATGGACAAATAAATGTCTGTGGTCGTTATTTATTGTCAAGTGCCCAAGCCGTATCAGCATATCCTCCATTAGGAGGCGATGCCGGGTGCATGTGAAACTGATTGCGGGCGACTCTAATGACAAAATACGCATGGCCTGTTATGATTATCTCCTAGAGAAGTTCAGGAGGGAGAAACATGATCGCTATTTACGCCAGGGTGAGCACAGAAGAACAAGCAAAACATGGATTCAGCCTGAACGATCAGATTCGTCAGTGTCGGATGAAAGCGGAGACGAATAAAGTTAAAGAATATGTGGACGATGGGATATCTGGAGAGTTTTTAGATAGACCAGCCTTAACCAAATTACGGGAAGATGTTAGAGAAGGGATCATAAGCAAAATCATATGTCTGGATCCCGACCGTTTATCGCGGAAATTAATGAACCAATTAATCATAACGGATGAATTCGATAGAAGAGGAATAGAACTGGTATTCGTTAATGGAGAGTATTCCAAAACCCCGGAAGGAAACCTGTTCTATTCTATGCGTGGGGCGATAGCCGAATTTGAAAAATCCAAAATTAACGAACGAATGAGCCGCGGCAGACGAGAAAAAGCGCGACAAGGTAAAGTGTTGAGAGATTTTCAAGTCTACGGATATAGTTATGACAAAGAGTCGGAGCAATTCCTTGTCAATGAAGACGAAGCTGCAATCGTAAGATTAATTTTTGATTTATTTACACAGCCCAATACATTGGTTCAAGGTTTAAATGGTATCGCACTATATTTAACTAGCAAAGGTGTACCTACCAAACGAGGAGCTCCAGTATGGCATCGTCAAGTCGTTAGACAAATCATAATGAATCGAGCCTATATTGGCGAGTTTTATCAGAATCGTTGGAATACCGAAGGAATGCTTGGCAACAAGCATAGAAAAGATGAGGAAAAGGTTCCAATGAGGGAGAGGCCAAAGAGTGATTGGATCCTGATACCTTGCCCCCCCATTATTGAAGAGGCCCAGTTTGAACACGCCCAGAGACTGCTTTCCGAATCACGTCGAAGATGGGCACAGAAGAGTAAGCATCCATATTTATTAAGTGGCTTGCTTAGATGCGGAGACTGCGGCAATACAATGACTGGGCGATTATCAAATAATTGGGGCAAAAAGGTCCCTGAATATACAGATATTAAAAATACAGCCGGTGCAAAACAAAAAGGCTGTGGTAGAAGAATTAAAGCCCAGATGATCGAAGATCAAGTATGGGAGCAAGTCGCTGGTTGGTTAAATAATCCTGACGAAATTGCCGCGGCGTTGCAGCAGGAGAAAACAAAAGAGCCTTTTGAAGCTGGAGAAATAGCTAGGCTTGAAAAGGAAATCGAAAAAACAAAAAACGCCCGAAAAAAATTAATCAAGTTATTTGCAGCCAGTGAAGACGGTATTGGGGAAGAGGAAATCCGGCAGGAATTGAAGGAGTTAACTCAGAAAGAGGAAGCTCTGAATAACCAACTAGCCGAGTTATCGGATATGGTGAATTCTACACAGAACAATGAGTTTAACATTAACGTCCTAATGGAAGCCGTTCAGTATTATCTGTCAAAAGGGCAAGACGAACTATCGTTTGAAGAGAAGCGGGATTTAATCCGGCAGGTTGTAAGGGAAATACGGGTGTATGAGGATTCGGTTGAGATTTTTACGTTTTAATATTGGACTAATCTTGATTCGGGGACAAACCAAGTGTGCCTGGGAGGATGTATGGATAGTAATTTGGAACAACGGCTTGCTCAGGCTTTTAAAGAAATTGAATCGTTACGATTAGAAAACCAACAATTAAGACTTCAGTTGTCTAAATATTCGGAGCTTGATGATTTCAAAGAGAGTACTCCCACTAATGAAATCACTACTGATCAGGAACAGCCTCCCGTAGGCCAGGTCCACCTCCAATCGAGTCCAGAGGACAAGATAGCTCTATTTCGTTCTCTTTTTCGAGGGAGGGAGGACGTATATCCAGTAAGATGGACAAGCAAAACTGGAAAATCGGGATATTCGCCTGTTTGTAAGAATGATCGCTCACCTGTTTGTAATAAGCCTCGGATTAAATGTTCGGATTGTTCTTATCAAGCTTTCGAAATGTTATCGGATGATATCTATGCCCGCCATCTGAATGCAAAGATAAACCGTACAATAGGTGTTTATCCCATGCTAAAAGATGAAACCTGCTGGTTTCTTGCTATAGACTTTGACAAACGCAATTGGAAACAAGATGCCGCTGTTGTAATGGAAACTTGTAAGGCACATCATATTCCTTCAGCTCTTGAACGCTCGCGTTCGGGAAACGGGGGACATGTCTGGTTGTTCTTTGATCAGCCGATAGAGGCGAGTCTCGCCAGAAAATTGGGAAGCGCGATATTAACCAAAACAAGGGAGCGCCATTATCAGCTCTCTTTAGACTCCTACGATCGATTATTTCCAAACCAAGACACGCTGCCTAAAGGCGGGTTTGGAAATTTGATTGCTTTGCCTCTGCAGGGCGGTCCTCGGATGGATGGGAACAGTGTCTTTGTCGATGAACGTTTTCAGCCGTATGAAGATCAATGGAGCTTTCTATCGGGGCTCGAAAAAATTTCCTTGGGTCAAGCTCAAAGGCTAGTCTTTGAGTTGACGAAAGGGGAATCCCCGCTGGGCGTAAACGTATGGAACGAATCGGATGACGAGAATGGTGAGCGACCTTGGTTAGATCGTGGGACGAACATACAATCATCAGAAATAGGACAACTCCCTGACCAGGTTCACGTCGTTCTTTCCAACATGATCTATATCGAAAAAAATGGGCTTCCTTCAGTATTCATACAGAAGCTGCAAGCTTTGGCCATGTTTCAAAATCCGGATTTCTATAAGACGCAAGCCATGAGATTGCCGACTTATGGCAAGCCTCGTGTCATCGGCTGTTATGAGGATTATGACAAGTATCTTGCAATTCCTAGAGGTTGTCATGGGAAGATGCTGGATTTAATGAAAATGCACCAGGTTGAACTGTTTGTATCGGACGAACGTAATCCTGGTTGTCCGATTGATGTTAGCTTCAGTGGAACACTTTCCATGCTTCAGGATGGTACTGCAAGATCTATGCTTGCTAATGAAACGGGAATCTTATCGGCCACAACCGCGTTTGGCAAGACCGTCGTTGCAGCTTCTATTATCGCCTCCAGAAAAATAAACACATTGGTACTTGTTCACAGAAGAGAGCTCATGGATCAGTGGAGAGAACGACTTGATGCTTTTTTGAATATAGACAAGAAGAATATTGGCATCATCGGCGGAGGCAAGGACAAACGAACTGGAATCGTTGATATCGCGATTATACCAAGCTTGAACTATAAAGGCGCCATTAAGGAATATATTGAGGAATACGGCCAAATCATTGTAGATGAATGTCACCATGTTTCGGCTTTTAGCTTTGAGCAGGTGTTGAAAAAAGCTAAGGCCAAATATGTTCTGGGTCTAACTGCAACCCCATCCAGGAAGGATGGACATCAACCGATCGTTCTCATGCAATGCGGTCCGATTCGCGTGTCTATAGACGCGAAGTCGCAGGCTCAAGCTCGGGGGTTGGAACAAAAAGTGATTCCGCGTTATACCAGTTTCCGTACACCGCAGGATTTACCTTCACCTGGTATTCAAGAGATCTATAAACTATTGGTCGAAGATGAAGAACGAAACAACATGATTTTCGATGATTTACTTAAGGCGTTGGATCAAGGGCGTTCACCAATCCTTTTGACGGAACGTACCGCTCATGTGGAGTACTTTGAAAATCGCCTGAAGCATTTTGCCAAGAATGTGGTTGTTCTTCGAGGTGGTATGGGGAAAAAGCAAAGGGAAGCTCTAAGGGAACAAATTGGTTCCATATCCGATTCCGAAGAAAGGGTATTTATTGCAACCGGAAAGCTGATCGGAGAGGGCTTTGACGATGCGCGGCTTGATACGTTATTCCTGGTCCATCCCATCTCTTGGAGAGGGACGCTTCAGCAATATGCTGGACGTCTCCATCGTACCCATCACAATAAACAAGATGTGCAGATTTATGATTATGTAGACTTACAGGTGCCGATGCTTATGGCTATGTACAAGAAACGTGTTAAGGGCTATGCAGCAATGGGATATCACGGAATGAACTTATAAAATGCTCTATATGTACTGAAGCGATTGCTCCCGTAGTGGGGTTATTATTCGATCATGAGCTTAGCTGTTTGCGTAAAGGTCCTTATGTTATAATTTTAGGCATAGATATTTGGGGCTATTTCCTGAATAATACAATTGTAATCAGGCGGTGATTCATGTGAACCGGATGCAGGACATAAATAAATACATTAAACTTACAGGCGATCGAGCGAAATTAGATGCAAAAGCGAATGGCACATACATTGTGTATAAGACAAGTGATGGTCATATGGTTAGAGAGTACAGCAATGGGGATATAGAACGTATCGAGGTTTCGGAGCTCTCCAATGAATAGTCCTATTGCTACGATGTTTGTGTTTGCTGGAAACAACGGCAGTGGCAAAAGCACAATTCGAAATCTCATTGTGGATCGCATTGGTGTTAGTATAAATATTGATGCTGATGCACTTGCACGCGCCATTGATGCTGAACAACCCGAGCGACATAAAGTGAGTGCTGGGAAAGAAGCGATTAAGATTGTACGAGATTGTATTCGAAACAAACGGGATTTTTCAATTGAGACGACGCTGGCTGGCGGCAACGTCATTCGTCAAATGCGTGAAGCGAAGGAAAATAGCTTCGAGGTGGTAATGTTCTATGTTGGACTAGGCGATTATCGATTGAATATGGAAAGGGTTGCCGCCCGGGTGAAAAACGGCGGACATCATATTCCATCCGAAGATATCATAAGGCGACACCATACCTCCATAGAGAATTTACTTGCTCATCTTGATCTCATCGATTATTTAGTTCTGATCGATAATAGTGAATCCGATGGCAAGATCGTCATGGAAGCCGACCAAAAACGTGTTATTTATCGAGCTGCTGAGCTGCCTGAGTGGGTAAGGATAATTGAGAAGCTCCTGGATTAGATTTAGTTCATGGCCGTATAGATGAGTGTAAAACTTTTATGATCACTAATGACATTAGAACCGAGATCCTCATGCATCTTCGTTCGCTTAAGAAGACCCGCAAGGATGTGTCGCTCCACGATCCGATCGGGACGGATAAAGAAGGCAACGAGATTACGCTGATTGATATCCTTGGCTCGGATACGGACGATGTCATCAAGGAAGTGGATCTCAAGATCGAGAAGAGCAAGATCTACCGCAATCTCGACATCCTGGACGACCGGGAAAAAGAGGTGGTGGTCGGCCGCTTCGGCCTGGACACCGGCGGGGAGGAGCGGACGCAGCGGGAGATTGCCAAGGAGCTGGGGATTTCGCGGAGCTACGTGTCCCGGATTGAGAAAAGGGCGCTCATGAAGCTGTATCATGAGTTTTATAAGACGAAGCGGTGAACTCAAAACAATAGAGCATTTAGAAAGCGACTTGTCTGCGGATGAGTTGCTTTTTTCCGTAATAAAGATAACCGTCTAGCAATTTGAAATGTGATATAATGACGTCGCTGTTGCAAGGTACAATCTAAATATGAAAATAGGATGTATAAAATGAAGGGATATATTCATAGCATCGAAAAACGACGATTGTTTATTATGGTTATCGGCAATGTATTTCTGGGTATGGGAATCAGTATTTTTAAGCTGTCGGGCATGGGGAATGATCCCTTCAGCGGTATGGTAATGGCACTTGCAGAG
Source organism: Paenibacillus stellifer (assembly GCF_000758685.1). Taxonomy (NCBI): domain Bacteria; kingdom Bacillati; phylum Bacillota; class Bacilli; order Caryophanales; family Paenibacillaceae; genus Paenibacillus; species Paenibacillus stellifer. Next base: position 1,706,998 of record NZ_CP009286.1, read on the forward strand.
AGAATCGGTATGACCTATGCAAATTTTCTGATTCTGCTGAACCTGGCATTGTTTGTAATCGAATTCATAACGGGACGAAAGTTTATTGGAGCCGGGACTTTTGTAAACGCTATTTTATTGGGTTATATCGCTACTTTCTTTCATAGTACTTGGCTATCTCTGTTCGGCGAACCACAACTGATATGGCAGCGGGTTGTCATCGTGGCGATTGGCGTGGTCGTATGCAGTTTTGGGGTATCCCTCTATCAGACATCGGATGTGGGAGTGGCTCCCTATGACAGCCTTTCCCTGATTATGAGAGACAACTTCCCTAAAGTATCTTATTTTTGGCACCGGATGTTTACAGATGCTCTTTGTGCTTTGATTTGCTTCCTGGCAGGAGGCATTATTGGTTTAGGAACTCTGGTGTCCGCATTTGGTCTGGGGCCTATCATTCATTTTTTTGATGTGAATTTTACGGAGAAGCTTCTGGCAAAAAGGCCTCCAAATCAAAGCAACTTGGAAAACCTATGATTAAATGGCGCTTTTTGTATTTCGAAAGTGGAACGTAATTTCCAAATGGACGTACTGTATTTTATGCACGCATAGCTTGTTAACAGCAGGGAATCGTTGTTTGTTAACGGAGGTGTTCGTTTGTCTAATTATTTGAGATTCGTTGTTATCTTCAGTCTAGTTTTTGTACTGGCATCCTGCTCAGGCAATAGTGCCAACATTGTTGAGGATACGCCACTGCCGAAGGAGAGTGAAACCGTCCATAAGGATACTTTTGAAGAAAAACTTGATCAGTATATGTCCAAGAACTACTCGGGATCTGTGCTTCTTGTCAAAGATAACAAGGTTATCACTGCCAAGGGATACAACATGGCGGACTATAGTCATAACCTGCCTAACGGACCGGACACTATCCATCAAATCGGTTCACTTACCAAAGCGTTTACCGCTGCAGCTATTTTACAGCTTCAAGAGGCCGGTAAGCTGAGCATCAACGACCCCGTACATAAATACATTAAGGACTATCCTAATGATAAGGTCACACTGTACCACTTGTTAACCCACACGTCCGGGATACCCAATTACACCGCCTTTCCGGATTTCCTGAATGCCATGAACATCCGTGTGAGCGTTGACGAGCTAATCGCCAAATTCAAAGACAAGCCACTGGAATTTGAGCCGGGAAGCCGATATTCCTACAGTAATTCCGGGTATGTGCTGCTCGGAGCCGTGATTGAACAAGTGAGCGGACAGTCGTATGGTGACTATTTGAATGAGCATATTTTTAAACCTCTGGGCATGATAAGATCAGGTTACTTAACCAAAAACCTTATCCATACCGATGTCGCTGAGGGATATTCACTTCTTACCCCCGACAAGTTTGAGACAGCCCGTCCTATAGATATAACCGTCGCTTATTCAGCTGGCGGGATATATTCCACCGTACAAGATCTTTATAAATGGCTTCAAGGGCTTGAAAATGGAACCGTCATCAGCAAGACATCCTGGGAGTTGATGCGTAAACCGAATCTGTCTGAATACGCATTGGGATGGGTAATCTCTGATCCAAATGGAATGGTGTACACCCATGATGGGGGAATCAATGGTTTCTCTTCTGAGATTTGGAGAGATATGTCTGATGGGACTGCAGTCATTCTGCTCAGCAATGCAGAGGGAATCAACTTTGGGCATATGAGAGATGTGCTGGTACGCCTGCTTGATACGAAGGAATAGGTCTTGGTGAAAGGCGGGGCAGATCAATCTGCCTCGCCTTTACTGTGGTGCGCCCGGCATGGGCGATAACTCGGCGGTGAAAGTCCGCTACGGGCTTGGCAGTAGGAACTGTTAGCTGAAGGCAAGGGTGTCCGCCGCGAGGCGGAATCTGAAGGAAGCTGGAGGCAAACCCTCGGTCTGACGAACAGAAATCACATATAAGGCATGATGGGACGGACGAGCTTGCCACACAAAGCAAAGTCCAATACTGCCCGAATCCCATGATGTAAATGTGGCAGATAGATGAGGGGAAAGTTATCGCTCTTACCCGGGGAGATCTCACAGACGGGGAGTAGGAGAAAAAAAAAAATCCGAAACACGGAGTAAAGCTTGTTGTGAGAGGTCAGCAGACGCCATAGTACGCCTGTTGCGTCAGCGGCAAGCGGAAGGGCTGAACAATCGTAAGTCTCGAGTACAGACTGGAAGGAGAACCGGTGCGATGAAAGCAGAATACCGAAAGGGCTGCCCTCAAAGGGATAGTGTGGAACACGAAGAGTATGCGGGAGTGCGGAGTGCCGGAGCTCGGGAAGGTAAAGAAAGAGACGGTGCAAACGATCTGATGGAACGCATCCTGGACAGAGATAATCTGAACCGGGCGTACAAACAGGTCAAAAGTAATCACGGAGCGCCCGGGATCGATGGGATGACCGTAGAGGCGGCGCTTCCGTGGCTGCGGGAAAACAGAGATGAACTGCTGCAAAGCATCCGGGAAGGGAAATACAAACCAAGCCCGGTGCGGCGCAAGGAAATCCCCAAACCAGATGGAAGCGGAGTGAGAAAGCTCGGCATCCCGACCGTCGTAGATCGGGTAATCCAGCAAGCGATCTCCCAGCAACTGCAACCGTTATTCGAGCCACTTTTCTCGGATGGAAGCTATGGCTACCGCCGGGGTCGAAGTGCGCAACAGGCCATTCGGAAAGTCAAAACGTACGCCGAGCAGGGCTATGGACAAGCGGTTGAAATCGATCTGTCGAAATACTTTGACACGTTGAACCATGAGCTTCTTTTGAACTTGCTGCGCAAACAGATCGAGGATAAACGCGTCATCGACCTGATCAAAAAGTACCTGAAAAGCGGAGTCATGGAAAACGGGGTACGACGCGCAACGGAGGAAGGATCGCCGCAAGGCGGGCCGCTGTCTCCGCTTTTGTCAAATGTCTATCTGAACGAATTCGATCAGGAGATGGAGAGCCGAGGCGTGAGGGTCATCCGCTATGCGGACGACATTGTCGTGCTGGCGAAGAGCAAACGAGCAGCCATGCGACTGCTGGAATCCAGCCGGACGTACTTGGAGCAGAAGCTAAAACTTCAAATGAACCCGCAGAAGAGTAAGGTCGTCAGCGTCGTGGCGCAGAAACACTTTAAATTCCTCGGCTATGCGCTGGGAAAGAACGGGAACGGTGTGTACATTCGCACCCATCCGCAATCTCTCGCTAAAGCAAAGAGGAAACTGAAAGAGCTCACGAATCGAAGACAAGGCAGGAGTGCAAGAGAGGTAATGGAGAACGTAAAAGTCTACATTCGCGGCTGGTTGGGTCACTTCTACGTAGCCGACATGAAGCGAATCCTGCAAAACTGGAATGAATGGCTGCGAAGGCGGATGCGCATGTACATCTGGAAGCAATGGAAGAAGCCAAGAACGAAGGTACAAAATCTGCGAAAGCTGGGGATACCGGAGTGGCAGGCTTACCAATGGGGAAATACAAGGCGGGGCTACTGGCGAATAGCCAGAAGCGCAGTATTGAATCGCTCTGTAACAAACGAAAGGCTCGTACAGGCAGGGTATTATGACTTCCCTGCCCAGTACGAGCGCTTGCGTCAATTGCACTCAAACGGTTGAACCGCCGTATACCGAACGGTACGTACGGTGGTGTGGAAGGTCGGCTACTCAATTAATGGGTAGCCTCCTATCCGATTATTGAAAGTCCACTACTAATGAGCGGATGGAATTTGTATTTTATGGATTTTATGAATATCTTCCGTACCGCTATCCAAGGCGGTTTTGTAATAATGACATTTATGTTCGATGACTTCCATCGTTTTTTTAACTCTTCCATCTGTGCTTCTACGGAAGCTTTCCGCTCCAGGAACATGTCATATCTTTGCTGCAAGGTGGAATCTCCCTCAGAGCACCACTCAATGAAATGTTTAATTTCCTTAATCGGCATCCCGGATGACTTCAGGCATTCAATTATTTTTAAAGCGTCTATATCCGATTCCTTGAAAACGCGTTTCCCGCTAGGTGTTCTTTCTATAAAAGGCATAAGTCCTTCCTTGTCATAGTAACGCAGAGTATGTGGTGTCAGATTAAAGTGTTCTGCAACTTCACTTATGGAGTATGTTTTCATCATGTATCTCCAGTCTCAAATGTATTTTGTTCTTGACTTAGAGTTAACTTTAAGTAATATCATATGTTTTGTAAAGTCGGCGTTACAGATTAAATATGAACTGGAAGAGAGGTTATACAATGATAAAAGTTAATGCACGCGCTACATTCAGTCAGGAAGGTCCGTTCAAGCTAACCACCATTGAGCGCCGGAATCTTCAGCCGCATGATGTTCTTATTGAGATTAAATACGCCGGGATCTGCCACTCGGACATTCATACCGCCCGCGGGGAGTGGGGGCCGGTCAAATATCCACTCGTTCCAGGGCATGAGATCGCCGGAATTGTTAGCCAGGTCGGTTCCGAAGTGACAAAGTATTCCGTTGGTGACCGGGTAGGGGTAGGATGTCTGGTTGACTCCTGTGGAGAATGCAGTAATTGCCAAAAAGGAGAGGAACAGTATTGCCTGGGTGGAAGTACGGCCACCTATGGAGCGATTGACCGGTACGGGCACTATACACAAGGCGGGTATTCCACCCACATCGTTGTAACAGAAGACTTCGTGGTCCGGATTCCTGACGCTATTCCGCTTGACGCCGCTGCACCACTTTTGTGTGCCGGAATCACAACTTATTCACCGCTGCGCCATTGGGGAGCCGCTCCAGGCAAAAAAGTAGCTGTGGTAGGTCTTGGAGGACTTGGACATATGGCTGTGAAGATTGCTCATGCCATGGGAGCTGAGGTTACTGTTCTATCACAGTCGCTGAAGAAGAAGGAAGACGGTTTGCAATTAGGTGCGGATCATTATTATGCGACAAGCGATCCGGAGACATTCAAGCAGCTTGCCGGTTCGTTCGACCTGATCATAAATACGGTAAGCGCGCAGATTAATATCGATGCCTATCTTTCGCTCTTGGCGCTGGATGGTACATTAGTCAATGTAGGTGCGCCCGCTGATCCATTGGCAGTTAACGTATTCTCGCTGATTGGTCACCGCCGCTCGTTCGCCGGATCGATGATTGGTGGAATCCGTGAAACGCAGGAAATGCTTGATTTCTGCGCTGAACACAATATTGCTTCTGAGATCGAGGTTATTTCTGCCGACCGGATCGATGAAGCCTGGGAGCGCGTACTCGCTTCAGATGTCCGTTACCGGTTCGTAATCGATATCAGCACGATGGGGAATGAATAAGGTGTCGCTCATCGAGAAAAGAGCGCTCATGAAGCTGTATCACGAGTTTTATAAGATGAAGTGTTAAGGGATAGCAAGAGACTTGTCAGATGGCAAGTCTCTTTTCATTTCACACCCTTTGATAGAATGTGCGTTATATTTTTGCTGAGTCATACCATCCATGTTCACTACATACATATGTAGTTAGACTTTGAAGGTGAATTCACGAATGTCGTTCTAAGGGGATTGGAAGGATGATTAAAGCGATCGTTGGCTCGAATCAGTATCGAGAAACCGATAAGATCCGTGTAACCATCTGGAACGAATATGTAAGCGAGAAGACAAAGGCTGAGGTCGCTGCCGTCTATCCTCATGGTATTCATCATGCACTTGCCGAAGGTTTGGCCCCTTATGGCTTTCTTATTCGTACGGCAAAGGATGAGATTGTTGAGCGTGTGTACCAAAGGGTGCTTGAAGGAATGGGGCTCATCGTCCTGCACTCCGGGCATTTCTCCAAGCTGTTTCGATTTTCAGCCTGGTCATGAGTCTTATCCCACCTATTATAATGAGCAGATTGTGGTCGTTGTTGCCAATGCGGTCAAATGGGCGGCATTAGCGCATGGGGCAGCGCCTGTATTTGGATTTACTCCCAAGCAATTTTAAAAGTGATAGGGGGTGTCGTGTGATGCGTCATATTCCTTATTGCCCGCTGCCGCCTCCTACCCGAGAGAATACCTGGATACCGGTTGCATCCTTAGACGAAATGGCTTCTAAAGAATACGATGTACTCGTGGTTGGGACCGGTGCCGGTGGAGGGGCTGCCCTCTGGAGATTGTGCGAACAGTTGCAGAAGACGGAGAAACGGATCGGTGTTGTCGAACGGGGGAGCCTGCTGCTGCCCACAAATGCTTTCAACATTCCGACGGGAACAACAGCTGGCAGTCTATACAACAACCCGCAGATCGGCATTCGATTGGGCGACGCGCTTCCTCAATTTCCGGGGACCCGTCTGGTCTATGCGCTCGGCGGCCGTACGTTGTTCTGGGGGGCGGTTTGTCCGCGTATTCCTTCTGCTTAATTCGGGGATTCCCGGAAGAGCGATCGGACACTACCTCACCAACCACTCCATCGTCAGGGGAATCGGTCAAATCAGCAGTACGGATTTACCGGAAATATTGGGTATGTAAGTGGGATGACAATGTTATGCTCACATTGGGTAAGGTGCAGTCCCGGTATGAGAACCGAGTATTTCTCGATCCGAACCGGCGGGACGTATACGGATTGCCCAAGCTGCAAGTTCAATTCAGCTACAGTCCCGAGGATTGGGCGATCATAGAGGAATCTGCGGCAGTCCTTCGAAATGTAGCCTCGCTAATAGGCTTGAAGCTGGAGGTATCCGCCGAAGGGTCAGATGTTTGTTTGTTCCTGCCCGGGGCGGATAATCACGAATCGGGAACTTGCCGGATGGGAACGGACCCCTGGACCTCTGTCACAAACCCGATAGGCTCCGTACACGGAATAACCGGATTATATATTACGGATAACAGCGTGCTGCCCAGTATGGGTGCGGTTAATCCGACGCTGTCCACCGTGGCTTTAGCGATTCGGACGGCGGATTATATAGCAAGCGAATGCAGATAAGGATTATTCGTGTGTTTCTGGCGGTGCAGTGTAAGCGTCATTTTAAAATACGGATGAGGGCCGTATCATGAGTTTTATAATGGCGATTACTTCTTCATTGAAGCTGTGCTCAGGCTGCTCGGCAAGGAACAACGCAAATATTGGCTGAACACGATAGTTAATGAAATACACAAGGCGACGGTGGCGAGCAGTTTGCCGTATAGAGTTCCCTTGTTAACAGTATCGCCAATTTTCATGATGACTCCTTGCGGATTGTCAAAGTAAGGTCAGCCGGACCATGTCCTGACAATTCGCATTTCATTGAGTGTAAGACTCTTAGCAATTTTACCACTACTCGGATGAGTATAAGAAGCCTACCTGTTAAAAATCCTTGGCATTCGGCCTCGCTTCTGAACGGATTAAGAGGGCAACGAGACACACAAAAGCTTCAGGATCTAATGACCCAGGACTTATCCTACAGATTGCCCAAAATTTCAGGCTACACTATATAGTTCGATATTCATAAATTATGATGTTCTACTCCAATATATTGTTACTATGGATTCATTTCACGTGAAAATAATTAATTTTTTTTTGTAGCTACCGTAATATTCTTTAGGGTTGTATACAACCCTTGGGAAGCCACACCATACTGAGCTCCTGTGATAATAAGACATAAAGGTACATACTCAATGTTTGCAGCAAGTCCATAATCGGCGTCAATGCTTCACTTGTGGCGATTCACCCTGCCGGAAATCACCGATAATGCGATGACCGTAGACCTAGTATTTTGACCGAATCCACTCTTCGGGATAAGTCCTTGCTCTGAAACGGCACCGTTTAACAGAAAATCAATCCTCAGATTTTAATTGGTCAAGCTATTAGTTCCATCGCAGTCCGGTAGATCGTTAGCGAGCTAAGCTAGTCAACAGAGAAAGAATGAGGAGGTGGCTCCACAGTGTCGGTTAACGAATACGAAAGCTTTATCGGTAAACGTTTAGGGAGCAATATTTATGGCAGCAACGGAACATTATTAATTGCCAAGAATACGATTTTGCGTAAGAGCCATATTGAGAAGCTGGCCAATTTTAAAATCAATCTGGGTAATGTGGAAGCCGCAGTCATTGAGGGTCCCGATGGGCAGCAAGCTCCTTCGGACAATAACCTTCCTGCAGTGGGCTTATCCCTACGACGCTCCTCTATCGAAAATCGCAAAAAGGTTAAGCGGACAGAGATGCATCTGCATGAAATTGATGATCTCGTAAGGGATAATGGCGTGGTCCCTATTGCCGATCTCGAAGAGAAAATACTTCCTTTTATTAATGAAACTGCGAAGAGATACAATCTATTCGAAGTATTCACCGAGCTTAGAGAACAAGGTGATTTTCGTTACAAGCAGAGCATCGGCGTTGCCGTCATAGCCACATCAGTTGGCAAATGGCTGAAGCTGGATGAAGAGGAACTGGGCCTGTTGACGATCGCTGCAAGCCTGTATGATATCGGTTCGGTCAAGCTTCCTTCTTCCCTGATCAATAAACCGGCAAGATTTGACTATCATGAATACGAGATCATGAAGCAGCATACCGTTCTAGGTTATGAGCTCCTGAAGAATTCGGATGTTGACCCCCGAATCGCTTTGGTTGCCCTGCAGCATCATGAGAGAGAAGATGGCAGCGGATACCCGAATGGATTACAAGGGAATCAAATTGATCGACTAAGTAAAATTGTTGCCTTGGCGGATGTTTATATGGCCATGATTTCAGAGCGGCCGCATAGACCCGCATTTACTTTTTTCGAGGTGATTAACGAAATTCATGAAGGCATTTTGAATAATCGCTTCGATCTGACCATTGGCATGACGTTTTTGGATTCGCTTCTCTCGACTCAAATCGGTTGTGAGGTCGTTCTATCGGATGGACGTAAGGGTAAGATCTTGTTGACGAACGTGAACTATCCTACTAAGCCTCTCATTGCTTTGGATCAAAATGATTTCATTGATCTAAGCAAAACAGATCTTGTCCACATCAAATATGTTATCGGATAAGGAGATAATATGAATATGATGATGAGTGATGTGTCTGTTTTCCAGCCTTTAAAGACGAACTTCTCCATTTCATCCGAGTGTTTAGGCAAGGATATTACGTTCCTGTTGGAAATATCCGGCCCGGATTATGATGAAGGAGCGACACTCAAACTTGTGAATACATTGCGCCGCAACGGATTTTCCACCATTGAGGATGTCGTAAGTGTCAGCGCGAAGCGTATTCAATTGCTAAAGTGGATTGGCGACAAATCGTTTACGCAGCTGCTTGTTCTCCTGAAGAAAGCTGAACGGAATTGATTGGCGGAAGTGGGCCGTCTCTCAGTCATTGCAGATGACTGAGAGACGGCCCTTCTTTTTTGGGGAAAATAGGCTTTCGGCGATGGTCTCAGTTCTTGGCATAGGCTTCGGCCCGGTAATGCTTGGGGGAGGAGCCCTTCACCTTTTTGAAAATTTTAGAGAACAGTAAAGCATCGTTATAACCGACTGACCGGGAAATATCTGCTATTGAAAGCTCTGCGTTACCCATCATTTCACAAGCCTTATTGATTCGATAGCGAATCAGGTAATCCTGAATGCTTAGTTGCAGCCGTTGTTTGAATAACGAGCACAAATAGCTTCGATTAAGTCCAATGAACTGAGCGATGTCCTCAATCGTAATTTTCTGGGGATAGTTCATTTCGATAAAGTCCTTTACCTTCTCCACATAAATCTCCGCCCGCGTCTCCTTAAGTTCAGGGGAAGCCGCCGGACCGAATTCCACGAGCAGTGATAACAATAAATAGAGCAGCCCAGTCAGCCTCGTCTCCCGGGCTTTGCCGAATTCTCTCGAATCGTTCATCAACTGCAAATACCGGTAAATCCTATCATCTGCGTCATAGTGAAAGATCGGGGAAGTCTTCAACAGACCCGCTTGCTTGAGAAGCAGTTTCGCCGAAGTCCCATCAAAGCCAAACCAGCAATAAGACCAGGGGTTGGCTGGATCGGCTTGATAGTAGGTGATGATATCGGGAAAAATTAAAAAGCCCTGCCCCTTCCGCAAGCGGTATTGGATACCGCCGACTTCAAAGACTCCCTCACCGCTTAAGACATAGTGAAGCAAATAGTGGCTCCGTACAGCAGGCCCAAAGAAATGGCCCGGCGTACAGTCCTCCATGCCAAATTGGGTCAGGTGCAGTTCGGGATGCTGTTTGCTGCGTGGCAAATATTCGATCACAATAAAAACTCCTCAACGAAAAATATCCAGCATTATAACATATTTAGTGAGTACTATGCCATGTACTCTATATCTGAATCTAATATATTATTTTGTGTAGTACTGACTGACATCTTGCATGAGGTTATCAAGTATTAAACCATGTTAACTGGAAAGAAGGGGTAATTGGCAATGAGCATTATCGTCCAGGAGCAAACCGGATTGTTTCATCTGCAATCATCCGGCATGAGCTATATTTTTCAAATCGTAGAGGGGTACCCGGTACATGTATATTGGGGAAACCGTTTGAAGCACCGGGAACCGATGTCCGATCTGCTGATCCATACTCCGAAAAAAGCAGGTTTGGATCGGCTGCCGCAGGAATACCCGCAATACGGGAGCGGAGACTTCCGGAATCCGGCGTACCAGGCTGAGCTTGAAGATGGCACGCGCATTACGGAGTTGAAATATGCAGGCTACCGCATCATTAAGGGAAAGCCATCCCTGACCGGATTTCCGGCCGTATATGTCGAGGACGAGGCTGAAGCGGATACGCTTGAACTGGAATTAGTGGATGCGTATTCAGGTCTCCAAGTTGTGCTAAGCTACAGCATTTTCAGTGACCGCAACGCCATCGTTCGCTCGGCCCGTCTGGTTAATGAGGGGGACAAGAAGCTGCGGCTTCGCCGTGCCCTGAGTGCCAGTGTTGATTTCCAGGGCACCCGCGATTTCGAGATCACGTACCTGACAGGCGCCTGGGCACGGGAAGGCAATATTACCCGCAAACCGCTTCATCAAGGCGAGACAAGGTTCGATAGCAAGCGAGGCATGAGCGGCCATCAATTCAATCCTTTTGCCGCACTGGTCACTCCTCAAACGACGGAATACCAAGGTGACGCTTATGGCTTCAGCCTTGTCTACAGCGGCGGCTTTGAAGCGAGTGCGGAAGTGGATTCGTTCGGCTCCACGCGGTTTAACATCGGCGTCAATTCGTTTGATTTTGCGTGGCTCCTGACTCCGGGGGAGAGCTTCCAGACACCTGAGACGGTTATGGTATACTCCGGACAAGGACTGGGAGAACTGTCGCGGACGTATCACCGTCTGTATCGGACCCGGCTGTGCCGGGGGAAATATCGGGATCAGGAACGGCCGATACTCGTCAATAACTGGGAAGCTACTTACTTTAACTTTAATGCGGATAAGCTGGTGTCGATAGCAGAAGAGGGAGCCAAGCTGGGCATTGAGCTGTTTGTTCTGGATGACGGCTGGTTCGGTAAACGGGATTCTGACAATTCGTCTCTCGGCGATTGGGTTGAGGACCGCCGGAAGCTTCCGGGTGGCCTTGCGGATGTTGCGGGACGCATCAACCGGCTGGGCCTGAAATTCGGGCTCTGGGTCGAGCCCGAGATGATCTCGCCGGACAGCGAGTTGTACCGGAAGCATCCGGACTGGTGCCTTCATGTTCCGGGACGGAGACGCAGCGAAGCGAGATGGCAGCTGGTGCTGGATTATACCCGCCAGGAAGTGCGCGATTATATCTATGACTCGCTTTCCGCCATTTTCTCCAGTGTGCCGGTCTCCTATGTGAAATGGGACATGAACCGGTGCCTGACGGAAATCGGCTCTGCCGAGCTGCCGCCGGAACGCCAGAGTGAGACCGCCCACCGTTACGTTCTCGGCGTGTATGAGCTGCTCGAGCGCATCACCACCGCATTTCCGGATATTCTCTTCGAGAGCTGCTGCAGCGGAGGAGGCCGGTTCGATCCCGGTATGCTCTATTACATGCCGCAGACCTGGACCAGCGATAATACCGATGCAGTGGAGCGGCTGAAGATTCAATACGGCACCAGTCTGGTGTATCCCGCAAGCGCAATCGGAGCGCATGTATCGGCCGTGCCGAACCATCAGGTCGGGCGGATGACTCCCCTTGAGTTCCGGGGCGATGTTGCGATGTCCGGAAACTTCGGGTATGAGCTTGATCTTACGAAATTTACCGAAGAGGAGAAAGAGATCGTCAAGCGCCAGGTTGCAGCCTACAAGGAGATTCGCGGTTTAGTCCAGAAGGGTGATTTGTACCGCCTGAAGAGTCCATTCGAAGGCAACGAGTCGGCCTGGATGTTCGTCTCCGAGAATAAAGAGGAAGCGCTTGTCTACCATTTCCAGGTGATGGCGGTGCCGCACCCGCCACAGAGATATCTGCGGCTGGCCGGGCTTCATCCGGAGCTCGAATATGAGGTTCAGTCCGGAGACAGCGAAGACAAGCCGATCATTGGTGGAGACAGACTGATGCACTTGGGACTGCCCCTTGCCTATGAGCAGAAGGATTATGAAAGCGGCTGGTTCCGAATCCGGGCAGTAAATCCCGGGAAAGCTTGATGCACGGAAGCTGTCTATGCCCGAAGCAGTAAAATACGTCAATAAAACCTTGCCCCTTTTTGTGCGAAAAGGGGCATTTTGTGCGCAGCGGCCGAATTTTTCCTGGAGGGTTAGCCATGTTTTTTATCCGAATGATGAACGACATGAAAATGAAGAAGAAATTGGCGATTACGTTCATTTCGGCTGCTGCAAGTAACGAACAATGTTGAGCGTGTCCGAAAACGGACGGAAGAGCTGATTAAAGTGCCGCTCGACATATCCTACCGCTTAACTGTAGATAACCGGATGATGCGGGTGGCCACCCAAAATTAAACCCGCTCATTTCCGGTGGATTCAATGGGATGAAAAGGAGTTCTGGTCATTAATGTGGATAAACAGCAATTAAGCTCGATTCTGGACCAGGAGTCGTTCACCACATTGATCGTGGATAACCGGAATCGGGTCGTCGGCTCCAATGAAGCGGGGATGTACGGGAAGAATCTGGCTGATATTGAAGGGGATGAGAAGATACTCTCCCGTCAGGAAGGAAGCTACAATACAGTCGTCAATGGCAAATCCTCCAAGGTGGTTATCGCCAATCTGAATCCGGAGAATAGCTGGAACGGTCTTCGGATTATTTCCATTTTTACTGTGTCCGATATTACCCGCGATGCCAATCAAGTGTTCCGGCTCGGCGCAGTCGTGATAACGGCCAGTCTGATATTTGCAGTTGTGCTTATCTACGCTTCCGCCTCGCTGTTATCAGGCAGGCTTCTCCGTTTAAGCAAGCTTATGTCCAAAGTGGCAACGACAATATTCCTCTCCGCGAAGAGCTTGAGCGTGTGCGCTGTTATCTGGATATCGAAAAGTTCCGGTATGAAGACCGTCTGGAATATCGCTTGACGGTTGATCCGGAGCTTGCGGACATACCGGTCCCTCCGATGATCATTCAACCCCTGGTGGAAAACGCCATCATTCATGGCCTTGATAACCGCGAAGAAGGAACCGTCCGCATCACACAGACCTCCAGGGCCCATAGGAGACATAACAAATCTGTTCTTAAGGCTCCAGCTTGCCGATTGTCATTGGGGTAAATAAGATTTTGTGTTCTTCCTTCATGCGATAATCCTCCTAAGGGAATAATTTGATACAATTCACATCAAATATATATAGAGCGGAGAACGATCATGTCCCCCAAGAAATTAAATTCGCGACAGCTTCAAAGCATACAAACGAAGAAAGAAATCTATAACAGCGCCTTGCGTCTGATGAAGACAAAGGATTTAGAGGAGATTAAAATCGGAGAAATTTGTAAGGAGGCCGGGGTTTCAGGAGGCCGCTGAAGAACTTACAGTTTTTCAATCTTGGTGAGAAGTGAATACGTAAAAAAGACATCCATTCCCAGTATATGGGGGAGGGTGTCTTCTTTTTAGGGGCGTATTGCTCCTTATCCTTACTCTGCTATCTTTAATATTCGTTTTAGGTTTACAGCAAATATGGCCATCGCACCTTGTAACTGCATGCCAAGCAGACCCGAGGATATCGCTACATCATACCCGTGTCCATGTTTAAGCTCACTGTTCTTCGCTTCAATTTTGTAACGTTCCTTCGCTTTTGTCTTAAAATACTCCGTTTCCTGGAACGCCATCTGCTCCGTGTGCTCTTCAGATTTAATCGTTACGGAGTAGGTCTTGCTCTTGGCTCCTTCTTTGTAGCAGCCTTCCCTAAGCGGGCAACGCTTGCATTGATCCACATCAAAATAATAGGTAGTCTGCTGGTTTTGGCCCTCGCCCTTCTTGCCTTGCCGAGCCTTCCGAATGGCCATGTGTCCAGCTGGACATACGTACATGCCTGCATCTTTGTTGAACAAAAATTCGTCTTCTTTCTTTCGCGCGCCCTGCGTAATGAGCGGATTTAGTTTGGAAACCAGTTCAATTTCATTTGTTTTCGTGTAAGCAATATTTCCTTTTTCTGAATAGGCTGTATCCCCAATCACCGTTTTGACCTGCATGCCAGCCGCTACGCTCTTTTCGATGAGCGTCTGCAATTGCTTGCCGTCATTCTGTTCGCCTGTTGTAATTACAGCCGCTGTAATGATCCGTTCTTCGGTCATCGCAAGATGAGTTTTGTATCCAAAAAACGCGGAATCTGCACTCTTATGTCCCACGCGCGCATCCGGATCTGCCGCCAAACGAAGCTGCTCAACATCATCCGCAACCGTTTCTTTTAGCAGGTTGAGCGGCTCCAGAATTTTGGGCACCTGTGCAATGCCGCTCTCGTTTTCGATGAAGTGGACGAGTTTTTGGCAGTATGTAAGTTCATCCTCGAGTTCGCTCGTCGTATTCTTTGCCGGCATCTTGGCCTTGGCCGATTCATCCATGGTATACACGGCTTTTCGTAATTTACGTGCACGGTCTTGCAAAATTTCTTGGGGCGTTTTTTGGTTGTAGCGTGCTTTCGTATGCGTTGCGTCGACGATGATGGAGTTGCTCTTCAGGATATTCTGCTCGATGGCAAGTTCTACGGTCTTACCAATGAGCATGTCCAAGAGATTCATGTCTTTCAACCGCAGTTTACGGAATTTCGTCAGAGAACTGGGGTCGATTACCGAGTCTTCTGGTGCCATGCCAAGAAAAAATTTGAACGAGAGGTCGTACTTTGAACGCTCAACAATATCTACGTCAGACAATTCAAAGATTGCCTTCAGAAGCAAGTATTTAAACATGCGAATAGGGTCAATGGCGTTGCGTCCATTGTCCAAGCAGTATTTCTTTTCGAGTTCCTCGTATATGAAAGTGAAGTCCACCAAATCGTTAATTTGACGAAGCATATTGTCCTTTGGTACAACGATGTCATACAATGCCGCGTAAGGACTCAGGATTAAAGTTTGTTGTTGCCGTATCATCCGCACTCACCCGCTTTTCGTTATGACTCCATTATACAGAAAAAGGTACAGCCTCTTCAATTTAATTGAAAGACTGTACCTTTTTCTATGAGATGGACTTTTTCAGTGGCCTCGGGTTTCAGTCGGGTCTTTTTATAATTACTTCAAGACGAAGAGCGATATATTGGTTGAAATGTACGAGCAGGCAGACAGCTATTTTGATGAGAAATATAAAGCTGTGTCTGAATCCCGGGATGCGCAAGAAGAGCTAGTCCACTATTTCGAGGTTTATGCCGATTATAATGAGAATATGGGGCTGGAAACGATCAAGCAGCTATATACAACGAATAATAAGCTGTTTATTGCGAAGGGCCGTTATATGCAAACTACGCTGCAGGCCATCATCGAGAAGAGGCAGGCTTCCGGTGAACTGGATAATCAGATATCATCCGAGGATATTACGGAGTTCCTGTTTATAGCTGCCCGTGGAGTGATCTACAATTGGTGCCTCCATGACGGCGACTTTGATCTGACAATCAAGATGAAGCAGTATATGGAACGGCTGATTAACACTTTCAAGAAACAATAGTTATGCTGCTTTAGAATTTCTATGGCTGGAGAGGCTGGGTGGGGATATCTACCTGCAAAGCGAAATGGAAGAAGCATTAAAGGAGACTTTCCGGATGGAAAGTCTCTTTTCTATATATCAGCGGATGAAGCTGTCCATTTGCACAAGCCATTGGTTCATTTGTTCATAGTGTATAGTATCTCGCAATGAAGAGGAGTGAAAGACACTAATGGCAGAGACTCCGGATATGGTTGCGTTAATGGGTTGAATGAAATGCATTAAGGGATCTAATTCTTGGGCGTGCTCCGTCTTGAAGATCTGATAGGCAAGATAGAACATATACAGGCTTCCTATTACCTGCATTGCAATTAATATTTTGGGCAGGATCGTAACAAGAATCGAGTTCCACATAGCGGAAATAACAAGCAATAAGCCAAAGCCAATCGTTGCCCCATACGTATATTTCATAGCCTTTTTGGTTCCCGAATTTGAGAATTCTCCTTTCAAGTCCTTCTCATATCCTACATCCCTAGTGGAACGCCATATAGTACATTATTGCGGGAAGCCGGCGGATGGATTTGTTCATCTGCACAAGCCATCAACTCTCTTGTTCATAGAATATAGCGTCACAATCAATCGAATGGAATCCCAGAGCAAGGAGGCTCGTCCAATATGATTATAGGAACGGTAGTCAATGCTTCAGGATTACCCCAAGCGAGGCTGATGGCGGCTTCTGTTAAGCGGATTATGCCTGAAACAACTATAGTAGTCTGCCTGGTGGAGCAATACCCGGTTGAGCCGCTGCCGGATATCGACTGGATTTTTACGGCTAAGGATATTTCGGCTTATATCGGGTTCCCCGATTTTGAAGGGCATATGTTTAAATTCAACTCTCTCCAATGCACAGCGGCGATGAAGCCCCAGCTGACCGCTTATCTGCTCAAAGCCTTTCCGGAGGAGGAGCAGATTGTGTATCTTGATCCGGAGATGTGTGCATTCAAGCCGTTCAGTGAAATATGGGCCATGCTTACCTATTATGATGTTGTGCTGACTCCCCATCATCTTGAGCCCTCTGACCCTTGGGATTGCTCCCGCGAAATCGGGACACTGGTGGATGGGACCTTTAACAGCGCTCTGGTCGGGGTTAGAAACAGCGACGGAGGACGTTATTTTGCGGACTGGTGGGTGAAGATGACATCAGGCGATGTTCATGCACAGCCGAACGGGCTGTACATCGACCAGCCTTATCTGAATTTCGTCCCCAGCTGCTTCCATACAGGCATCCTGCGTCATCCCGGATACAATCTGGCATTCTGGAATCTGCATGAACGCTGCAGAGAGCTGTACTGGGTAGAGAATCAGTATTTCCTGACTGACTGGACCCCTCTTCACTGCGCGAACTTCAAGAATTTGGACGGATTACTGGACAGCTGTATGAACGCCTTCATTCCGGATAACTGGGTTTATGCACAAATGTGGAAGAGCTACAAGCAGGAGCTGGAATCATTGCTTCCCTGGCATGCCTCTTCTCCCTGGAGCTACGACTATTTTTACAGCGGGGAGAAAATATCGGATGAGACCCGATTGCGCTACCGCGAGGCCCAATTATACCGCCCGATCGAGATCAATCCCTTCACACTTGCTAATGAAACCCAATTCTGAATACCGTATGAAGAGGAGGAGCACCATGATCATCTGCTCGGTGACCTGTGCAGACAATCTGCATGAGGCGAAAGTGATGGCAAGAATGACAAAATTCCATATGCCGTATGCCCGGGTTGTCATCTGTCTTGTGGAGAGGTCGATGCATCCGGCAGCGCTTAACGTTCCATGGTTCGACGAAGTCATTTTGGCCAGGGATTTGGGAATTCCCGACTTTGAAACCAACATTCTAAAATACAACCTTATGGAAGCGGTATGTTCCATTAAACCGGATCTTTTCCGTTTTCTGTTTGACCGGTACCCGGATGAACTCAACCTCGTATTCACGGATACCGACGTCATCCCTTACGCTCCATTCGATGATCTGCTGTTTGCCCTGGAATATCATAACATCCTGCTGTCCCCTCATCTGATAGAGCCGTTTAGGGATCCGTGGATCTATTTATCGGTGGGTTTCTTTAACCTCGGCTTTTTGGCGCTTCGGCGATCGGAGGAAACCATGCGTTTTCTGGAATGGTGGGGACAGCGGCTGTACAGCTACGGGTATAACCAAGCCCCCTTTAATTGTGATCAGAAATGGATCGATCTCGCGCCCGCTTACTTTGACATTACGGTATGGAAACACCCGGGGTACAATGTCGCCTACTGGAATTTGCACGAGTCCAGCCGGAAGATCATTTCGGCCAGAGACGGGCGTTATTGGCTTGAACAGGAGTTTCCTTTCGTAAGCTTTCATTATTCCGGATTAAGCAAGTCTCTACATTACCATTTGGAAAGATGCATTCCCGATCATGAGAATTCGCTGTATGAGCTGGTCCGGCTCTTTCAGGAAGAACTTTGGATTATGGGGAAAGAGGAGCTTTCACAAATCCCCTGGAGCTATGACTATCACATGGATGGCACTCCTATCACAGCGGAAGAGAGAAATAGCTATCGCGGCTGAGTGATGGACTGGAGAGAGCTCGATAATACACTCTTTCCCAAGATGCTTCAAAAGGTGGGAGGCGATCTTTGTGAAGAAAGCTATTGTTACGGGTGCAACTGGATTTATCGGGAGCTATCTTGTAAAAGAATTAATTAATAACGGATATCGAGTATTGGCGATTATTCGGCCTAATTCAAATAATAGATACAGATTAGAAAATTTAAGCGATGTAGAGATTCTAGAATGTGACTTATCTGATCTGAAAAATGCTGGCAAAAGCATTAATGAAAACTATGATTATTTTTTTCATCTAGGCTGGGAAGGAGTCTACAGTGAATATCAATCTAATTATATTGTGCAAATAAGAAATATTGAGTACGCTCTCGATGCGATGGAATTAGCCAATCAAACCAACTGCACACGTTTCATAGGAGCGGGAAGTATCCAGGAAAGAGAATGTTTGGTTGAAATGCAGAAAAGCCAAGAGGTTACTAATCAGGGAAACGCGTATAAAACAGCAAAATTGGCAAGCCATTTTTTCTGTAAGCTAAAAGCCAATAAAACGAAGATAGACTTTTTCTGGCCGTTTCTTACCAATACTTATGGTGTTGGTGAAACCTCGAATCGATTAATTAACAGTGTCATACAAAAGCTGATTAATGGCGAGGAACCGGCCTTAACAAAAGGCGAGCATTTATATAATTTCATCTATATCACTGACGCTGTAAGAGCCTATCGGATTATTGCAGAGAAGGGAATTAGTTATAACGATTATATAATTGGAAGTGAGCGGGTTGTCCCTTTGAAGAAGTATTTAGAGGAATTAAAGGAGATCGTAAACCCTAATCTCACTCTAGGTTTTGGAAAACATATTTATAACGGAGTCTATATGACTAAGAAGGATCTTTACAATAAAAATTTATATACAGACACGGGGTATAAAACTAAAGTGCCGTTCAAAGTGGGAGTGAAGATGACCGCTGAATGGCAAAGAAAAGAGTGGAACAAGGAGGCTCGTCCAATATGATAATAGGAACGGTAGTCAATGCTTCAGGATTACCCCAAGCGAGGCTGATGGCGGCTTCTGTAAAGCGAATAATGCCTGAAACAACCATAGTAGTGTGCCTGGTGGAACGATACCCGGCAGAACCGCTGCCGGATATTGACTGGATTTTTACGGCCAGGGATATTTCAGCCTATATCGGGTTCCACGATTTTGAAGGGTATATGTTCAAGTTTAACTCCCTCCAATGCGCCACGGCGATGAAAGGACGACTGATAAGCTATCTGCTCAAAGCCTTTCCGGCGGAGGAGCAGATTGTGTATCTCGATCCGGAGATGTATGCACTCAAGCCGTTCAGTGAAATATGGGCAATGCTTACCTATTATGATGTTGTGCTGACTCCCCATCATCTGGAGCCCTCTGCTCCCTGGGATTGCTCCCGCGAGATTGGGACGCTGCAGGACGGGACCTTTAGCAGCGCACTGGTAGGCGTTAGAAACAGCGATGGGGGTCGTCGCTTTGCGGACTGGTGGGTGGAGATGACTTCAGGCGATTTTTACGAACAGCCAAGAGGGTTGTATATCGACCAGCCTTACCTGAATTCAGTTCCTATTTTTTTTCACTTGGGCATTCTTCGTCATCCCGGATACAACCTGGCATTCTGGAACCTGCATGAACGCTGCAGAGCACTCTACTGGGTAGAAGATCAGTATTTCCTGACCGACAGGACCCCGCTCCGCTGCGTGAACTTCAATAATTTTGCCGGATTACTGGACAACTGTATGAACACCTACATTCCGGACAACTGGGTATACGCACAAATGTGGAAGAGCTACAAGCAGGAGCTGGAATCATTGCTTCCCTGGCATGCAGCTTCCTCCTGGAGTTATGACTCTTTCTACAGCGGGGAGAAAATATCGGATGAGACCCGATTACGCTACCGGGAGGCCAAAAAACATCGTTCAATGGAAGCCGATCCCTTCGCACTTTCTAATGATCGTATATTCTGATTACCGTATGGAGAGGGGGAGGAGCCATGATCATCTGCTCGGTGACCTGTGCAGACAATCTGCATGAGGCGAAAGTGATGGCAAGAATGACAAAATATCACATGCCGTATGCCCGGATTGTTATCTGTCTTGTGGAGAGGTCGATGCATCCGGCAGTCCTTAACGTTCCATGGTTCGACGAAGTCATTTTGGCCAAGGAGTTGGGAATCCCCGATTTTGAAACCAATCTTCTTAAATACAATCTTCTGGAGGCGGTAACCTCCATTAAACCGGCATTTTTCCGATTTCTGTTTGACCGGAACCCGGATGAACTTAACATCGTATTCATGGATACGGATGTTATCCCTTACGCTCCATTCGACGATCTGCTGTTTGCCCTGGAATATCATAACATTCTGCTGTCACCTAACTTGCTGGGGCCGTGCGGAGAGCCGTGGAGCTATTTTTGGGTGGGCGTCTTTTGCACCGGCTTTTTGGCGCTTCGGCGGTCGGAGGAAACGATGCGTTTTCTGGAATGGTGGGGACAGCGGCTGTACAGCCACGGATATCTTCATGCGCCTTATCTTTTTGTGGATCAGAAATGGATGGATCTCGCGCCCGCTTACTTTGACATTACGGTATGGAAACACCCGGGGTACAATGTCGCCTACTGGAATCTGCACGAACCCAGCCGGAAGATCATCTCGGCCAGAGACGGGCGTTATTGGCTTGAACAGGGTCTTCCTTTCGTATGCTTCCACTATTCCGGATTAAGCGGGGCTCTACAGTTTCATTTGGAAGCATGCATTCCCGATCATGAGAACTCGCTGTATGAGCTGCTCCGGCTCTTTAAGGAAGAACTGGTCGTTATGGGGGAAGAGGAGTTCTCACAGATCCCCTGGAGCTATGACTATCACATCGATGGCACTCCTATCACAACGGAAGAGAGATACAGCTATCGCGGCTGATGTCTGACAACAATCCTGTCCGGGGAAGGGCAGGATTATTTTGTGTGCTCACGAATATATGATTAGATGAATTGGATGTTCAAAATAGTTCCAAGAATGGAGATCAAAGTGAACGAAATTGTTTTGTTCGTAGCACTAATATTAGCCTTCATGGTTTTTCTAATCTCAAGGTCGGTTATTCGAAAGAAACTACGGAGAAATCAAAAAATACTTATCATAATTATCGAGAGCATCTTGTCCATAATAATTCCATTGTTGGTAAATAATTATTTTCTAAAGACCTATCCAGAACATTATGAGGCGCAATTCATAGATGGTTTACTGAATGCAGTGATTACTCTCTTTTCTATGCCCGTTTACGCTCTGGCATTTATTGCGATTAATAGGTTCTTTAATGTAGCTAAAGTTTCCCGTGTTGTATATTCAATTCTGCTTATTCTTGTTGCAATAGCAATTCAGGCTGGAGCGATATACTTCTTTGATCAACCCTACATTATCTTCAATACTCCGGGTTGGTAGGCAGACCATAGGGGTGTGTATATTGGGTACGTTTCTTTCAAATATTCAAGTGTTCATTGGAGCCAAGAATAACACCGAACTGCTTGAGGAAGTGCTGCTTGCCATAAAGGCAGGCTGATTGGAACGGAATACGAGGAGGCGAGCGATGCAGACTCAGCTGACCGTTCCCTGATTGTGAACGTTTCTTCCGACAGATGGATCTCCGTCTACGACGAGAAGCTGGATGAGCAGGATATCGATGATTTGGATGCGCTTGGCATAGCCATCTCTGCCCGTGCCGGAGTCCCTGCCGTCGGGTCCATCGTACATGACAGCGATTTGCTGATCATGCGCCTGTACAAGAATGGCAGAACGGCTGATACCATGATCAACAATCTGGAGCTGTTCAACGGGATGTCAGCTGGCAAGCGTCCACGGAAACGGAATGGTATGGACGAAAGGTGAAGGTAGCGGATACATTCGCTCCAACGAGCCAAAGGTGTCATGTATGCGGCACGATCCATCCCGAAGTAAAGAAGTTGTCTGTGAGACAATGGACATGTCCATTGTGCCATACCCATCATGATCGAGATGAAAATGCCGCACATAACATCAAAAGTCTTGGTGTTTAAACGTCAAGACCACCGTTCCTTAGATACTTTGATAAGGCATCACACAACGGTGGGAATGACCCGTACAGATGTTCCTTTGGAAAACTGCGGGAACCGCAGGGATCGATTGGTATACGATATTTCGTGAGAAAATATCGATATGAATTCCCCTCAGTAGAAGGGATTACCCAAGAATTCCACACTTCAAGTGTTAGCTAAGTGGGGGGATTCCAATGTCCGATTCAATAAAGGTTCACATTCTGCACTACGGTCAAGTTCAGACTGATATCGCCGTCCCATTTAGACAACATACATGGAATCCTCTTGCTCCTGCAGGAATCTTCCGTTCAAGTAGCATCAGGTTACAATTCCGGTTTCGGCCTATTTGATCGAGCATCCCAAAGGGCTTGTCTTAATTGATACAGGTTGGCATACCGATGTGCGCGGTAACCAGATCAAGTATTTGGGGAGAATTGGCCATAAAGTCAGCAAAGCGATTCTTCCAGAAGGACAGGCTGTTCATGAGCAGCTCCTAAGCAGGGGGATCAAAGCGAAGGATTTGGACTATGTCATCTTGAGCCATATGGATATCGATCATACCAGCGGACTTAAATTAATAAGTGAAGCGAAACAATTTTTGACCAGCGGTCTGGAATGGCAGGCAGCGTCGAAAGGCGGTCTGCGCTACCTTCGGCATACATGGGCGGGGCTTTTTGTGAACACATTCACAATGAAAGCATCGGAATACGGACCGCAGCAAAGAGCTTTTGATTTATTTGGCGATGGTTCGGTTATGTTCATTCATACCCCTGGACATTCCACGGGCTTGACTTCAACCCTTATACAAAGAAACGGGCAATTCCTGCTGCTGGCAGCCGATACCGGCTACGCCAAAAAATCCTGGGAGAATATGATTCTTCCGGGATTTACGGTTAGTCAACAACAAGCTAAGGAATCTTTGCATTGGGTAAAAGAAATGAGCTTAAGGCCGGACTGCCTGGACGTCATCGCCAATCATGACCCTGATGTTAAGCCGCATTTGATTGAAATATAAATACAGCGCAAAAACACCCCTTATAGCGGACATTGGAAAAACCAATGAAAACTGTAAGGGGTGTTTTATATGAAAAAGTAAAATTTGTTTGACAACATAAGGACTAAGTAATATATTATTATAACATAATTAATTAAAAATTATAACATAAAATAATACGAAAGTCAAGAATTATTTTTATGGAATTTATCCCCTGATAAAATGCTTGGGATCGAGAGAGGGAGGGAACCTTATGTTTTTATCGCGCCTATTCTACTCCTTGAATAATTCGATGCAGGAACAGGCTGTAATCCAGATCCTAGAGCTGAATGAGAAGACCCAATCATTTGGGCTTGTCCTGTCTCCGGATGAAGCAAGGCAAATGATCGCTGCCAGAAATCAACCGAGGATAAAATCGGCGACTCCAGATTGATCGAACTAATGAGGGAGCTTTATGACGAAGACTGCGGAGGCTCTCTGGATTTGATGAAGAGCAGGCTTGAAGAGTATGCCGAGGTTTTTCGGAGAGAGGTATTTACGGCATTCAGAGCAGGCTGATGCTTCTCCTGCAGAACCTGATCAAGCGCTATACCCAGGGGGAGAGCTCTTCGGTTACAGTAGAGACGGCGGAAAGCATCTTCACCTCTATGCTATATGCAGTAGATGCATACTTTCATAGCCTGGAATCGCCCGAGGAGGCGATTGTCTACCTGAAAACGGCTGAAATTCCAAGTCTTTATGAACAAGGTGTCGAGACAGTAAGCAGATGCTTTGAAGAGACCAAGCGGCTGTATGGCATAATCAGAAAAAACAAGCTGGATGTTCCGGTGGATGCCTACAATATGACGATAGACGAGTCTGTGCCCGTTTTTATGAAGAAATACGGAATTGTTTTTGATGCACATAACACGATGGCTAGCATTGATTATCCACTCGCGAGAGACGATATGCGGCTGCAGGGCGTCTTTTACATGAAACAATATTTGGAGCGGCTTCATATCGAGACGGAATTTATTCAGCTGTTCGAACACAAAGACCTTCTGGATACGCTGGTGAGTTTCGGGAGAGTGTGCAGGTTTGATTACCGGATCGAATTGTTCAATATGTATGAGCTGATGCTGAATAATGAGGTCTTTTCCATTGTGTCCGGCATGGAGGCAGGGCAGGTTAGAATTTCGGCCTATCAACTTGAACAGTTGGAGCGGATATTGACTCTAGCGCCTCCGGAGCAAATTCAATTCATCATCCAAGAGGCGGTACACCGTCTCCAGAGAGAACTGCAGATCGGCAGCCGGCATCTGAGAGAATACATGAATCAGTGCATTGCTGGACTCGTGCAGCGGGTCGTCCATGCGGCCAATTCCCGCAATTTGCAGGCGGTAATCATTACCCGGCAGGAGGAGCGGATCAAGCCCGTAGAATTCTCATTAAACGCGGAAGACCGGATGACCGATGTTGAGCTTCGGAAATTGCTGGATGAAGTGATGGAATGTGGGCAAAAGAAAGACAAGGCCCGGCTTATTAAATCCCGGCTGTATTCGCTCCATGATTATTTGGATGTTTTGGAATCGGATATCCTTTACGGAGATGAGTATGAGGCGCTTTTTGGCCTTTTCGGCGACATGGAACTCGCTATTCTGGCGAAAATCGTTCTGTACGAGGAACTGCGGAGCGGTTCTCTGGATTTTCAAGCCATAGTGTCAGTGCATGAAGGAAGCGATGAGGAATGGAAGACCCGCTACATTGCATTTATGCAGGGATTGAGTCCCGAGCGTCTTCGGGTTATCGGGCAGCTTATCGAAATCATTGATTATGAAGCAATTAAGTTCTATTAATGGTTAATATATGGTATGGGTTTTGGATAAGCTAACCTATAATCCGGAAGAAACGAGGCGATAAGCATGTCTGATTTGAACAAGAGTCACCAGGAAGCTGTTGAGACGGTCCGTAAGCTGATCAAGGGCATCGATACAGCGATGTTCACGACGATTTCGGACGAAGGATTGGTATCCCGTCCCATGAAGACACAGGAAGTCGAATTTGACGGGGATTTATGGTTCCTTACCAAGAAGGATACCAGCAAGTTCGATGAAATAGTTCATGATCCCAGAGTTAACGTCGTGTATGCCGATAAATCCTATGTCTCGATTCGCGGCACGGCCAAGGTTGTAGAGAATGTGGAGAAGAAAAAGGAATTTTGGAATGCAGGTTACGAAGCCTTTCTTAAGACCGGCTATGATGACCCTGATGTCATTCTGATCCAGGTGCATGCCGAGGCGGCTGAATATTGGAAAAGCGGGAATCTGGCCGAGAAGGCGACCTATTTGTTCAGACGAATCACGAACCAGGATACAGAACGATCGAATCTCAACCAGACTGTTGAATTATAGCGTAAATTCGAATCAGCCGGCTTCCCGGCAAAGGACAAAGTCCCCACATCCATGTGAGGGCTTTGTCCTTTTTGGGCTTCAGGGCTGCTCCATCCCCTGCCTCCGCCGGAATTTCATAGGCGAGACGCCATGCGCCTGATGGAAGATCCGTGAAGTCGATTTCAGAAATTTCCTTGTCGGGAAAGGAGCCTGGACCGCTTGTAGCTCAGTCGATCACGAACAGAAGACCTTATTTTGCTGAAACCAGATTATTTGATCATTTTTTCCATAATTTATTTGGTATAATCATAGAATAGCCAAGTGAATTCCAGAGTGAATGGTGGGAATTTCCGCAATGAACCGGTTTGTTGTGAAGAAAATACTGATCGTCGCTATCCCTTTATTCATCTTTGTCGGGTTGATCACCCTGATTCATCTTAGAACGACCGAATTGAACAGTTCCTGGGGCAGGGTGGAGCTTCTGGAGAACGGAAGGGTCTGCCTATATAACGGGAAAAGGTACATAAGCGAGACGAAGCATTACACCGCCCGGGTTCTCGGGGAGAAGCTGAGCGAAGCAGAGCGCATAACTGTCTACGAAGTTCCGGGAATGGATGCCGGCAATTGGCTGGCTGTTAGCTACGGATCAGGGGAGGTTCTCCTCTACAAGGAGGAGCATACCCCCGATCTCAGTCTGGAGGCGTTCAGCCCGACCTCTGTCGAGTTTAACGGGAATGGGGAATTTTGCAGAGATCCCTCGATTCTGTCTGCTATTATGGACGCTGCCAATAAGGGCGGGCCGCTGCCTCAGCTCGTTCAGAAATGGCTTCTGGCCCGGATCGAGCTTGCTGCAATAACTTCCGTCAGCCTGTATTCCGACAAGTACCCGGCCCTGATCTACAATCCTTTTTAGCATGGATTGGAGCTGCTGATAAATGGGCCGATTGAAGCGTCGCTGCCGACAAGCTGCATATCCTGGCCCGTCAGCTGCTGGACGCAGCAAGCGGAGGATATGTGATTGGCGGCAAAAGAGGCGCTGACAGGCACGAACCTTCACATCAAGGAAGCGGCCGTGTCCGTGGGGGTTAACGATGACAAACAGTTCGCCAAATGGTTCAAACGTCAGGCTGGCGTGACGCCAACCGAGTACCGCAGGGCTTTCAGCCGAACACGGCTCAACAACAGCTGAAACGGCGCGGACGCTCAGTCCCCGCCTCCACCGCCTGCATCTCCTCCGCCCGAATGACCGCCGGAATCCCCGAAGCTATGACCGCCATGGGAATGGCCGCCGAAATCGCTGTGGCCATGACCGTTGCCGGAATGATGACTGTGACTGTTATTCCAACCGTTATCCCCATGGTCGCTATGATGTTTGTGCCCGTGAGAGGGGGACTCCCGGT
This sequence comes from Paenibacillus stellifer, assembly GCF_000758685.1. NCBI lineage: Bacteria > Bacillati > Bacillota > Bacilli > Caryophanales > Paenibacillaceae > Paenibacillus > Paenibacillus stellifer. The sequence goes on from NZ_CP009286.1 coordinate 1,734,379, forward strand.
CCTGCGTAGTGTCGAACAGTTCCGGATTCGAGGCAGCGAACATGGCAGCGTCTCCATCATTGGACCGTTTGCTTCCCGATTGCTTGCCGTGACCGTCGCGGCGCATTATCGAGCTTACAAGTATAAAGACAATGACAACAATAAAAATAAGGCCAATGCTCATAAATGGCATTCTCTCCCTGTATTTAAAGTACCTAGATTATACCAGTGTCCGGGGAGTCAAGAAAGCCGGAAAAGGCGATAAGTGAAGAAGTCATGCCGCAGCGAGCATAGATGCTGAGACCTGGAGCTAATATTATATGCTCTCGCATAAAATATTTATTTTAGATAAATTAGAATAAATTAAGAGAGTTGAAAAGTTCAAATTGACAAAAACGGCGTATCGTCAGTAAAATAAGAGCGTCAAATTCAATCCGTTTAAATCAGTTTAGTGTTTCATAAACTAAATCGAGCAGCGGGTTTTTCTTTAATGTTTAGTGTAAGCAGAGGTTCAGCAGGAGTATAACTCCGTCATGAATCCGTAAAACATTGGCGGTTTCCGGTGCAGCCGGAAGCCGCTTTTTGATCTCTTGATACCCCGTTTTCGGAATGTTCAAATTTGTGGAAAAGAACTGAGTCAAGGACGGCCCAAAACGGGTATAAAACCTTGGGCTGTATCCAAGCGAGATTAGAGGAGAGAACAGTACTATACTGATAAGGAGACGATATTCATGATGAATTCCTTGAACGGAGTACGCAAGCAGGAAGTTGAAGCGGCGAATGCAGCCCGCCGGGTCAAGCTGCCGGACGGTACGCTGGTGTCCGCGATCGGCCAGGGAACCTGGAATATCGGGGAGAACCCGTCTCGCAGAGAGGAAGAAATCGCTGCGCTGCGGCTCGGCGTCGAGCTCGGTATGAATGTGATCGATACGGCCGAGATGTATGGCGATGGCGAGTCCGAGTCGATTGTGGGGGAAGCGATCCGGGGGATTCGGGAGAACGTCTTTCTCGTATCCAAGGTCTATCCGCACAATGCCGGGAGAGACCGGCTGGCAAGAAGCTGCGAGGCAAGCCTGAAGCGTCTCGGAACGGACCATCTCGATCTGTATCTTCTGCATTGGCGGGGCGATGTACCTCTGGAGGAGACGGTGGAGGGCATGGAGCGTCTCGTCAAGGAAGGGAAAATCTCCCGTTGGGGCGTTTCGAATTTCGATTCGAAGGATATGAAGGAGCTGCTGGACGTCCAGGGCGGCGCGAACTGCGCAACCAATCAGGTGCTCTATCATCTCGGCTCCCGGGGCATAGAGGTTGAGCTTCTTCCATGGCAGCGGAGCAAGCTGATGCCGATCATGGCCTACTCTCCGCTCGCGCAGGCCGGCGCTCTCCGCAAAGGGCTGGTGAACAGTCCGGCTGTAATGGAGATTGCCGAGGCTCATGGAGTGCAGCCCTTGCAGGTATTGCTCGCATGGAGCATCCGCGAAGGCGGCGTGATCGCGATTCCCAAAGCTTCCACAAGAGAGCATGTGCTGCTGAACGCCTCGGCCGGATTGATCGAGCTGTCCAAAGAGGAAAGCGTCCGGCTGAACGAGGCTTTTCCGAAGCCCGCGTTCCGTGTGCCACTTGATGTGATATAAGCGATTATTAACGGAATATAGACAAGAATGTAGACGAAAGCCCGCGCGAAGCCTGATCAGGCTCTGTGCGGGCTTTCGTCTTGCCGGATTCATGTACATGAATGGCGGAGGTAAGGCCAAGCAACGTAAAAAGTAAAAGGCGCTTGCCGCCGCCGGTTCTACATCACTCAGCTCCGTTCGATAATCGTCTGCAGCGTCGTCTGGTCCAGTCCTTCGACCAGCTTGATCAGCAGCTCGCGGGCGGCATCGATATCATCGGTGTGGACCATCGAGGTCGAGGTGTGGATGTAGCGCGAGCAGATGCCGATAACCGCCGAAGGAACGCCGATGCCGCTGAGATGAACCTGTCCGGCATCTGTTCCTCCCTGGGACACAAAATACTGATACTTGATCTTGTGGGTATCCGCCATATCCTGCACATATTCGATCAGGCCCCGGTGGGTAACCATGGTCGGGTCGAAGATGCGCAGCAGCGCTCCTCCGCCAAGCTGGCCGAACGCCTGGCGGTCCCCGGTCATGTCGGCGGCAGCGCTGGCGTCAAGGCCGAAGAAGATGTCCGGCTGGATCAGATTGGCAGCCGTACGGGCGCCGCGAAGTCCGACCTCTTCCTGAACGGTAGCCCCGGCGTAGACGGTGTTCGGCAGCTTCTTGCCGCTCAGAGTCTTCACGAGGTCGATCGCGAGGCCTACGCCGTAGCGGTTGTCCCATGCCTTGGCGAGAATCTTCTTCGGATTGGGCAGGGGGGTGAACGGACAGATCGGCACAATCTGCTGGCCCGGCTTCACGCCGAAGCTCTCGGCCTCAGCGCGGCTGTCTGCGCCGATATCGAGGAACATTTTGCCGATTTCACCGGCTTTGGACCGTTCTTCCTGGCTCAACAGGTGAATCGGCGTGCTGCCGACCACGCCGGTAACGGGACCATTTGGCGTAATAATCTGAAGGCGTTGGGTGGAGACGGCAGATGCGAGCCAGCCTCCAAGCGGCTGAAAGCGGATCATGCCGTTCTCTGTGATGCCGATTACCATAAATCCGACTTCGTCAAAATGGCCGGCGACCATAATCTTCGGTCCGTTCTCCTCGCCGCGGAGCACGCCGAACAGGCTGCCCAGACGGTCGTGAATGAATTCATCCGTATAAGGGGTCATCGCTTCCTTCACAAACTGCCGCAGTTCGCGCTCGAATCCGGGAGCGGAGGGGAATTCGGTTAATGTTTTGAACATATCGAGGGTTTCCTGATTCATTTCTCTATCTCTCCTTTGAAGTACTCAATTCCTAAGTATGAACCTTTAGGAAAGGGTTGTCCATTTTTTGACACAGGGCACGGGAATAGCGAATAGGATATAACCGGGGAGAGGCTGGGCAGAACCGGAAAGGACGCGAGAGACATGGGGAAGAAGGCCAGGGAACGGGAGGCTGTTCTGGTACTCGTTCTATTTGTGCTGCTGGTGGTGATCCTGCTTTTTTATGCAAAAAGCTCCTGTAATAAGGAATCCTCCTGCGGCGAACAATAAAGGAAAATCTTTTATGCGATTCTGGTCCGCGGTGCGGACCCTCGTTCGCCAAAACCATAGGAGGTGCCTTCATTGCCGGCCAATACCAAAAGCCCGGGAGTCAAGCAGCGTCTTGATTCCCTGTCACCGGAAGCTTATAAGCAGGTTGCCAAGAAGCATGAGCCTTCGCGGCCCGTCGCCAAAAACTGTCTCCGCGCCTTTCTGTCGGGCGGATTGATCTGCATGTTCGGACAAGCCGTGCAAGAGATTTTCATGTACGCGTTCAATATGTCTTCCAGGGAAGCTTCAAATCCAACCGTCGCCGTGCTGATTCTCATTTCCGTCATATTGACCTGTTTCGGGGTATATGACAAGCTGGCCCAGTGGTGCGGGGCGGGAACGGCCGTGCCTGTTACGGGCTTCGCGAACAGCATGTGTTCGGCTGCGCTGGAGCATCGCTCCGAAGGGATTGTGCTCGGGGTGTCGGCCAACATGTTCAAGCTCGCCGGTTCGGTTATCGTCTTCGGGACCGTGGCGGCCTTCATTATCGGCATCATCTACGCTTTCCTGGGTCATGGGGGGAATCATTTATGAAGCAGCTCGGCAAGCAGACGTGGCAGTTTGACTCCCGTCCCGTCATCATCGGCTCCGCCGCCGTTGTAGGGCCGGAGGAAGGCGAGGGGCCGCTGTCTTCGGACTTTGACTTTATTTTTGACAGTCTGGAAATGGGGGAGAAGTCCTGGGAGAAGGCGGAGCGGAAGCTGTTCGAGAAAAGCGTGAGCCTGGCCCTCTTGAACGCCGGAATCGAGGATAAGGAGCTGGAATTCTTCGTCGGCGGTGACCTGATGAACCAGATTATTAGCGCCACCTTCGCGGCGCGGAAGGTAGGGGCGCCTTACTTGGGCGTATTCGGTGCCTGCTCGACCTCGATGGAGAGTTTAGCAGTTGCTTCCATGATTGTAGATGCCGGAGGAGCCAAGTATGCGCTTGCGGGAACCGCAAGCCATAACTGCACGGTGGAGAAGCAGTTCCGCTACCCCACCGAGTACGGCTCGCAGAAGCCCCCGACGGCCCAGTACACGGTTACCGGCTCGGGCTGCGCGGTCATTACGCGAAATGACGGGACCCGGAGCGGCCCTGTTGTAACTTCGGCCACAATCGGCAAGATTATGGATTTGGGGCTCAAAGACCCCTTCAATATGGGGGCGGCCATGGCGCCGGCCGCGGCTGATACGATAACCGCCCATTTCCGCGATACGGGACTGTCCCCGGGACATTACGACCTTATTGTCACAGGGGATTTGGCGTCGGTCGGGCTTCCCATCGCCAAGGAGCTTCTGGCCAAGGAAGGGATCCCCATGGAGCAGACGGAGTTCTCCGACTGCGGGCTGATGATTTACGACAGGGAGCGGCAGAAGTACGTGATTGCGGGCGCCAGCGGCTGCGGCTGCTCGGCGGCAGTGACGTACGGCCATCTTCTGAAGCGGCTGAAGAAGGGGCAGCTGAAGCGCATTCTGGTCGTTGCGACGGGAGCGCTGCTGTCGCCGCTGTCTTATCAGCAGGGGGAGAGCATTCCCTGCGTCGCCCATGCGGTCTCGCTGGAGAGCGGAGGTGAACAGTCATGATCTATGTATGGGCTTTTGTGGTTGGAGGGCTTATCTGCGTTGTGGGCCAGCTGATGATGGACGGCCTTAAGCTGACGCCAGCACACACGATGAGCACGCTTGTTGTTGCCGGAGCTGTTGCCGATGCCTTCGGCGTGTACGATCCGCTGGTGAAGTTCGCCGGCGCGGGAGCGACCGTGCCGATTACGAGCTTCGGCAATTCACTAGTCCACGGCGCGCTGACCGAGCTGGAACGCGACGGCTGGATCGGCGTTGTCACCGGCATTTTTGACATTACGAGCGCCGGGATATCGTCGGCGATCGTCTTCTCCTTTCTTGCCGCTCTGCTGGTGCGGCCGAAGGGATGATGTGCGAAGCAGAGGAACCGCCCGCCGGACAGGCACCGGCGGTTTTTTTGCGTCCGATACCTAGGTCCGCCGTGTCCGTTTCTCTTTCGCAGCACGCTGAAGCGCCCCCTTGATGCGCATCGCTTTGTTCAAGTGGACAAAATGATGGCGTGTGGCCGGCATCAGCATGAGTCCCCCTACGGTTTTGCCGCTCCAATAATCGGCCAGCCAGCCCGCCTGCGGCGTCACGGCTCCCTGCTCGCGGATGCGGAGAATGCGTTCCGGCTCCACCTTTCTTCTGAACTGCCCCGGCTCCATCGCCTCAAGAATTTCCCGGGTTCGCTGCGCCACCGCTCTCCGGTATTCCAGCAGCCCCTCCACCTGCATTTCCCTGCTCAGCTCCGCCATTTCCTCTTCGGTCATTTCATTGCCGGAATGAAAGAAGCGGATTCGCATAGCGTTCTGCATGCCGTCCTCTTCCAGCACCTGCCTGGAGCCAGCAACCAGCATATTCATCGTTATGTCCTCGATCCGCGCGCTGTGCCACAAATGCCAGACGACCGGGTTGCGGGTATCGGAAGACTGCACAGGGTAGCGGCGCAGCGTATCTTCCGTAATGTTCAATAGAAGCGTGTCCTCGTATCCGGCCAGGCCGTCCTCCCCGACAGAGGCATGCAGACGGCTGTGCAAACGCAGCAGCAGAGACACCGTCTCACGGTGCTCGCTCGGGACCAGAATCATGGCTGTCAGTCTTTTATGCTCCTCATTCCATGTCTTGCGCTCAGTTGAATTCACAGAAGGCCCTCCCAAGTTAGGCGAATTCACAACTTATCCTGATACATTTCCTCAAGAATGCGGAAAATCCTGCCGGAGGCGGAACGGATACGTATATATGTACGTATTTTTTTCAGGTTAACTGCACTGCAAATGTACTTTGCCCCTCCATATCATGTAAAATAGTAAGTATACGGTTATTCTGACTTAGGAGGTTTTGCTATATATGCCCGTACGCCAAGAATCGATGCAAATCGTCAATGATATCCGCATGAATTTAGAATCCTGCATTCTCGGCAAAACGTCTGAAATAAGACTTCTGCTGACGGCATTGCTTGCCGGCGGCCACGTTCTGATCGAGGATGTGCCGGGAACGGGCAAAACCCAACTGATCCGCGCGCTCGCCAAATCGATATCGGGCGATTACCGGCGGATTCAATGCAACCCCGACATTCTGCCGAGCGATATTACCGGAGTTTCGGTATATCATCCCCGGGACGAGATGTTCCATTTCCGGCCGGGGCCGGTAATGACGAATATTTTGCTTGCAGACGAAATCAACCGCGCGACGACGAAGACCCAGTCCGCCTTGCTTGAAGTCATGGAAGAGCGGAACGTAACGGTAGACGGGGAGACGTATGAGCTTCCGCATCCCTTCATGCTCTGCGCGACCCAGAACCCGATTGAATTCGAAGGCACCTATACGCTTCCCGAAGCCCAGCTGGACCGGTTCATGATGCGGATCAGTCTCGGTTATCCGGACGCGTCGACGGAGAAGAATCTGCTGCTCAGCCACCAGGACGGCCAGCCGGTGGACAAGCTTAAGCCTGTGACGGAAATGGAGCGAATCGCCTCCATTCAGGAAGAAATCCGGGACGTCTATATCAGTGAGCCCGTACTGGGCTATCTGCTGGACATCGTCCGGGGTACGAGAGAGCATCCGCTGGCCATGCTTGGGGCCAGTCCCCGGGCCGCGTTGTCTTACATGATGGCCTGCAAGGCCTTCGCCTTTCTGCAGGAGCGGGATTATGTGCTCCCGGATGATGTCAAGACGCTGGCATCCTACACGCTTGGCCACCGCATACTGCTGCGTCCCGAGTCAAGGCTCGACAACATCACCGCGAATTCGCTGCTGAACGGGCTACTGCACAGCATTCAGGTTCCCGTCACGATGAGGCAGTGATGAGACGTTATTTGTCCGCAGCCGCTTTGAAGCTGCCGGCCAAGCTGGCAGGCGTGATCGCTGTCTGGAGCGTCACCCTGCTGTATGTGCTGTTTCAGGGCGGCAAGACGTCAGTTATGCTGCTTACGATGGTGTCGGTCCTTATTCTATATTTGATCGCAGGCGGTTTCGCCGGTGTGCGGAGAGCTCAAGGCAGCCGGATGCTGTATCTGGAGGGGGAGAGACAGGATCTGCTTCATGCGGGAGGTTTCCTCCGGGTGAAGCTGGGGATTACGCTTCCCGGGTTCCTGCCGCTGCCATATGTCGTCGTTAAGGAAGTGCTGAAACGGCATAACGGCGAGTCCTGGATTTTCGAAGAAAGCGTGGTCCCGAACTTCAAGGGACATGGCGAGCTTAAATTTCAGACGCCTCCCTTGGAGCGGGGGCGCTATTTTTTCTCTGATACGGAGATTGCCAGCAGCGATATTTTCGGACTTGTTGAATATAAAGGGCGTTTTACAACACCAGGACAGTTCGGCGTACTGCCCCGGATGGTGCCCGTTACTTCGTGGATGCTCTATGAGCGCAATTCACGTGCGGCAGGACCCCAGGTGTCACTGGCGCCTTCGCGCAGGGAGACGACCCAGATCAATGGTGTCCGCGATTATGTATATGGAGACCGGATAAGCCGCATTCACTGGAACGCCACGGCGAGAACGGGCACATGGAAATCGAAGGAGTTCGAGCATGAGTCTCTTCCGAAGACGATGCTTGTGCTGGACGGAACGTCAACGGCATATGCCAATGAGCCGCAGTTTGAATTGGCCGTCTCGACGGCGGCTTCGCTGCTGGGCTACGGCATCCGGGATCGCATCGGCATGGGGCTGTGCTGCCTGGACAAGGAGATCAAGGTGTTCCCTCCCGCCGAGAGCGGCTCGGAGCGTCAGAAGATGATTCAGTATCTGGTCGACATTGAAGGAGAGGGGAAAGGTCCGCTCCTTCCAAGGCTGGAGAAGAGCTGGCGCATGTTCCCCAGGGGAGCCTATTTCGTGCTCATCAGCCCGCGGTCTGCCAGCGACTCGCTTGAAGCTTTGCGCTGGGCGGAGAGCCGGGGCATGACTCCCTGCCACATTCAGGTTAAGAACCCGCAGTCGCGCCGAAGCCATGAATGGCAGGATGATTCCAAGACGCAGGGATATTTGACACACCGGGTAGGCGATCTTCACGAGCTGCCCGCCGTGCTGGGAGGGTATCCGTCATGAGCGGCTGGTGGAATCAGCTGAAAGCTTCCTGGTATCGTTCCTTCAGCTTGCTGTGGATCTTCATTATCGCCTTGCAGTGGCTCTCCTATACCGATCCGGTCTGGCTTCAGCAGACGAGCGACTCGGTGCTTCTGACACTGACGGTGATCGCCGTAATTGAAATTTTGCTGCCGGTTCCGCTGCTGTACCGCATGCTGGTCGAAGGCTGTGCCATTCTGTATATCGTATTCAGGACAATTAATCATTACGGACTTTATATTCCTTATCCGTCAGCGCCCGCCGGCGAACGGCTGGACGATCTGCTGAATCAGATGACACCCTACCTCTGGTTCGCGCTCAGCGCCTGGGCGCTGATGCTTCTGGTCTCGTACGCCGTTACGAGCAAAGCCCGGATTCTGCTCTTTATCGGTACGAACATCACGGCGCTTGCTGCGCTGGATTCCTTCACATCCGAGGTGCTCTGGCAGGAGGTTGCATGGACGGTGTTAGCCGGTCTTGGCTGGCTGGTAACCCGGCATCTGAACAGCTTCCAGCGGCATTATCCGCGAAGCTGGAGGGCGATGCTGAACTATCCGCTCAAAATAGTCGTCAATATCGTCCTGGTTATCGCGCTGGTTATTATTGCCGGAGTTAATGTGCCATCCGTCCGGCCCACCCTGACCGATCCGTATACGGCATGGAGAGAATGGAACGGCACCGGAACTACTCAGAACCGGAGTGCCGCGAAGGCACAGACGGACAGCAGCGGAACGGGTTCCAAAGGCACCGCCTCGGGCTATAGCCTGGACGATTCCAATCTGGGCGGCGGCTTTGCCTTCGATTACTCTCCGGTAATGTCGATCACCACGGATACGCGCATATACATGCGCGGGGAGACGAGAAGCGTCTATTCCGGCAAAGGCTGGAGCGACAATATCCAGAGCCGGCGCGGCGGGCTGGACAGCGCCGAGGTCGGCGAGGAACTGGAGAACGACTATGCCTCCAAGGTTCCGACCAAGGAGCTGAAATATTCGGTCCGCATGCTGAGCAACAACCGCTATCCCGTGCTCTTTGGCGCCTATTCCATCTCCCGTATCGAATCGATTGAAGGGGGAAGCGAGGCGGAGGGCATTTCCTGGAGAAGCCGGGACGTGGAAGCCCTGGTAGGCAAGGATCTGGTCATTCAGGGGAAGTCCGGGACCTATCCGAAATCGTACGAGCTTACGTCGCAGCTGCCCGTGGTTCCCGTGCAGGAGCTTAGCGCCAAAACATTCTTCCAGCTTTATGATGGAAAGGATGTGCCGGAAACCTATCTGCAGCTCCCGGGCAGCTTCCCGGACAGGGTGCGGAATCTTGCCGCGGAGGTGACGGCGGGAGCCAATACGCCGTATGAAAAGATCCTCCTTCTGCAACAATACTTAAGAGAAACGTTTCCTTATACGAACCAGCCCGATCTGTCCCGCAAGAAAAGCAAGGATTTCGTGGAAAGCTTTCTTTTTGAAATCAAGGAAGGCTACTGCGACTATTATTCCACGGCGCTCGTGACGATGGCCCGCTCGCTGGACATTCCGGCCCGTTGGGTCAAAGGCTATGCGCCGGGTGAGCAGGCCCAGCTTCCGGATAACGTCGCGATGCAGGTCGGCCGGACGACGAACAGCAATTACACGATAACCAATGCGGATGCCCATTCCTGGGCCGAAGTGTATTTCGGGGACTACGGCTGGCTGCCGATTGAAGCCACACCCGGCTTTAGCGCACCGATGGAGACCGAGAACACAGCTGATGATCAGCCTCAGCCCTCCGAGAGTCCGGAGCAGAGCGCGGTGAATGAAGAGCAGACCGACCCTGCCGGCGATGCGACGGATACCGGCATGTTCAGTCCCTGGATCGTGGCCGCCGCTGCTGCTGTTATCGCGGGATGGGGGAGTTATCTTCTCTGGAGCCGCCGCGTGAGCCTGCGCTTCCTGCTGCAGCGTCTGCGGTATGGACGGCCGTTGTCACCGGCTGAGAGAATAGTCGCCGAGACGGAGCGCTGGGTGGCGATGATGAGAAGAAAAGGCTGCGGAAGGGAAGGGAACGAGACGCTGCGTGAATCCGTGAACCGGTGGAGCGGAGAACGGCCCGCTGCCGCAGGAAGTCTCGCCGCTCTGCTCGACGGGTTCGAGAAGGCGAAGTACAGTCCCGAAATAATAGAAGACAAAGATTGGCAAGCCGTGTATACTGAAACTTTACGGCTGCGTACGATTCTCAGACGGAAATAGCGGGCGGAGACCGCAAAATCTGCGGCTCTGTCCGGATTTTCGAAGAATTGAAGTTATGATATAGTTTGTCGTATGAAATCGAGGTGAACGTATGTTTGAAATGCTCGTCCCCAGACTTCGGGTGAATACGGTGTTCGACATCGATCTGGAGGACTTGTACAGGAAGGGGTACCGGGGCATTATTACCGATCTGGACAATACGCTGGTCGGAGCCAAGGCGCCGCTCGCCACGCCGGAGCTTCTGGTGTGGTTCGACAAGGTTAAGCAGCTTGGCTTCAAGCTGGTCATCGTGTCCAACAACAATATGGACAGAGTATCCAAATTTGCGACTCCGCTGAACATCGAATTCGTGCACGGGGCGCGCAAGCCCAGCAACGCTCCTTTCCACAGAGCGATGAAATTGATGGAGATTGGACCGGACAGCACGATCGTTGTCGGAGATCAAATGCTGACGGATGTGTACGGCGGCAACCGGCTCGGGCTATATACGGTACTGGTGCTTCCGATCTCTCCCAAGGACGAAGGGTTCGGGACGCGGATTAACCGCCGGGTGGAACGCATCGCGCTGACTCGGCTTCGCAAACAAGGATTGTGGCATGAGGAGGAAAGCAAGGAATGAATCAAGAGTTGGAACGACAGCAGCAGAGCCATTGCAGCGGCTGCGGCGTCAAGCTGCAGATCGGGAACCCGGAACTGCCGGGTTACTTGCCGGAGGCTGCTTATAACCGGGAGCCGGTCATTTGCCAGCGCTGCTTCCGCATCAAGAACTACAACGAAATGTCCTCGGTGTCCTTGGATCAGGACGAGTTTCTTCGTCTGCTCTCCGGCATCGGGGAGAAGAATGCGCTTGTGGTGCATATCGTCGATCTGTTCGACTTCGAGGGAAGCCTCATTTCGGGGCTGCAGCGGTTTGTCGGCAGCAATCCTGTTATTCTGGCTGTCAACAAATGCGATCTTCTGCCCAAGGTGACCAACTGGAACAAGCTGCGCAACTGGGTGCAGCAGCGCGCCAAGGAACAAGGCCTGAAGACGGCGGAAATCGTGCTGTGCAGCGCCAAGCGCGGACAGGGCTTCGACCGGCTGCTGGATGCGGTTTCATCGCTGCGCGGCCGGCGCGACGTCTATGTGGTCGGCGCAACCAATGTCGGCAAGTCCACCCTGATCAACCGGCTGATTTCGGATTACAGCGATCTGGAGCAGGAGCTGACAACCTCACGCTATCCCGGCACTACGCTGGACAGCGTCAAAATCCCGCTGGATGACGGTCATTATATCGTCGATACGCCGGGGATTGTCTACCCTTGGCGCTACAGCGAGCTGGTCGAGCGGCGGGATCTCGACGCCGTCATGCCCGTCAAGCCGCTGAAGCCGGCTGTCTACCAGCTAAACGCCGGGCAGACGCTCTTCTTCGGTGGAATGGGCCGCTTCGACTTCATTCAGGGCGAGCATCAGTCGTTCACCTGCTTCATCAGCGGCAGTCTCAAGATTCATCGGACCAAGCTGGAACGGGCCGATGAGCTGTACCGGGATCACCGGGGCGTGATGCTGGCGCCTCCGTCTCTGGAGGATGCGGACAAGCTGCCGCAATGGCAGCGGCATGAATTTCGAATCGGCCGGGGAAGCCGGAGCGACGTCTTCGTCTCCGGCCTCGGCTGGATCAAATTGAACGGAGCGGAAGGCGCAGTCGTCGCTGTCCATGTCCCCAAGGGCGTGAAGGTGCTGGTTCGCCCTTCGCTGATTTAAGGAAGGAGCGTTGTCCATGACCGCAACGGCTTTGCCGTGGGCTTCGGAGACCGGAGAGATCCTGCTCGGCGTTATCGGAAGTCCAATCGCACATTCCAAATCCCCGCAGATGCATACGGCGGGGCTCAAGGCACTCGGCATCAAGGGAGCCTATGTTCCGCTGCATGTGCATCCGGGCAGTCTCGGCGAGACGATTTCGTCCATCCGGACGCTCGGCTTCCGGGGAATTAATGTGACTCTGCCGCACAAGGTTGCCGTCATTCCTTACCTCGACGCCGTCGACCGGTCAGCCGAAGCTATCGGAGCCGTGAATACGATCGTCAATAACGGGGGAGTGCTGACCGGCTACAACACGGACGGGATCGGTTATGTCCGTTCACTGAAATCAGAGGCAGCCAGCGACCTTGCCGGCCGGCGGATTATGGTGATCGGCGCGGGCGGCGCAGCGCGCGGTATCTTGGATGCGCTGCTTCTGGAGCGACCCGCCTCGGTTATCATTGCGAACCGGAGCCGCGAGAAGGCAGCCGAGCTGGCGGAGAGCTGGAGCGGCCGCGGCGACCTTAAGGGAATCGGCCTCGGCGAGATTGAAGAATATGTCCAGGGGATGGACATTGTAATCAACACCACTTCGGTCGGCATGCACCCGAACGTGGACCAGATGCCGATCGATCCTGACATCCTTCCGGAAGGCATCGTGGTCAGCGACCTGATCTACAATCCGCTGCATACCCGCTTTCTGCTTGAAAGTGAGCGGCGGAAAGGCTGTGTGATTCACAGCGGAGTGGGCATGTTTCTCTACCAGGGAGCTTATGCCCTGGAGTACTGGACCGGACGCCCGGCGCCGATCAAGGAGATGCGGCAGGCGTTACTTGAGAGCCTAGGACATGAAAGCCGTACAGGCAATTAGTGCTGTCCAGGCAATCAGTTGTCCAGGCAATCAAATAGAAGCATACAGATTCGGGTAATATGTAGATAACACATGAAGAATAAGGGAGTAAATATACATGACGTTAACCGGCAAACAAAAGCGCTATCTTCGGTCGCTGGCCCATCACCTGGACTCGGTGTTCCAGGTAGGCAAGGGCGGAGTGAACGACCAACTGATCCGCCATATCGAGGAAGCGATCGAAAAACGCGAGCTGATGAAGATCAGCGTGCTGAACAACTGCGCCGAGGACCCGAAAGAGATCGGCGGTGAGCTGGCTGAACAGTCCGGCTCCGAACTGGTGCAGGTCATCGGGAAGACGATTGTCCTGTACAAGGAATCGCGCGACAACAAGACGATCGAGCTTCCGTAGACTGCAGGGCGGCACGGCAGGGGCAGTTGGCGGTACAGTGCCTTGTTCGGGCGAAGGACAGAAGGTAAGGAGGTGGGAGCGTGAAGGTTGGCATCATGGGCGGAACCTTCGATCCCATTCATAACGGCCATATGGTAGCTGCGGAGACCGCGAGGGACGCTTTCGGACTGGAAGAGATCTGGTTCATGCCTTCCCATATTCCGCCTCATAAACATGCGGCGGGCGTATCGGGAGAGGATCGGCTCGCCCTTGTCCGCGAGGCGATCCGGAACAACAGCGCCTTCCGCATTCTGGACTGGGAAATCGTACGAGGCGGCGTCTCTTACACGATCGATACGATTCGGATGCTTCAGGAGCGCTATCCTGAAGTTGAATTTTATTTTATTATCGGAGCCGATATGGTACAGTATCTGCCGAAGTGGAAGGATATCGACGAATTGGCCCGCCGTCTGACCTTCATCGGTCTATCCCGTCCGGGAATACCGCTGGATCTCGGGGCGCTTCCTTCGCATATCGCGGCGAGCGTCCGGCTGGCGGAGATGCCGGAGATCGGGATATCGTCCACGCTGATCAGGGAGCGTGCGGCTTCTGGACGGTCAATCCGGTATCTCGTCCCTGAGGCGGTATACGATTATGTGGTGAGGAGTGAGCTTTATGGAGTTCAGCCGTGAGGCACTGATTGAATCGGTATCATCCCAGATGCCCGAGAAGCGCTGGAAGCATACGCTTGGCGTCATGAAGACTTCGGTCGAATTGGCCGAGCGGTACGGAGGCGATCCGGAGCGGGCCGAGACTGCGGCGACCCTGCATGATGTGGCTAAATACTGGCCGGTGGAGCGCATGCGCGAAATTATCGAAGACAATGACCTGTCGGCCGAGCTTCTCCGCTATGACAAGCAGCTGTGGCATGCGGAGGTAGGAGCTTTCGTGGCAGAGAAAGAGTACGGTATTACCGACAGGGAGATTCTGGACGCCATCCGGTTCCATACCTCGGGCAGAGAAGGCATGACCTTAATGGACAAAATCGTCTGCCTGGCCGACTATATAGAACCTGGCCGCGATTTTCCGGGAGTTGACCGTATCCGTAAGCTGGCGAAATCGAGCCTCGAAGAAGGCCTTATCGCGGGCTTTGATTCGACGATCAGCCTGCTGCTGGAGAAGCGGAAGATTGTATTCCCGCTGACGCTGCTGTCAAGAAATGATTTAGTACGAGCATTGGAGGAAAAGGAATGACCATACAATCCAAGGAGCTGCTTCAGCTGACGCTGAATGCGGTTGAAGATAAAAAAGCAATGAACGTCGTGGCCCTGGATCTGCGCGGAGTTTCGCTGATCAGCGATTACTTCGTGATCTGTCACGGCAACTCGGATACGCAGGTGCAGGCGATTGCCACGGAGGTGCGCAAGGTTGCCCAGGAGGCGGGAACCGCTATCAAGGGCATCGAAGGCATGGATGCGGCCCGCTGGGTGCTAATGGACCTTGGCGATGTGGTCGTTCACATCTTCCACCGCGACGAGCGCGAATATTATAATATTGAACGTCTATGGTCCGACGCGAAGGTTGTGGAGACGGTATGAGCCTGATCGCCGGAACGATCGTCAAGCTGGAAGTAGCGAGGGAGGTTTCTCCTTACGGGTTCTTTCTGAACGCTGGCGACCAGGATGTGCTGCTGCACTATACAGAACTTACGGACAAGGTGAAGCCGGGCGACACGCTGGAAGTCTTCCTGTTCTTCGATACGGAGGACCGTCTGGCTGCCACCATGAAGAGGCCGTATTTAACACTTGGTGAAATGGCGCTGCTGCAAGTGGCAGACATTCACCCCCGGCTCGGCTGCTTCCTGGAGATGGGACTTGGACGCCAGCTTCTGCTGCCGATCCGCGAGCTTCCCGAGCTGAAGGAGCTTCACCCGCAGGTCGGCGACAGCGTATATGTCATCATGGAGCATGACAAGCAGGGCCGTCTGCGCGCCAAGCTTGCGGGCGAGCAGGAGCTGGCTCCGCTTGCCTTCCCGGCTCCTTCGAGCTGGAAGGGACAGTGGCTGAAGGCAAGAGTCTACAAGCCTCTGCAGATGGGAACCTTCGTCATCGTGGACGGAGGCGTGCTCGGATTCGGCGCCATCGGCATGATCCATTCCTCTGAGCGGCCGAGACTTCTGCGCTTGGGCGAGGAGTTTGAAGCCCGTGTGGCGCATATCCGCGAGGACGGCCGGGTGAACCTGTCCATGGCCCAGCGCAAGGAAGTGGGCCGTGATATGGACTCGACCCGGATACTTGAATTCCTTCAGAACCGGCCGGGCGGCGCGATGCCATACTCCGACGCAACGCCGCCGGATATTATCAAGCAGCGGTTCGGTATCAGCAAATCCGCTTTCAAGCGCGCACTCGGCAAGCTGATGAAGGAAGGGCTTATCACACAGAAAGAAAGCTGGACTTATTTGGCCCAAGACGGCAAGGGACAGCCTGACGGCGGGGGAACCGGCGGCGACTCCGCCCAATAAGCGAGGTATGGAAAGCGAAGTGTTGTCAAATGCCCTCGTACGGGAAATTTGCTTATGTGTATGATGAATTGATGGCGGACATGCCGTACCCGCGTTGGCTCGAGTTCGCGGAGACGGCATGGAAGCGGCTGGGGCGTCCGGAGACCGTGGCCGAGCTCGGCTGCGGGACCGGGAGCCTGACGATCCCGTTGACGGAGTCGGGCTACCACATGACAGGCATCGATCTGTCTGAGGATATGCTGGCTGTGGCCCGGCAGAAGCTGGAGGATCAGCCCCGGGGCCGCCGGTTCATGAGAGAAGGAAGCGTGCAGTGGATCAGGCAGGACATGAGAGACTGGGAGCTTCCCGAGAAAGTAGACGCCGTGATCTCCTTCTGCGATTGTCTGAATTATTTGCTCGAAGAAGAAGACATCACCGCTGTACTGCAGCGGACCTACGACGGTCTGAAACCGGGAGGCAGCTTCCTGTTCGATGTGCACCATCCCCGGACCCTGATTCGGTACGAAGAAGAGCAGCCTTTCATTTATGACGATCCGTCCGTGTCTTATATTTGGACCTGCGAAATGGATGTGCCCCGGCGGGAGATCGAGCATCACCTGTCCATCTTCGTTCAGGAGGAAGGCGACCGCTATCGCCGCTTCGAGGAGACTCATGTGCAGCGGGCGTATGATCCGGAGTGGATGAAGGAAGAACTGGCCAGAGCCGGCTTCCGGAATATTGAAGTCTATGCCGATTTCGAGTGGATTGCTGCCGGGGATGATGCGGAGCGGTTGTTCTATGTGGCGGTAAAATAATAATAAGCGACTGAAAAGCGTCTTTTAGACGCCGGGAGCTTACCAAGTAAAAAAGGGATATTCGCGGAGGCGAAAGCAGCGCCTTATCGGAATATCCCGTCTTTCAATCCTTAGCGATGCTCGATCAGGTCGATGGCGCCGAGCACAATATGCGCCAGTCCGAAGCCGAGCACGCCTGTTGCCGCCAGCTTGTACTTGCTGCCCAGAAAGGCCGCTCCCGAAGCAGTTACGACAGTACCAAGAACGGTTGGAATCAAACCTTCACGCATTTGAAACACTCCTTCTCGTTGGTTTGAAAGACAGGAGTTAGTGTGGATTGCCTACGCCGATTTTATACGGGTGCTTGTTTGGCACCGGAGCCATAGCCCGAACCGCCTTCTTTGCGGACACTGTAGAGATGCTCATCTCATCATTGTTGAAAAGGAGGCTTTTTGCGCGCACTGGCGCACGAAAAGACCATGTCCGGCATATTCCGGCATGGTCCTATCCTGGCAGCCATTGCTAAAGTGGTTATTCGGCGGTCGTAACTTTGGTCGGCTCGATATTCTCGACTTCATGTACGTCGTACAGCACACGGGCCAGTAGATCCTGACTGTAGTTGCCGAAATGCTTGCCATAGATCGTCAAGCCGCGCTTGTTGACGGATTGGTCCGTCACGGCGATCCGGAAGGTCAGCTCGCTGCGGTAATCCAGCTGAATTTTCTCCAGTGTGATATCCGAAATCCGGCAGCCATCGATGAAGCTGCCTTCGTTGTTGATCCGGATCAGCTTCAGCATGCCGTATTGATTCAGATGCGGCGGCCACCAATCCGGGTTAAAGGTTCCCCGAACATCGCCGAAATCGCCGGGGCTGGTCCAAAAGCCCAGCTCGACCCCGTTCAGATAGAAGTAAATGTCGGAGGGGTAATTGTTGGAGAAGCCGGGTGCTTCGGAGCCAAGCTCCAATGAGAATTGAATTTCCCGGAAGCTTTGATTCGCCTTCAAATAGTTCGGAATCCGGTATTCCAGAAAGCCCTCCGCCATCCAGACAATTTCCGAATTGATCCGCTGCGGGTCTGCGAAATAACGCGGCTCGTCAAAATCCCCGATAATGCTGTCCTTTGTAGCGAGGCCGCAAGTAGGAACCGCTGCGTAGTTGCTGTAATGCCCCACCTGAATTTCCACCTCATACAAATTGTCGACATCCTTGCTGCGCAGGTCGACCATGAGCCTGTCTTTGTTCAGATAACACACTTTCTGAATCCCGTGTTTACCGACCGAGGTGTTGATTTCGATCAGCCCGCTCTCCTCCAGCTTCTTAATATGCATGGTGATGGCGCCATTGCTCAAATTAAGCCGTTTGGCGATTTCGTTCAGATTCAATTCCTGGTTGGATGCGAGCATTTCAAGAATCTGTATGCGAATCTCAGAACTGAGCGCTTTAAAGATGTCGATTCCGCTCATTAAGTCTTTAATATAAATCATAATCTTTACCTTCTCCCGGTTACTTTGTGAAAAGTAATGTTTTAAATAATAATAAACTGATTTCGATAAAAAAGAAAGGTTACATTCACTTTTTGATGAGATAACACAATATATTCTAAAGATTTTACGATTTCCCTTGAATTTTGTTCATTTAATACATAAATATTTAAAACATAAAAGTATGAAAGGGCTTTAATGATTGAATCATATTTAAATATCTTAATTAACTTTATAAAAACATAAAATGATTCATATAAATTAGTTTACAGTACATCTTCTATATGTTATTTTATATCTGAAAGCGAATACATTCAAATGTTCTTTAATCAGTTAACAATAATATAAAGTGGAATCATCACTACCGTTAAGACGGCTCCGAATAAGTGAAGAAGGAGGCGTGCGATGTGAATACCTGGTCAATGTTTCCAGGAGCTTTTTCTGATCGTCTGGAGATTGTATCAAATATGGACGACAGATCACTTCCGGATAAGGAGCAGCTCTGGACAAGGCACGGCTAATATCTACATATCCTGGTCACCACGAGTTACGCTTTGAAGAATCCGATTACAGGAACTGGAATGAATTTATGTTATATATAATTATAAATTAAACTATTATTTATAGGTGTTCAACATGCCAATTTCACGCTAAAATTCTTAGTTTCGTCGATTATATTTAAATAAATATGAATTGTTTTATTAAAATAAGTTTACATGATTCAGTGGATGTGCTACTTTATGTGTAAGCGAATACATGAGCTTTTCGAAAAAACTCATTCATTTGTTAGTCAGAACTGCGGGTGTCAGTTCTTTACAATCAACCATGCGGTTCTTTCTATAAAGGCTTTGATGATTATTTATAGGAGGGGTTCTAGTGATTAAGAAAAAAGGTTGGATTACCCTGGCCTCATTATCGCTGGTGTTGTCCAGCATGCTTGCGGCGTGCGGCAGCAACAATTCGGCAAACGGCGGGGATACGGGAACACCGGGAGCTGCATCGACGGCTGCAGCAACCACGGCGGCGACAGACTCCGCGAAGAGCAATGAAAAAGTGGAAATCTCCATATCGACATGGGGGGCTTCCGATGAGCTTGCTGTATTTAAAGAAGTACTGAAAGGCTTTGAGGCTGCCAACCCCAATATCAAAGTGAAGCTGCTTCACATCCCGAATGACTACCCGACGAAGATGAATACGATGATTTCCGGCGGTACGGCGCCCGACGTGTTGTTCGTCTCTGATGGCGACTTCCCTCGTTGGGTGAAGCAAGGGGCTTTCCTGGATATCCAGGACCGGGTTGAGAAGAGTGACAAGATCGATGTGAATGACATGTGGGAAACCGGCTTGAACCGGTATAAATTTGACGGCAACAAAACGGGTACGGGCGACTTCTACGCACTGCCGAAGGATATTGGCCCTACCGTTATGTACTATAATAAAGAAATTTTCGATAAGTATGGAGTTTCATATCCAAGCGCCGACAAGCCTATGACCTGGGATGAAGCGCTTGCCATGTGGCAGAAGCTGACGGTTGATACCAACAATGACGGCAAAACGGATATCTACGGCTCCGGTCCGATCTGGTGGGAAGGCTACGTCTGGTCCAACGGCGGCAAAATCCTGAGCGATGACCGCAAGGAATTCACGCTGAATCAGCCGGAAGGCGCAGAAGCTCTGCAGCATATTTATGATCTGACCAACAAGTATAAAGTAGTACCGGACGCGCGTGTTCTGCAATCCATGAACGACGGTCAAATGTTTGAAGCCGGTAAACTGGCAACGATTACAGCCGGACGCTGGATGGTTCCGACCTACCGCAAGCTGAAATTTGACTGGGACGTAGCTCCAATCCCGGCTGCCAAGGAGCAGAATGAATGGAATACCGGCTGGTCCGGCTCGGTCGGATTCGGTATCAATGCCAAGACGAAGCACCCGGACGAAGCCTTCAAGCTGGTTGAGTACTTTGCGGGCACGGAAGGACAGACCAAGATGACGGAGCTGGGCTTCCAGATTCCGAACTTCAAGTCGATGTCCAATACGGATGTATTCCTGCAGAAGGGACAGAAGCCTGAGCACGCTGAAGTATTTATCAATGCAGCCAAGGGTGAAGGTCCCGGAATGTGGACGTATCTGCCGAACGGCAAGTGGAGCGATACGCTGAACCAGGCATTGGGAACATACTGGAAAGGCACACAAAGTGCCCAGGACTTCCTGAACGACCTGAAACCGAAAGTCGACGCCGCGATCAAGCAGGGGAACCCTGAACTCTTTAAATAAAAGGCTTATCAACTGAAATACATTAGAACTGCACTGCGTGCTTAAGCGCAGTGCAGCTTCTTTGGAGGGATTTATATTATGATAAACAGCACATCGGCGGGCGCCGCCAAGGCACTCTCTATTAAGCCCACCAAGAAGAGATTCAAGAAGCAGATGCTTTGGGGCTATCTGTTTGTGGCTCCGCCATTTATCGGGATGGCCATCTTCTTGCTCTATCCGCTTCTGTCCTCTTTATATATCAGTTTCTCGAAGTATGATTTCAGCACTTCTCCCCAGTTCATCGGCGCGGACAACTACACCCGGATGCTGTTTCATGATCCTCTTATTTGGAAGACCTTGGGGAATACATTCTACGCAGCGCTGGGCGTGCCGATCGGGATGGCAGTATCTTTGTTTATCGCCCTCTTGCTGAACCAGAAGATCAAGGGAAGAAACTTCTTCCGGCTGATGTTCTTCCTTCCGACCATTTGCTCGGTTGTGGCCATTACGCTGATGTGGCAGTGGATCTTCAACTCGGATTATGGCCTGCTGAACTATTTCCTGAGTCTCTTGCATATTCAGGGTCCGGCTTGGCTGACCGATGAACACTGGTCGATGCCGGCCATGATCATTCAAGGGGTGTGGGGAGGACTCGGCGTTAACATTATTCTTTATCTGTCTTCGCTAGGTAATGTTCCTACCCAACTATACGAAGCCGCCAAGGTTGACGGAGCGGGAGCCTGGGTCAGATTCCGCCATATTACGCTTCCTGGTATTTCTCCAATCACCTTTTTCATTCTCGTGACCTCTCTGATCGGAGCGCTTCAGGACTTTACGCGCTTTATCATCATGACGGCCGGCGGTCCGAACTATTCGACTACCACAATCGTCTACTATCTCTATTCACAGGCGTTCCAGTACAGCGACATGGGATTCGCCTCCGCAATCGCCTGGTTCGTGGCTTTCATAATTATGATAATCACTTTGATCAATTTCGTAGCATCCCGAAAATGGGTTCACTACAACTAACGGAAGGGGGATCTATATGAGCAGTATTAGTGCAGGCAATTCCAATTATTCGGCCGAACGGAAATTCAGTCTCAAAAGTGTCTTAGGCAAAGTCATGGTGTACATTTTGCTGATTCTCGGCGGTATTGCGATGGCTGTCCCTTTCTTGTGGATGCTGTCCACATCCTTGAAAGATGAAGGATCGGTCTTCTCGATTCCCCCGCAGTGGATTCCAAGTCCGGTCGTGTGGGAGAATTACAAGCTGCTGTTCGAGAAGGTAAATATGGTTCAAGGCTTCACGAACACCATGATGATCATCATTCCGACGATTGCCATCGGCTTATTCGTTTCGGCACTGGCAGGTTACGGCTTCGCGAAGCAGACATTCCTTGGCCGCGACAAGTTATTCACCGTTCTGCTCGGAACGATCATGATCCCGGGCACGGTAACGATGATTCCCGCCTTTATCATGTTCAAAAATTTCGGTTGGGTGGACAGCTGGAAGCCCCTGATGATTCCGGGAATGTTCGGCGCGCCGATGGTTATCTTTTTTCTGCGGCAATTCTTTATGACCATTCCGAACGAGCTTGAGGAAGCAGCGAGAATCGACGGGATGAATCCATTCGGTATCTTTATGAAAATCATGGTTCCCCTGGCCAAGCCGGCGATCATGACCCAGGCCGTACTTTCCTTCAACGGTTCTTATAACGACTATCTGGGACCCTTGATTTACTTGAATTCTCCAGAGAAATGGACGCTTCAGCTGGAGCTGGCTTCCTTGAGCTCTTATTATTCGTCCGAATGGACCTATATTATGGCCGGCTCGGTACTGGCTCTGCTGCCGACGCTGCTGCTCTTTGCATTCCTGCAAAGATATTTCATTGAAGGCATCGCGCTGACAGGCATTAAGGGATAGCTGAAAGATAAATAAAGAAGCAGGATAGGAGAGGTTATGGATGGCGAGGATCAAGGTGGTCATCAATGCCGATATTGGAAAAGGAAAGATTAACCGCAACATTTACGGGCAGTTTGCCGAGCATTTGGGCCGCTGTATTTATGAAGGCATCTGGGTGGGCGAGGATTCACCGATCGGGAATACGGACGGCATGCGGAATGACGTTCTGGCCGCGCTGAAGAATTTGAATATTCCGGTTCTGCGCTGGCCGG
This sequence comes from Paenibacillus stellifer, assembly GCF_000758685.1. Classification (NCBI taxonomy): domain Bacteria; kingdom Bacillati; phylum Bacillota; class Bacilli; order Caryophanales; family Paenibacillaceae; genus Paenibacillus; species Paenibacillus stellifer. Next base: position 1,757,098 of record NZ_CP009286.1, read on the forward strand.
GCGGCTGTTTTGCCGACGAATACCACTGGAAAGACGGCATTGGGCCGAAGGAGAACCGCAAGCGGATGGTCAATACGCACTGGGGAGGCGTCGTGGAGAACAACCACTTCGGGACGCATGAATTCTTCCGGCTGTGTGAGCTGCTTGATGCGGAGCCGTATATTTGCGGCAATGTGGGGAGCGGGACTGTTCAGGAAATGTCCGAATGGGTCGAATATATGACCTTTGACGGCGAATCGCCGATGGCTGGCTGGCGGCAGGAGAACGGCAGGGAGGAGCCCTGGAAGCTGAAATATTTCGGTGTAGGGAACGAGAACTGGGGCTGCGGCGGCAATATGCGGCCTGAGTATTATGCCGACCTGTACCGCCGTTATCAGACCTATGTAAGAAATTATGGGGATAATCGTATTTACCGGATCGCCGGCGGAGCGAACATTGATGATTACCGGTGGACGGAAGTGCTGATGCGCGAGGCTGGACATCTGATGGACGGACTCAGCCTGCATTACTATACCATCCCTGGCAGTTGGGAAGAGAAGCGTCATGCGCTTGGATTTGATGAAGCGGGATGGTTCGAGACTATGAAGAAGTCCTACTATATGGATGAACTTATAACCCGTCATTCCGGCATTATGGATCGGTACGATCCGGACAAGCGAGTGGGATTGATTATAGATGAATGGGGAACCTGGTTCCTGGTCGAGCCCGGAAGCAACCCCGGATTTCTGTATCAGCAAAATACCGTCCGGGACGCGCTGGTGGCCGCTCTGCATCTACATATTTTCCATAACCATAACGATCGGGTGCAGATGACGAACATCGCTCAGATGGTCAATGTGCTGCAGGCGATGATTTTGACTGAGGGACCGCGCATGGTCCTGACGCCGACGTATCATGTCTTTGAAATGTTCAAGGTGCACCAGGATGCGGAGCTCCTTGATTTCAATGCCTGCTGCGGAACTTACAGTCTTGACGGGGAATCACTTCCTCAGGTTAGCGTCTCGGCTTCCCGTGACGCAAGCGGAAGCATACACATCACAATGTGCAATATCGATCCGAACCATGAGGCTGTTATTCAGGTGGACATCCGGGGAACGGAATTGCCGGCTGTATCTTCTGGTGTCATTTTGGCCGGACAGCATATGGAGGATCATAACGATTTCCAGCAGCCGGATAAGGTGAAGCCCGAGAGCTTCGACGGCTTCCGTGTTGATGGGTCCGCGCTAACGGTTACGCTGCCTCCAATGTCGGTAGCCCTTATCAAGCTGTAAACGAAACGGCAGCCATTCGCTAATCTGGAATTAAAGGAGAAGTCGCATATGTCGAACACCGATTTCAACAATCCGCTGGTTGAGCAGCGCGCAGATCCGTGGATCTATAAACATGTTGATGGCTATTATTATTTCACCGCATCGGTTCCGGAATATGACCGGATCGAAGTCCGGCGGGCACGCACGTTGGAAGAGCTGGCCTCGGCGGAACCATCTGTCGCCTGGCGCAAGTATGAGACGGGACCGCTCAGCGCCAATATATGGGCTCCGGAAATCCATTATACGGACGGTAAATGGTACATCTACTTCGCGGCGGCCCGGACGACCGAGACGAATGACGGTCTGTTCGATCATCGTATGTTCGCGCTGGAGAATGAATCACAGAACCCTCTGGAAGGAACCTGGGTGGAGAAGGGACAGGTCAAGACAGCCTGGGAATCCTTCGCACTGGACGCCACAAGCTTCGAGCATAAGGGCAAGCTCTATTATGTCTGGGCGCAGAAGGACCCGGATATTCCGGGGAACTCCAATCTCTACATCTCCGAGATGTCCAATCCTTGGACGCTGACGGGCAAGCAGACGATGATCACGAAGCCTGAATATGACTGGGAAACCATCGGATTCAGCGTCAATGAAGGCCCGGCGGTTCTCAAACGGAACGGCCGGATCTTCATGACCTTCTCCGCAAGCGCGACTGACTTCAATTACTGCATGGGCCTCTTGTGGGCCGATGAAGACGCCGACCTGCTGGAGGCATCTTCCTGGAACAAGCTGTCTCATCCCGTGTTCACCACCAACGAGGAGAACGGGCAATACGGGCCGGGTCATAACAGCTTTACTGTCGGTGAGAACGGGGAAGATATTCTGATCTACCATGCCCGGAATTATAAGGAGATCGTCGGCGACCCTCTGTACGATCCGAACCGGCATACCCGCGCGCAAGTCTTCGGCTGGAACGAGGAAGGCTTGCCCGTATTCGGCATACCGGTTAAGGATAGCGCAGCGAAATAATGACGCACATCGCAACGAAAGCTCAGTCTGGCTCTCCAGACAAGCAGCAATGAAAAGTCCATAACAGCACACGAGGCTGCTTCCGCAAGTCATCCTGGGATGACCGGAAGCAGCCTCGTATTGTATCGGTTCAATGAATTAAGGAATGTACTGTTGAACAATCGAAGTAATCTCGCCATTCTCAATGGTCAGGTGGTAAGGGAATGAACTTAGGTCGATTACATCGGTTTTGGCAAAAGCCTTCAAGAAAGCATCCAGTGTAACTGGTTCGTTCCATTTGATATCCAAATCCCCCGGATTGCCGGTGTGGTCGTAGATCTGCATCGTGACAGTGGCGTTTGGAGCGATCGGGTATTGAGTCAGCGCATTGCTGTCATTGACAATGTAATAGTCGTCGGGAGTTCCGCCCAACTCGGCATAGGACTCAGGCTCGCGCTCCGCAAATACGCGGTTGGCTTCCGCGCCTTGATACCAGTTGATCTCATCTGCCGTCAAGAGTGTGCCATCGCCCGAGGACTTGAGGGAGTGAATATACACCGTAATATGCTGCTCTTCGGCGCCGCTCTGAGCGACAGCCTGGCTGCCAAGCGAACTGGTCCCACCTGTGAGAGACAGAATCAGCAGCAACAGGGCAGGCAGTACAAACATTTTGATTCTTTTCATCTTGACGATCCCCCTTGGCTTCAAAAAAGCACGGTATAAGGCTATATACCCACTATATTATTTCTTAAACTGTGCTTGTATACCTTCTAACGTGCCAGGGGGAAAAAGGTTGCAGAAATTTCCGGCTGCTTGGTCTCAATGCCGGATTTTTTTGTATTCGTTCGGCGTCACGCCGACCATTCGCTTGAACAATTTATTGAAGTAGGCCGGATCGGGATAGCCAACCTCGGCTCCGATTTTGTGAACCTTCATTCCGGGAGAGCTGCGGAGCAGCTGCTTCGCTTTTCTGATCCGGATTTCTGTAATGTATTCGGTCAGCGTCAGCCCTGTTTCCTGCTTGAACAGCTTGCTCAGGTAGCTGGGTGTCAAATACACCATGCCTGCCAGTGCTCCAAGCTCGGCATGCTGGCTGTAGTTGGCCGAGAGCCAGCGTTTGATATGCTCGACGGCATTGCCGCCCATTTCCTGCCGAAGCTTGCGAATTTCATCCAGGGTTCCTTCGAGGGCTGCGCGGAACTGCCGTTCAATTTCGCTGATGCTCATACCGGAAGCCAGAGAACGTTCCAACTGTTCGACCTGCTCTCTTCCGAGCAGTGAATCGAACTCCTGAAACTCCGTGGCTGCTGTATCCAGAACAGACCGGCACATCTGAAGGATATCCTCCATCCCGGCCCGGCGGCTTTGGAGTGAGGCGAATTCCTGGTGTATCCACTCGACGACCTGGCTGATATGAAGCATTTGAAGGTCTTCCCGAAGGACCTCCCAATCTCCGCCGGGCCGGCGAAGACCTGACTCTTCTCTGGGCGGCAGATCGCCATGTCCTGCGAAGAAGAAAGGGGACTCGCTGTAAATGCCGAGGTCGCGAGCTTTCTCAGCTTCGGCGAACGCGGCCTTCAGCTCGCTTATTTCGGCCCCTGCACGGCTTGCACCGACATGAACGGATCTGCCGAAGCTTACGGACAGAAGCGGGGAGCTGGCACTCCGGATTTCGGCGGCGCTAGGCTCCTTGCTGAAGTAGGCGATCCATACCTGCTGGCGGTCGCCAAGAGGGAGGCAGTCCGCCGTCTCATCGGCCGTTCGCCAATTGTCCGTTCCTTCCTTCAGGGTGCCGGGCGAGTCACATTTCTGGACATACACTACAAAATAGGGGGCCGGCAGAGCGAAACCGGGAGGCAGAACCTCCGTAAAGACATCGCTGTGCAGGCAGGAATCCAGAAGACGCTCGCGCAGCTGCTTCTCTTTCGCGCCGGCTAGCAGCTTTTCCCTGTCCAGACGGTGAAGAAGCTCCAGCAGCTGCTCCTTGTCGATCGGCTTGAGCAGATAGTCCACGGCGGCGTAGCGGATAGCCTCCTGGGCGTAGCTGAACTCGGTGAAGCCGCTCATGATAATGCAGCGTATATCGGGCTGCTCGTTCTTCAGCTCGCGGATCAGTGCAAGCCCATCCACCTCGGGCATCCGTATATCCGTGAGTACCACGTCCACCGGCTCTTCGGCGATCAGCTCGAGAGCTTCCCGCCCATTGGAGCAGCTGCCGGCTACCCGGAAGCCGCTCTCCCTTCCGATAATGCGGGATAGTCCGTCTCTAATGAACACTTCATCGTCAACGACAAGTATGCTTAACAAAGAATCCCTCCTCTAACGAATGGGAAGAACAAGGTCCGTGTCGCTTGGTGTGCTGTCCAGCTTGAGCCGCAGGGTCACGCAGGTTCCGATTCCCGGCCGGCTCCATACTTGAATGCCGGAAGATTCGCCGTAGTGAAGTTTGATTCGCTCATTCACATTATGCAGCCCGATGCCGAATCTGCTGGAGGATGCCGTGTTGATCAGGCTGTAATTCAAATGCTTTAAGGTCTCGGCATCCATGCCGACTCCGTCGTCGTCAACGCGCAGCAGCACGTACTCTTCCTCATAGCGCGCCGTTATTTTGACGTTCCCAAGCCCTTGCTTCGGCTCAAGACCGTGAAAGACGGCGTTCTCCACGATCGGCTGGAACACCAGCTTCAGAATCGGCAGATTCATCAGATCTTCGGGGACGTCCACAAGCAGGCTGTATTTATCGGGAAACCGGATTTGCAGCAGATTAAAATAATTGCGGACATGCTCAAGCTCCTGCCGGACGGTTACGGACTCATCATTTCGGGTGATGCTGTATCTCATCTGCTGTCCCAGCAGATAGGTAAGCTTCGCAATCTGGGTGTCGTCACGGCTCTCCGCCAGCATGCGGATCGACTCCAGCGTATTATAGAAAAAGTGCGGGTTGATCTGGTTCTGCAGAGCTCGCATATCGGCTTTCTGTTTGCGTTTCTCCGTCTGTTTCACTTCGCTCAGCAGGTCGCGGATACGGATAATCATCCGGTTGAAGTGGGTCCCCAGCATCCCGATTTCATCGTTGTAGCGGGGGTGAATCCATACATCCAGATTGCCGTGCTGAACTTGCTTCATCAGGCGGATCATGGATTTCAACGGGCGCGTCAGTGCGTAAGAGAACAAGGTTGCAACGAACAGGGCGAAGGACAGAATGAGAAGATTCGTCACAAGCTGCTTCATGCGGTTCTGCTTAATTCCCGACAAAATGCTCGATAGCGGTATGTCGACGGCCGTAATCCATCCGGTCTGCGAGGAAACGTAATAGGCGGTGAGATAGCGCTCGCCGTTCCTCGTATACTCATAACTTCCACTTGATGATCCTGCGTGAGACAGCAGCGCCTGGAGCTGATCGGAAGAAGAGCCGTCTCCGCTGGCGTATACCAGCTTGCCCTTATTATCCACGATAATAGAGCGACCTAGCGTTACCGAATCGACGGATTTCAGAATGTCCCGGAACATATTGATATCGATGTCAAAAATGATCATGCCGATGTCATCCAGCGTGCTGGTGGACCGGACGGTTCGCAGTACGCTGAATACTTCCCGGCTGTCGCCTAGATTAACGTCAATGGTATGCCGTCCCTCCAGAACAGGAGAGGTTCCGACATTCTTCAACATGGACTTCCAGCGCGGAAGCTGGTCATCGGTGTTCAGTTGGTTGATACCTACCATTTTGTAGAAAAAGGCGGAGTCAAAACTGTCTACCAGGTAGACAGCGGTAATCTCCTGTTTCGTATGAAAAAGATAGTCCAAAAACTTGCCGATGCTTACATTCTTGTCCCAATCCGTATACCGCTGCTCCATATAATACTGGACGTCGGTATTGTAGAGAGGAAGCAGCGTCGACCCTTTTAAATCCGCGATATAGCGGTCAACGGTAACTCCCGCGTTAGTCGTCATCTGCTCGGCATTGGCCGTAGCGTTGCGCAGAGTAGTCTTATTCATCGAATGAGCAGACAGATAGCTTACATAAGTAATAGGCAAGGACAGCAGGAAGATAAAGATGACAATCAGTTTTTTCTCCATGGACAGGTTGGCGAGGAATATCCAACATCTCTGTATGAGCTTGCCGAACCAAGTAATCATGGGCTGACGGTCCTTTCCAGCAAAATGTATGCCGTACTTGGTCTTGAATCAACGAGAAACGGTTGCCCAAGTCCCATTGATGCAGGACAGGGCAGCCGTTTCAGTAAATTCAATATTCTATGTTATTTTACCGCACCGTTGGCGACGCCATCGAAGATGTACCGCTGCAGGAACAGGTACAGGACAACTGTGGGCAGCAGGATCAGCAGAATGGCTGCGCAGATCAGGTTCCAGTCCGCCGAGTTCACGCCCTGGAAGCGCATGAGCACGGTGGTGACGACGCCAAGACTCTGCTTGGGCATGTACAGGTAAGGAATATACATGTCGTTGTAAATGCTGATGGTCTTCAGGATGACCAGAGTCGCCGTCGCCGGCGTCAGCAGCGGGAAGATGATGGAGCGGTAAATTTTAAACAATGACGCGCCTTCCACCATTGCCGCTTCATCCAGATCGACCGGAATGTTGCGGATGAATTGCAGATACAAAATGATCTGAATAACGTCCGCCCCGATGTACAGGATGATCGGCGCCCCCATCGTGTTGTATAGACCGAGACCCTTGATAATGCCGAAGGTCGCAACTTGTGTCGTAATGCTGGGGATGACGGTAGCACCCAGATAAGCGGCGAAGATAACAGGCTTCAGCTTGAAGCTGAAACGGCCGAGTACGTATGCCACCATCGTACCGAAAAGAATGTTCAGCGTCAATGCAACGACAATAATTAAGATGATATTGCCGAAACCGCTGAGCAGACCGCCGCGTTCGAAGACCGTCTTGAAGTTGTCAAAGTTCAGGAAGCTGTTGGGAAGCGCCATCGAGTTGCTGTTGTTGAACTCGTCCGTCGATTTAAAAGCGTTAATGACAACAACGTAGGGTGGAAAGAGGACGACGAATGCTCCGAACAGGAGTGTCAAATATTTCAGAAGATTGATTGGTTTCAACATGGAATCCCGCATTATTTGTCGCCTCCTCTGTTAAGAACAAGCTGCTGAAATCCAAGTACGAGAACAACGAACATCAGCAGGATGATACTCATCGCCGAGGCGAGACCGTAATTATTATAAGCAAAAGCGGTATCGATGACGCGCATAACATACGTCTGGCTCGCTCCCGCCGGACCGCCTTTGGTCAGGACGAACGGAAGGTCGAAGACTTCGAGCGCACCGGTTACGGTGAGGAACAGGTTAAGCTGAATAACCGGCTTCATGTTAGGCAGCGTAATTCTCCACAGCGTCTGCATGGAATTGGCGCCGTCGATCGTGGCCGCTTCGTAAATATCCTTTGGAATGGCCTGAAGAGAGGCGATATAAATGACCATGTTGTAGCCCATGAAGCGCCATAAGCCGGTGGAGGCCAGTGAATAGTTGACCAGGCCCTCTCGGCCAAGCCAGCTTGTTTCACTTAAGTGCGTAAGCCCCAAATTGCTGAGCAGAAGATTCAGCGATCCGTTAGTCGTATCGAACACGAAGCCGAACATGAAAGCAACCGCGACACCGTTCATGATGTAAGGCAGGAACAGGAGGATGCGGAAGAAATACTTCCCTTTCAGCTTACTGTTCAATACGATAGCGAAGTAGATCGCTACAATATTTTGGACAATGCCCATTACGAAATAGGCAAAGTTATGTTCGAAGACTTTGAATATATCCGAGTTCGCAAATACTTCGCGGTAGTTGGCCAGACCGACCCAGGGTTTCTCGGGGCTGTATCCGTCCCAGTTGGTGAAGCTGTAATAGATCAGTTTGATTGCCGGGTAATACGTAAATGTAGCCAGGAGAAGCAGGGGGATAAAGAGAAACGAGCAAATGATCAGTATTTTCTGTTTATTATAAGTCATGGTTCCAAACACTCCGTCTACCTTCTTTCTTGTGAGAGGCTTCCGTTACGGCAAAATGGATTATCCGGGGGTAGCGATAATCCATTTTGCGACGAACGGTTACGAGCTAATTACAACCTGAGCGGCAAATCCCGCCCGATTATTGTCCAAGAACCTGCTTTTTGGCTTTAGCCCAAGCAGTATTCCACTTGTCAAATACAGATTGCGGATCTTTGGCAAGCACGTATTCCTGAATAATAGCCGGAATATCGATTTGTGCCTTGTTTTGAATATCCATAACCTGGGCGTTATCCGGAGTACCTTCCTGCATTTCTACGCCTGTTGCCTGGAATTCCTTCAGCTGTGCCAGGGAAGATTCCTTGTCCTTCAGCGGAGAAATGAAGCCCGCGAAATCTTCAAAGCCGGAATCGGTCAGCATCCATTTCAGGAAAGCCTTGGTTGCTTCAAGATTCTTGCTGTCTTTGTTGATAGCATAGAAGTAGTCAGGAGAGAGAGCGGCTTTCAACTTACCGGAGTTGTCGATCGGAAGCGGGAAGAATCCGATGTCTTCGGATGCTGCGCCAGCGCCGATAACCTGGTTGATTACCCAGTTGCCCAGGAAGTACATAGCGAACTTGCCAGATGCGATGTCCTTCTTGGATTGCTCCCAGTTGGTGGAGTTGATGTCTTTCTCCAGATATCCTTTTTCGTTCAGTTCACGAAGCAGGCTGAACGCTTTGCCGTAGCCGTTATCCGCAGTGAACGGTGTATCGGTATTCAGCTTGGTGTTCGGGAAGTCCGGGTTGTTCTCGATCAGACGCGGCACGTCATATACCCAGTTGTTCAGCGGCCACTTGTCCTTGAAGTTGGAAGCCAGCGGGATAATGCCTTTCTGCTTCAGCTTGTCGCAGGCTGCGAGGAATTCATCCCATGTCTTTGGTACTTCGGTAATTCCGGCTGCTGCGAATGCCTTCTTGTTGTAGACAATACCGGAAGTGGAGTTGCCGGAGGTGATGCCGTACAGCTTGCCGTCAAAGGACTTGAAATCTTTGAACGTAATCTGGTCGTTCATTCCCATGTCGTCCAGCGGTGCGAAGTATTTCGGAAGGTCGGAGTTCGGGATCGTCGGAATGAACATCAGGTCCGGAAGCTCGCCGCTCGCCATTCTGACCTTCATCTGCTGGTTATAGTCAGTTTGGGAACCTTCGAATTCAACTTTGATGTTCGGATACTTCTCGTTGAAGCGCTTTACATATTCGTCGTATTCTTTGCCGATCATGTCCGTCCGGTTCGTCAGGAAGGTAACGGTTCCTTTGATGTCGGAGCCGTCTCCCGCAGGCTTGGCCGAAGCGGAAGCGCTGTCAGTTGCCGCTGCACTTGCCGGAGTCGTTGCCGACGCGCTGCTGTTATTGTTGTTATTGCCTGAACCGCAAGCTGACAAAACCATCGAGAGTGACATTGTTGTAGCTAAACCAAACATTAATGTTTTCTTTTTCACTTCATACTCCCCTTTTCGTTGTGGTGTTAGCGTTTACATCGATTATTATATGGTTTGAAACCGCTTTTTTAAATGGATTGTATTGCACTTTCTTGTCTTTATTTATGGTATTGTCTCTTGAATGATAGATTGCGAATAACAAAATGATAACAAAGTACAAGAAAAATAAGCGGTTACAATGAAATGAAAGCAGCCCATTGCGATTTAAAAAAGACGGCTGATCCCGATTGGAAGCTGCGTACCCGGTTGAGCAGACTATGCTGAAACAGCAATGCCAAGTTAACAACGATAGTATCTCTCGTATCGGAAATTCTATACAGCCGGAAGACGGCTAATGAAATGTGAACGGGACGAACCGGGGACGATACCGGCTTGAATTCGAACGCAGTAGTGTGTATATCCAGTATGTATATCAGAAGACAATGCTACAAACGGTCCACAGGCGACTTGCGGAAGGGATAATATATATGAAGATAAATTTTTCTACAGGTTATACAAATGATGGGATTAATCAGTTTCATCTTCAGACTGGAGACAGCTGCTATACATTGTAATTAAGAACGGCTGCCAGTACACACGTACTGGCGAAGCATACGGCGCGAAGGCCGGCCAACCCACTGGACTGACGGTTAATATGTATTGTCTACATTTACTTTGGATTTGAACATTCAAGTAACGGTAATGGTACTCTAGTGGCGAAAAATGGATTTTTGAAATCACCAGTATTCTTCAATAATATGAAAACGGATTCTAAAGATAAAATGTTTTGCTTGTTAGTTTGTTAATGTTTTGTGAAGAAAGAAAACACAGTCATATAAAAAGCAATACAGACCATGTATTTTTTATATTGATGCTGTTAAGATTCTTCTAAACCGCTTACATAACATTTTAAGTCTTATTAGTGATTGGGGTGATGATAACAAAACAAAAACAAATTTAATATTTGTTATGAAGGCGGAGAAGTTTTTAGCTATCTGAAATAACAGAGCAGGAGGCATACATGAAAAAGTTTCGTAAGCTCGTTGTAACATCCCTGACTGCGGTCATGCTGATGTCGGCTGTTGCACCGGCCATGGCTGAGACCGGAAAGAATACTACGGCTCAAGCTATTGCCGCATCTTTCCAGGATTCGACCGGACATTGGGCGGCATCCAGTATTGCTAAGTGGACGTCGAATGGGGTAATCAGCGGATATGGGGACGGCACGTTCCACCCTAACCAAACTATTACCCGGGCTGAATTTGTAACCGTACTCAACAAGCTGTTTGGACTGTCCGTCAAAGCAACTGCGAATTTCTCCGACGTTCCGACCTCGGCTTGGTACAGTGATCAGCTGGCGATTGCCAAAAATGCCGGATATTATGAAGGCTTCTCCGGTAACAAGGCGTTGGCCACCACGGAGATTACCCGGCAGGATGCGGCCACACTGCTGGCTCGAATCTTTGAGCTGAGTGCAAGCACCTCGCAGACGGCCTCGGTATCCGCATTCAAGGATTCCGGGACAATCAGCACTTATGCAAAGGATGCCGTAGCAGCACTATCGGATGCAATCAAAGGGTACGAAGACGGAAGCTTCCAGCCTAAAGGTAAAATTACCCGTGCTGAAACAGTCGCTTTGATCGATCGGATTGTAAGCGGTTATTTCCCGGGAGCCGGTGAGCAAATCGGCGGGACAGTGGGCGGAAATGCGGTTATCCCGCATGCCGGAACTGTGCTCAAAGATTCTGTAATTAGCAGCAATCTGTATTTGACCGCAGGCATCGGCAGTGGAGACGCCAAGCTGGACGGCGTAACTGTAAAAGGCAAGACGGTGGTTGCAGGCGGCGGGGAGCATACCGTCACCCTCAATAATTCCACTCTGAACGAGCTGGACGTTGACCGCAAGGACGGACGCGTCAGAGTACTGGCTTCCGGAACGACCCGGGTTACCGGGGTAACGGTTAACAGCAACTCCAAGCTTGAGCTGGAGAGCGGTACCGTCATTGACCAGCTGGTGCTCAATGCTCCTTGCGAAATTGTGATTCCGGCGGGAGCGAAGATCGGCACTCTGGTTATTAGTGGTAACGCTGCCAATTCAGTCATTACCGGAAACGGCGATATCGGCACTGTAACCATTAATTCCTCGAGTGTAAGCATTAATGGAACCGTTTTGTCCAACGGAACCGTAAGTGTGGTCGGCGGCAAGATCGTTGCACCTACGGCAACGGCTTCTGCAACGGCAACTCCGGCATCGGGAGGTTCGTCTGGTGCGACTCCAGCACCGTCAGCAAGCCCTGCGCCTAGTGCTACTGCTGAACCTACGTATACTGTGAACCTTTCAGACAAGGATGCTTCTGCCGCCACGCGTTCGTTGTTCGTCTATTTGAACGAGCTCCGCGGCAAGCATATTCTGTTCGGTCAGCAGCATGCGACAGACGAAGCGCTGTCTACTCCGGTTGACGGCATCAAGTCGGACAGCTACGCGGCTGTCGGAGACAATCCGGCTGTATATGGCTGGGACACGCTGAGCCTCGAAGGCTTTGAGAAGCCGGGTTCGCTCACAAACACCTCCGAGCAGAACCGGGATGCATTGATCGCTTCCATGAAGTCGGCCTATGAGTCCGGCGGCGTGCTGACACTCAGCGCACACATGCCGAACTTCGTTACCGGCAATGATTTCTATGACACTACGGGAAATGTAGTTAGCCACATTCTCCCTGATGGAGACAAGAATGCGGAATATAACGCGTTCCTAGACAAGATTGCCGATTTCGCGCTGAATTTGAAAGACGACAACGGCGATCCGATTCCGGTCATCTTCCGTCCGTTCCATGAACAGAACGGCAACTGGTTCTGGTGGGGAGCTACCTTTACAACAAGCCAACAGTATCAGGAAATCTACCGTTACACTGTCGAGTACCTGCGCGACATCAAGGGCGTCCATAACTTCCTGTACGGATTCTCGCCGGGCAGCCCGTTCAACAGCAATGAGGATACCTTCCTGAAAACGTATCCGGGCGATGATTATGTTGACCTCTTCGGCTTCGATACGTATTATGACGGAAACAACCAGTCCTGGTTCGATGGAGTAGTGCGGGATGCCAAGCTGATTTCCCAGCTTGCGGACAAGAAAGGTAAAATCGCCGCGTTCACCGAATTTGGCTACGCCAATGTGAAGCCAACCGGTACGGCCGATCTGAAATTCTATACAAAGCTGGTGGACAAGCTGAAGTCGGACCCTGACTCGGCTCGCATGGCTTACATGCTGACCTGGGCGAACTTCAACTCCAACTCGATTTACGTTCCTTATCGCAATTCGCCGGAATATGGCGATCACGAGCTGCTTCCGGATTTCACGGACTACTACAATGACGAGTACACGTATTTCGACCGTGAGTTGACTGGTGTCTACAACAAAAATGTAGTGACGGAGGAAGAGAAGCCATTCCTGCATATCGTTAGTCCGGTAGCCCAGACTACGATTCAGAAGGATACTACTATAATCCGTGCAAGAATTCTGGAGACGCAGCCAACCCGAGTAGTCTATTCGGTATATGGCTCGGATACCGAGCACGAAATGACGCTGGACAGCCAGGGCTTCTATTCAGCGGCATGGCAGCCAACGGCAGATTTGAACGGCGAAGCAGTACAATTGACGGTGAAGGCCTACGCCGCTGATGGTTCCGTAATTCAGCAAACCATCACGGTATATTTGAACATTATGGAAATCACGCTCAAGCAGTTCACCTTCGATAGCGATATTGCGGGTGTACAGAGTGCAGGTGTATACTCTGCTTCCGGCAACATGACGGCCTCCCTCGAGCACTCTGACTGGAATGGCGACGGCAAACTGCAGGCCAATGTAACAGGTCTCGTCTACGGCGATACCTGGCAGGAAGTGAAGATCGGTCTTCCGGATATCGCAGAGAGCGTTGATCTTAAGAAAGTGAACCGCATTTCCTTTGACGCTTGGATTCCTCTGGCGTCTGGAGAAGAGGCGGCGAAATGGGATATTTCAGCAGCCGCAGATGCAAAGCTAAGTGTATCACCTTCCGGAGAATTCTTTGCCGGTTCGGTCAACCTTAGTGATTTGGAGAAGGTTACAGTCGGTGATGCAGTATATGGCAAATTTACGGCTACAATCAATCTAAGCGACAAAGATGTCACTGACAGTGCAACCGGTCTGGAACTGTCGCTTGTTGGCAAGAGCCTGAATTATGATGGTCCTCTGTACATCGATAACATTCGGCTGATCAATGCTTACACAAGCGCTCCTGCAGACCCGACTCTGGCAGACAACTTTGAGGGTTACAAAGGCAGCGATGCGCTGCTCAGCAACGCATATACGCCTAAAGGCGATGCCAACACCATTACATTGGACGCTGAGCATGCCAAGACTGGCGATTATGCGCTGAAGCTCGATTACAGCTTGGCCGGAGAGGGGTATTCAGGCATTGTCAAGAGCTTGGGATCAGTTGACTGGTCTCAGACCGGCAAGCTGAAATTCTGGATGATTCCGGATGGCAGCAACAACAAGCTCGTCATTCAAGTAAAAGCTAACGGCGTTTCCTATGAAGCCTATCCGTCCCTTCAGGGAACTGAAGCAGGTTGGGTCGAAATTCCGTTCAAGGACTTTACCATAGCTTCCTGGGAAAGTGCGACCAACCAGGCCAAGAAGCTCGACACAGTGAACGCGAAGAAGGTTACCGAGTTCGCGATTTACATTAATCGTCCCGTGGGCAGTACAGCCTCCATGTCAAGCACACTCTACTTCGACGACATTCAAGCTGTTGAGGGAGCGGAAGGTGACATTCCGACAGGTACAGAGGAAGATACCGGTCTGCCAACTGGTACTATTTATGGCTTCGAAGCAGCAGGAGACGTAGAAAACTGGAAAGTTAGCAGTTCGACAAGTGCACAGCCTCCTGTTGTAACCGATGAATTCGCTTCCGAAGGAACGCATTCGCTCAAGACGACATTCACACTGGCTGCCGCCAGCAACTTTGAGTTGACGAAAGAACAAACCTATGATCTCAGTCATTCGAAGACTCTGAATGCAAAGGTTAAAGTGGAATCTGGAACTGTTAATGTCTCCTTGTACATCAAAACTGGTTCTGGATGGAAATGGTACGCAAGTGACGCTGTTGCAGTTGATTCCCAAACAGATGGCTTCACAACAATATCCTTGTCCCTTGCTGGCGTCACAGATTTGAATGATGTTAGAGCAATCGGACTCAAAGTTGAGGGCATTTCCGGTACTACAACATCCACGATTTATCTGGATGAAGTGGCTAACGCCAGATAGTTCCCAACCTAACTAAAAAGATGCAAAAAACAGAGCTGCCGGATTGCCGGCGGCTCTGTTTTGTTCTATAGATAATAGTCCCAAATGAAGGAAAGAATTGACTCCACGACGCTGCCCGCCCCCGATGGAAGGTACCCTAACAAATTTGTCGCTTGCACGTTTGTTATGCAGCCAGTAAGATGAACTATAATATATGCATACGATAACATGTTGACAAAAAGTATGAGGTGCATCCATTTGGCAGGAAAGGTAACCATTCAGCAAATCGCCGATATGGCAGGGGTATCCAAATTCGCTGTGTCGCGGGCGCTATCGGGAAAGAGCGGCGTCAGCGAGAAGACCCGTGCGCATATTGTCCGGACAGCGGGTAATCTGGGTTTCTTCAATACGAACAGAGTCTCGCCGCCATCGGTTCAGGTCCCCCAGACCGCCGGTATAACGGGTACGGTAGTGATTCTGTTTCCAAATATCCGTTATCAGAATGTGGAGAACAAGTTCTGGGGAGTTGTCTTTGAAGGCATATCCAAACGGCTGGAGCATTCCGGTCTCAATATTGTCACGCTGACTCAGCCTTCGGGCGAGAGCATTACGCGGATTCTGAATCCGGAGACGCTGCTCGGCGTAATCGGAGTCGGAACGGTATCGACACAGTCGCTCCTTCAGATCCGCGATTTGAACGTGCCTCTCGTTCTGATCGATCATATTGATCCTGCGGTTGTATGCGACGGGATATTCGCCGATAATTTCGATATGATGCGCAAGCTTATGCTCAAGCTGATCAGCCGGGACTACCAGAAATTCCAGTTCGTCGGCGACCCTTCTTATGCTTATAGCTTCGGCGAGCGCTGGAGAGCGTTCGAGACGGTCCTGGAAGAGTATCGAATTCCTCACCAACAGATGGAAACGCTCCTGAAGTCGGGGAAGAGTGAGTATGATCTCATTATGGACATTCCCCGGGAAGAGCTGCCGGAAGTCTTCATTTGCGCCAATGACAGCATCGCGGTAGAGGTGAGCAAAGCGCTGCGGGAGCGGGGGATTGCAATTCCTTGGGAATGCGCAGTTACCGGATTTGATGATACACCGCTTTCCGAAGACAATGTGCCTCCCCTTACCTCCGTCCATGTTCCCAGAGAGGCGATGGGGGCCAAGGCTGTCGACCGGCTGCTGGAGAGAATACGGAACAAAGAAGATTATTTCGAGAAAATCATGCTGATTGGGGATATCATTTTAAGGGCATCCACGCGCTAATTTGGCGGCTGCTGGCACAGACCGTTCTTCATCATGCCGGAGCTTGAGCCTGTCATAATAATCAGGCGATTTATACTAACAGCATACAAACAGCATCGCCAAATAGCGATGTTCATCGGACAAGCCAAAGGGCTGCATCTCGATTTCGGGGATGCGGCTCTTTATTTTTAATTTTCAAATCTCCAGTATGTATAAGCCTCGCGAGTTGAAAATTCCGGTTCATCAAAGAGAGCGTTGAGGGACATAGTAAATAACGGAAACAGTCTGTCTTGGGAGGCAAGCCATGTCGAATATCATACAAATCTATGCAGGCGATTGGAAGCGGGTATTCAAGGCGCCGATGGCTGCTCTGCTCATTGCCGCCCTGATTGTGCTCCCTTCTGTCTATGACTGGGTTAATGTGGCTGCTGTATGGGACCCGTACAACAACACATCCGGAATCCCGATAGCGGTCGCCAGCCTTGACAAGGGAGCCACTGCCAGAGATATGAGCTTCAATATCGGAGACGAGGTGATCAAAAGTCTTCGCACCAATACCAGTCTTGGATGGCGCTTCGTAAGTGCGCAAGAAGCGGCTGATGGGGTTCGCAACGGGCGCTACTATGCTTCTATTGTCATTCCGGCGAACTTCTCCGCGAGAATGGCGGGAATGCTGGAAGGGCGTTACATCAAACCGGAATTGATCTATACGGTGAATGAAAAAATCAACGCGATCGCGCCCAAGATTACCGCCAAAGGCGCTTCCTCCGTCACCTCGCAAATTGACCGGAACTTCACCGAAACTGTGAGCATGACCGTCCTGTCCGTGCTGAAGCGGGCCGGCAAGGAGTTCCAGTCCGAGCTTCCTGTGATCCGGAGGGTGGAGCAGGGGCTGTTCACGCTTGAAGGGCGGCTGCCCGAGATTGAGAAGGCCGGGAAGACGATCATTAAGCTGGAATCCAAGCTTCCGGAGATGAAGCGGATTGCGGAAGCCGCAGCCGGACTTCAGGCCAAACTGCCGGATGCGGAGCGGGCGGCGTCGGAGCTTCTCCGGCTGGAGGAAAGATGGCCAGCCTTGGAGGAAATCGCCGGGGAATTGCCGTCGCTGGAGGACAGGCTTGCGCAAATCGGACAGGCGTCGGAGCTTGTCGCAGAGCTTGACCAGCATTTCGCGAAGGTCTCCGCGGATCTGGATGAGGCGGAGAGTGTGCTCGCAGCAACTGCCGCCGGTATCGCCGAGGCGCGTAAGCGACTGCCGGAAGCGGAAAGCTCCGGATCGGAGGGGACTGCCAGCGGCCAGAACTCCGGCGGGCAAGCCAATCAAAGCGAAGGAGCGCAAGGAGGTGCGTCGCCAACGGATGTGCTTGACCGGGCATCATCTTCTGCGGAAGCCGGTCTTGCCGGCCTGGAAGAGCTGCGCCCCCGGATTCAAGCTGTCCAAACTGTCATACACGATGCCGCTGACAGCATTGCGCGCCGCCAAGAGGAGCTCGAACCGCTTCTCACGGAAGCTCTGCCTGCGATCCGTGAGGGACTTCCCGCCGCCGGGGAGAAAATTCGCGCTGCTGCGGAATTTGCCAGCAAAGAGCTTCCCGCCGCCAAGGAGTGGCCCGGCGTAATCGCTTCTATCCTTCCAAGCGCGGAGCAGGGTCTCCGCAGAGCTGCCGAAATATCCCGCGACGACCTGCCCGGCCTGGAGAATGCTGTCCGCCGCGCGGCATCCACGGTGAAGCAAATCAAGGGGGAAGTGAATCTGGATGAGATTGCGCAGCTGCTTGGCGGCGACATTCGGACCCAGAGCGATTTTCTGGCTGATCCGGTGTCGCTGAAGGAAGAGAATCTGTTCCCGATTCCGAATTACGGCTCCGCTATGACTCCGTTCTATCTCGTTCTGTCGCTATGGGTTGGAGGGACGCTGATGGTCGCCCTGCTCAAGACTGGCGTTCCCGACCGGGGGAAGGTGTATAAGCCGTACCAGATTTTCCTCGGACGGTTGCTCACTTTTCTGACTGTTGGTCTCCTGCAGGCTTTGACGGCATCTTTGGGCAATCTGTATATCCTTCATGGCTATGCCGCCGCCAAGCTTATGTTTGTTCTCTTCGCCATGCTCGTCAGCCTTGTATTCGTAACGATTGTCTATGCGCTCGTCTCCGTGTTCGGCAATATCGGCAAGGGGATTGCAATTGTCTTCATGGTGCTCCAGTTCTCCAGCTCGGGAGGAACCTTCCCAGTCAGCACGGCAGGACCCTTCTTCCAGATGCTGAATCCGTTCATGCCTTTCACGTATGCCGTCGGACTTATGCGGGAAGCAGTTGGGGGCATTCAGCCTGAAGCTGCAGCTTCGGATGCGCTCCGCCTGGCAGCTTTTGCCCCTATAGCGCTGGTGCTTGGGCTGGCGCTCAAGAAGCCTCTGGAACGGTATATCCGGGCGGCGGCGGAGAAGGCGGAAGCGTCGGAGCTGATCTCCTGACCGGACGTTATGACTGAATATTTTACCAGAAGAGGCGCATATTAACGGAATCCATAATGTCCGCATTATAATGTCCGCATTAATTGAGGTGAGCGACCGTGAACGGTGATAATCCACAATCCGGGGGCCGGCTTGAGGCCGGACTCGATGCCAAGCTGTCTATGATCCGCAGTGCCTTGGGGAACAGCGCCGACCTGATGGTGAAGACGCTGACGATATTGGGCAGCAGGCGGGCGGCTGTCGTATATCTGCAAGGTATGATTGATACTCAATTGCTGCAGATGATTCTCTCTGCCCTTCTTGCGCCCGTCCGGAACGGATTTCAGAGAAGAGAGAACGATAGCCCGGATTGCCCTGCCTGGGATTGGATCACGTATCTGTCCGAGGAAGTGCTGGTTGCGGCGAATTGCCAGCTCCTTGAGGACAAGAAAGAGTTGTTCGCCTATCTGATGGGAGGACGAAGCATTCTGCTGGCAGAAGGAGAACACCGGGCCATTGCCATGGAAACGGGCGGAGGGGAAGAGCGAGCAATTGCGGAACCAACCTCCCAGGCGGTCGTCAGAGGTCCGATGGAGGGTTTCACGGAGAGCATCAGAACCAATCTCGCCCTGGTTCGGAAGCGAATCAAGAATACCGATCTCTGGACCGAGTTCTATCATCTCGGAACCGAGACACAGACGCTGGTAGCGGTGATGTACATGAACGGCATTGTAAGACCGGAGGTGCTGGACGAGCTTCGCAAACGCCTGAACGCAATTGAGATCGACGGAGTGCTGGAGAGCGGATATGTCGAAGAGTTTATCCAGGAAACCTCCTTTACCCCCATTCCCACCGTATTCAATACAGACCGTCCCGATGCCGCCTCGGCGGCTCTGCTGGAGGGCAGAGTCGTGATTCTGGTGGACGGCACGCCCTTTGTGCTGATCGTTCCCGCACTCTTCGTGCAATTCTTCCAGTCGGCCGAGGATTATTACCAGCGTTCGGATATCAGTACACTGATCCGGGTTATCCGTATGGCCGCGTTGTTCATTTCCATGCTGATTCCCGCACTGTACATTTCATTCACCACCTTTCACCAGGAGATGCTGCCGACGCCGATGCTCATTTCGCTTGCGGCGCAGAGAGAGCGTGTGCCCTTCCCGGCATTCGTCGAAGCGCTTCTGATGGAAATGGTCTATGAAGTGCTGCGCGAAGCGGGAATCCGGATGCCCCGTACAGTCGGCCAGGCGGTGTCCATTGTAGGGACGCTGGTCATTGGACAGGCAGCGGTGGAGGCGGGCATCGTCTCCGCCGCTATGGTCATCATCGTGTCCATAACAGCGATCTCCTCCTTCGTTATCCCCTCGGTCAGCATGTCCATAGCCGTCCGCATCGTTCGCTTCGGCATGATGCTGTTGGCCGGAGCCTTAGGACTGGTGGGGATTTTCACAGGCATTGTGCTGCTGATGCTGCATCTCACCAGTCTACGCTCGATGGGTGTCTCGTACATGACCCCGCTTTCTCCCTCGACGGAGGGAGCGTGGAAGGACACCATTCTGCGTGTTCCATGGCCTTTTAAGCGCAAGCGGCCTTCTACAGCCAGACACGGAGACAGAATCCGCCAGCCAAAGGGGCGCAACTCATGATTGAGGGGTGTCTGAAAAGGCTGGTGATCGGCCTGTTGTGCCCGCTGCTGATATGCCTCCCGCTGTCCGGCTGCTGGGACCGGCGCGAACTGAACGAGCTTGCGCTAACCCTTGCACTCGGAATCGACAAGTCGGGAGACCAGTATACATTGTCGGCGCAGGTGGTGGTTCCGGCAGAGATTGCCGCGAATATCGGCGGTACCGGAGCGTCGCCGGTGACGCTGTACCAGGCGAGTGCACCGACTGTCTTTGAGGCGCTTCGGAAGATGACGATCGGCAGTCCCCGCCGTGTCTATTTGGCGCATTTAAGAATTCTGATATTCGGAGAGCAGCTCGCAAGAGAGGGGATCGGAGATGTGCTCGATTTTTTTAACCGGGAGCCTCGGGTAAGAGGGAATTTTTTTGTAATGGTCGCCAAAGGTATGGAAGCGCAAGAGGCGCTGAAAGTCACGACTTCGCTTGAGCGGATTCCCGCCAACAAGCTGTACAATTCGCTAACGGTATCCAACGGCTACTATTCTCCGACATCGACCGTTGATATGCGGGAGCTAATCAATCGGGTTATACAGTCAGGCAAGGAGGCCGTGCTGACCGGCTTGACACTGGAAGGTGACGACAAAATGGGGGAGGACGTCAAAAATATATCGAAGGTGCTGCCTCCGGCAAGGCTGTCCTACCACAATCTGGCTGTCTTCCGCAAAGACAAGCTCGTGGGCTGGCTGGGGGAGGACGAATCCAAAGGGTATAACTACATTACGAATCAGATTCAGAACTCGGTGGGCCATATTAAAATGGACGGCGGTAAAACACTGCTGGAAGCGACGAACAGCCGTACCCGAATCTCAGTCAGCGAAAAGAACGGCAAGCCCGTCTTCGATATACATGTAAAGAATACCGTGAATGTGGACGACAATTCCAGTACTGCGGACGTTACGGAAATGGAAACGCTGCATAGGATCGAGCGGGAATCGGAGGAGAAGATCATCCAGCTTATGAATGCCGCAATCGAAGCGGAGAAACATAGATTGCATTCGGACATTCTCGGATTCGGTGAGGAAATCGCCAGGCATAAGCCCCGTCTCTGGAAAACATTGAAGAATGGCTGGAATGGAAGGCTGGAGGAGCTTGAGGTGAACTGTCACGCGAAAGTTCATATCAACCGGATCGGAACGTCGGGACATTCCGTCAAACAATTCATGGAGGAGGAATAGAGACATGCTGATGGTTACGGTCGTTCTTCTGGCTCTCGCTGCGGGTGCGCGGGAACTGATTCCCCTCATCCGGAAGCGTCTGTTCAAGGATGCCGCCGTATGCGGGGCATTGTCGCTGGCTGCTATCACGTGTGCCGGAGTTGCAGCCAGCGGCAAGGTGCTGCCAAGCCCCCTCCAAATGATATTCGTTCTGTTTAAGCCGCTGCGTCTGCTCATGAGTTCCCTGTTTCCCCCAGCTTGAAAGGATGTGAATACACGTGAACAGCGCTGCCGCTCAAACCATCGGAACACGCCAGATCGGGCTGCTGCTCATCTATGTCATTGTAGGAGACAATTTGTTCACTCTCCCCACAGTCGTTGCCTCTTCGGCGGGAGCCTCGGGCTGGATTTCCGTACTGTCCGGCCTGCCGGTCGGCCTCCTGACGTTATGGCTGATGTATACGCTGTGCCAAAAATATCCCGGGAGCTCCTTGATCGAAATCTCCCGGACGCTTCTCGGCAAATGGGCCGGTAGCCTGGTTGCGGCCTGGTACCTTCTGTATTTCATGATGGGGGCCGCTCTAGTCCTGCGGGAGGCGGTCGATTTTATCAATACGCATGTTCTGACGGATACCCCGATGCGTTTCCTGATGTTTACAGGGACGGTATGCGTGTCCTTTGCGGTCTTGAAGGGGATTGAGCCGATTGCGAGATCGGCGGAGATCTTCTTCTTTACCTTTATGGCGGGACTTCTCCTCATGCTTCTTCTGACGACCAAGGATATCGATACCGGGCATATCTTACCTCTAATGGGTAAAGGGCCGCTTCATATTGCGGAAGGCGCCATGTACTCCATCGCTTACCCGTTCGGCGAAAGCTGCTTCCTGCTGATGCTGTTCCCGTTCATCCGCCACAGCAGGCACACGCGACGGGATTTGCTGATCGCGGGTCTGATCGGCGGGCTGATGCTGCTCTTGGTCGTACTGTGGTGTCTGCTTGTGCTTGGCCCGTACTACACCGGCAATGAATTGTATCCATCCTACATCCTTGCGCAAACCGTCAACATCGGTCATTTTCTCGAGCGGGTGGAGGTCATTCTGGCCATAAACTGGATGTTCGGCGTCTTCTTCAAGTGCACGATATACCAGTTCTCTTTTTTGAATGGACTTGCCCGGCTGTGCAGGCTTCAGGAAGAGAGGCCGCTCGTTATTCCCGGAGCATTCCTGCTGTTTGGGCTCGCTTATGTGATCTCACCGAACATCACGTATTACATGTTTACCATCAATGAGGATTATATCTATTGGGATATCCTGAACGGAATTTTGCTTCCGCTAATTCTCCTTGCCGCCTCCAGATTTCGTCCGAAGCGTTCACGGACCGGGACCGGGACCGAGTCCGAGTCCCAGGCACAGGGATGAGTCTTCTTTTTCGCACCGCCCCGTTAAAAAATTTGTTTCCTTAGCCTCTGCGCTGCCTTATCATCAGTATCAGACCGACTTCAGGATAAAGGTGAGCGCAGGCATGAAACTGTATTTGGAAATTCCGAGGCTGGACCGGCATTTTCCGTTCCGCAGCTTCGTGAACGACGGAGACCGGCTCTGTTATCCACACTGGCACAAGGAAATTGAGATCATTTATGTCAGCAGGGGGACAGTTGACCTTGGCGTGAACGACATGCCCATTCGAATGCAAGAGGGCGATATTCATTTCGTGGCGGGCGGCGATGTTCACTATGTGCTCGTGTCGCCCGGAAGCGAACGGATCATTATTCAGTTCGATTTGACCTTGTTCCAGGATCTCTCAATGCCGGCAGCCGGAGGGTATTCCTTGAGAGAGGTATTCGCAGGGATGGAGCATGCTGGCCGGAATTGGCCGAAGGGGCTGATGGACCGGATGCGAGGGATCATTCTCGATATCCACCGTGAGAATACAAGCCGAAGCGAGGGCTATATCTACATAATCAAGGCAAGGCTGCTGGAAATGCTGGCGCTGTTAATCCGCGAGGTGCCGAGAAGCGGAATGCAGCGGCAGTCCAAATTGTCGGTGCAATCGTCCACCAGGTCCAGGGAAACGCTGGAGAAGCTGCAGCGAATTTTCGCTTATGTCGAGGAACATTACCGCGAACCGGTGACGCTGGGAGAGGTCGCGGGGCATATGGGCTTCAGTCCCTACTATTTTACGAAGCTGTTCAAACGCAGCACGGGGATGACCTTCATCGCTTTCCTTAACGAGTACAGGCTGAGCAAAGCGAAATGGATGCTGCTTAGCGGAGATGCTCCGATGGCGGAGGTTGCGGAGGCCGCAGGGTTTGGGAGCGTCAAAACCTTTCATCATTTATTCAAAGAGTCGGCCGGAATATCACCGATGAAGTACCGAAAGGACAATATCCGGGAATAATTCGGCAGGAATCTTGGAGGAAAGCGCCTTCTCCAGGATGTATGATAAGGATTGTTAATCCATTCACTTGGGAACAGGGGAGAGCAGTCATGTTGAGAGTAACCGTATGGAACGAATTCCGCCACGAACGCGATAGCGAAGCTGTCCGCGCCGTCTATCCGGAGGGCATCCACCGGGTGATCGCAGGCTTTTTGCAGGAGGCGGGGATGGAGGCCGGAACGGCCACGCTGGATGAGCCGGAGCACGGCCTGAGCGAAGAAGTGCTGAACCGCACGGATGTACTGGTGTGGTGGGGCCATGTCGCCCATAAGGAAGTTAGCGACGAGGTTGTGGAGCGCATCCACCGGCGCGTTCTGGAAGGTATGGGGCTGGTGGTGCTGCATTCGGGACATATGTCCAAAATATTCATCAAGCTGATGGGCACAAGCTGTGATTTGAAGTGGCGTGAAGCCGGGGAGAAGGAACGTTTGTGGGTGATGAACCCGAGCCATGACATTGCGGAAGGCATCGATGAATATATCGAGCTGGAGCATGAAGAGATGTACGGTGCGCATTTTGACGTGCCGGCGCCGGATGAATTGATCTTCGTCGGCTGGTTCGAGGGTGGCAATGTCTTCCCGAGCGGTTCCACATACCGCAGGGGGAAGGGTAAGATATTTTACTTCCAGCCGGGCCACGAGACGTATCCAACTTATTATCATCCGGACATTCAGCGGGTGATCGCCAACGGTGTGAAATGGTGCCGTCCGGCTGAACGCGTAAGTCCCGTCTATGGCAATTCGCAGGCGCTTGAGCCGATCAAGAGTGAAATAACGCTGTAACGCAGAGAGTATGCGGCGCAATTTGATATTCTGATTTTAATGCCGGCGGGGAGCTTTGTCCCGGCCGGCTTTTGAGTTGGATGTGGGACGGAGCCGAAATGAGGATTTCGGGATGAAGATGTGCCCGAAAGCGGCGGACAATGCTATACTGGTGAGGTTGATGCATCGCGGCACAGCGACGACGTAGTCCCGAAAAGCCCTGTGCCGACTTAGCTTAAGATGAATAGGCGGGTGTATTTCATTGTCTATAAGTAATTCCCAAAATAAATGGCGGGCTCAGCGGCTGTCCCGTCTTGGTTCCTCCATCTTTCAGGACGTCGCGGCCTGGAAGGTCGAAGCGGCCGCGTCGGGCGCCGATGTTATCGATCTGGGCATCGGCAGTCCGGACCGCGGACCGGCTCCCGAAATTCGCCGTGTTCTCAGCGAAGCGGTCCTCAGGGAGGACAGCTATGCCTATCCGTCCTCCGAGGGAGGACTTGCCTTCCGCCGGAAGGCTGCAGAATGGATGGATTTCCGGTTCGGCGTAGAGGTTGATCCCGAGACCGAGTTGCTGTCGCTGATGGGCTCGCAGGACGGGTTGTCTCATCTGGCACTGGCTGTATGCAATCCGGGAGATCTCGCGATTGTGCCCGATCCCGGCTATCCGATCTATTCGGGAGCGCTGGCGGTAGCGGGCGTGGAGAAATGGCCGCTGCCCCTTAAGGCGGAGAACGGCTTCCTGCCTGATCAGGACGCCATTCCTGCAGAGGTGCTGGAGCGGGCTTCGTTCATCCTGCTGAACTTCCCCGGGAATCCGGTCTCGGTCAAGGCCGATCTTGCATTCTTCGAGAGACTGATTGCGCTCGCCCGGAGATGGGATCTGCTCGTTGTCCATGATCTGGCCTACTCGGAGATGGGCTTCGACGGCTACCGGCCGGTCAGCATTCTTCAGGTTCCGGGCGCGCGTGAGACAGCGGTGGAGTTCCACTCCTTCTCGAAGAGCTTCAATATGGCGGGCTGCCGGATGGGCTTCCTCACCGGGAACGCCGAAGCAGTAGGCGCGCTGCGCAGCCTGAAGGGCAATATCGACTACGGCGTGTTTGAGCCGGTGCAGGAAGCCGCTATATCCGCGCTGGACCTGGCGATGGGTCCCAAAGCGGGCGAGGGCGTCGGCGCGCTGTATGAGCGCCGGCGCGACCGGTTCATCGCCGCGCTGGGCGATGAGGGCTGGAACGTGCCGAAGCCGGCGGCGACGATGTTCGTGTGGGCGCCGCTGCCTGCTGCGGCGGCCGCCCGCGGGCTCGACTCGCGCGGCTTCGCGCGCGAGCTGCTGCTGGCCAAAGGCGTCGCGGTCATCCCCGGCGACGCCTTTGGCGAAGAAGGCCGCGGCTTCGTCCGCATCGCCCTCGTCGAAGACGAGGAGCGGCTTGTGGAAGCCGCACGCCGGATCGGCGCGTTCCTGCGCGGGGCCTGACGGCCCCATGGCGCAGCGCGCCGCAAGCGCCCGCCGCGTTCAGGCGGGCGCGGGCATGCCTGCACAGCTTGCGGTGCAGGCGCTGAGGCGTCTTGCCGCCGCCTGTTATGGCGGCGGTAGCAAGACGCAAACAAGCGGAGCCATGGAGCGGCTCCGCTTGTTCGGAAGCCGCCGGGAGCACAGCCCGGCGGCTTTTCCTTGCCCGGCGGAACAGCCCGCCGGGCTCTCAATTGCCGCTGCGCCAACAGCGGCATCCCCCTTACAGCGGCAGGTCCCGCCAACAGCGGCAGCCCCCGCGCCATCCGAGTCGCCCGCGCCTACGGCATCCGTCCCCGCATCACCCGCGCGTTATTTCCGCTGCCTACGATCCTACAGCGGCAAATCCCGCCGCTTGAACAGCGCGATGCCCAGCCCGAAGGAGGCAAGCCCTACGGCCAGCAGCACGATGGCGTTCACGATGATGTCCGCCTGACCGCCGACGATTTCGCCGGGCCGGTACAGCGTGAGGAGCGTCGCATATTTCAGCCAGTCGAGGCTGGTGCTGATCTTGGCGAGCAGATCGAGCGAGAAGAATTCGAAGGCGATAAGGCCGGCGATTCCGAGCGCTTTTTTCTCATCATTAGCGAGGCAGGAGACGAGAAAGGTAAGTCCGCCGACCGCGAAGAAGAGCAGGAACGCAATCAGATTCAACTGCAGGAATCTTCCGCTGTCAAAAGCATATTCAGAGCTGAGGAACCAGGCGTTGCCCAGGAAGCCCGCAAGCGTCGTGACGCCCATAATGACGGCTAGAGCGGTGACAAGCACCAGTGCCTGGGTTCCGGACACCCGCGAGCGGGTCGTCGGCGCCGACAACAGGTAAGCCATGGAGCCGCGGTCCACCATTCCGGCCATCAGCCGGGTGGACATCTGCACACAGACGATCGACAGAATCAGAACCAGAATCAGCCCGTAATATTCCCCCGAAATGAACGACTCCGCGCTCTGGAATCCGGTGGTCAGATTGAAGGCGTTCGTCACCCCCTGCGGCATTGACTGCACGAGGTCGTCCAGCGCGCCGGTATGATCCGCGATTCCGGGATAGAGCCAAATCATCAGCAGCATATAGAAAGCGGAGCCGACCGCGTAATTCATAATGCCTTTGGCATTCACCTTGAGCATTTGCTTGTACAGGGACACGTTCATGCTTGTGCATCCTCCCGGTCATAGAAATTCATGAAAATATCTTCCAGATTCTGCGTGAACACATCCAGGCTGCGAATTTTGTATTTCGCGGTCTCCCGGATCAAATCATTATAATTGCCCTGAATGGCGACCCGGACCCGGAAATCGTCCACACTCTCGGCTGGCAGGCCGGATGAGCGAAAGGCCAGAGCGTCTTCCCTGCTCTCGAACACGATGTCGAACAGCTTCCGCTGCATGGACTGCAGCTCGTGGACATTTTTTACTGCCACCAGCACACCGTCCTTGATGATGGCGGCGCGGTCGCAGGTGCGTTCGATTTCGGGAAAGCTGTGGGAAGACATGAAGAAGGTCGTGCCGCGCGCTTTTTCCTCCAGTACAAGTTCAATAAAGAGCTTCTGCATCAGCGGATCAAGGCCGGATGTGGGCTCGTCCAGAAGAATTACTTCAGGGTCATGCATGAACGCAGCGACGATTCCGACCTTCTGCTTCATCCCTTTTGACATCTTGCGGATCGGGGTGTTGGCGTCGAACTGCAGCATCCGGATAAGCCGGTCGCGCTTTGATTTGTCCTTCATGCCCCGCATGCTCCCCATAAATTCAAGGAACGAAAGCCCGGTCATGCCGTCGATAAAAGAGATCTCCCCCCGGCAAATAGCCGGTATGGCGCTGCACGATTCCCTGCGATTTCCATACATCATGGCCGCAGATGGACGCTTCCCCGCTGTCGGGCTTCATGAAGCCCATCAGATGACGCGTCGTCGTGGATTTGCCGGCCCCGTTCGGTCCGAGAAAGCCGAATACCTCGCCCCGGTTAACCGAGAAGGTCAGCTCGCGGATGCCTTTTCCCCCTGAAAAAGTCTTGGTGAGTCCCTGGACAGTAATCATACTGCCACCTCCGAATGAAATGGTGAACTATTTTTATGCATATATTTCATGTGTTATACTATGCTTATCGAAGCCGGACGTCAATCATTTTATGAAATTATTTTATACTAAAATTTCACAAATTACATTTCTGGCAACAATCGCATCAGGCAGGGAGAAGGCGGATTATGGAGACGAAGAACGGGTTTGAGAAGCGGGCGGAAATGATCAGGCGGAAGATCATCAACACCACCCTGGAGATGCTGAAGACATGGGAGCCGAAGCGCATGCGCGTTGCGGATATCGCGAAGGAAGCCGGCGTCTCGCAGGTGACGATCTATAATTACTTCGGGAGCAAGGAGAAGCTGATCGATCAGACTTTCCGGAGCTATCTGGACATGACGATCGAACGGTTCGAGCGTTTCATGGACAGGCCCCGTTCGGTCCGGGATTTTATCCATTTCTCGATGGAGATGGAAAGGGAGCAGTACAGCGCATTCCGTCCGGAGCAGATCAAGACGCTGATGATCGATGATCAGGAGATGTTCGGCTATGTGCAGGAGCGTTATGCGGGCACGGTGCTTCCGCTGATGATCAAACTGGTGGAAGACGGCAAAGCGAGCGGCGAAATCTCCCCGAAGGTATCTGTGAACGCCGTCCTGGCGTATATGAACATGTACATACGCAGCTCCAGCGAATTGCTGGAGCTGGCGCAGAAGCAGGAGGATCTGAACGCCTTTCTCGATGAATTGACGCATCTGTTCTTCTACGGTTTGTGCGGCCGGGAGGAATAGGCAGGTGCTTTTGAGGGGCGGTTGGGGGCGTCGGGGGGTGGTTATAGTTCTATTTTTCTGATGAGCGTTTGTCCCATGGCTTGAGCTTATTGTAAAATACAGACAGGCCTGAATCCTGGGCCAAATCCGGCAAAAGGCGGGGTGACCAGCTTGGAATATCGGATGGAGAAGGACACGTTTGGCGAACTGAAAGTGCCCGCGGACAAGTTCTGGGGGGCGCAGACGCAGAGAAGTCTGGAGAATTTCAGGATCGGCGGAGAGCGCATGCCGCTTGAGGTAATCCGCGCATTGGCGCTGATCAAGAAGGTGGCAGCCCGGGTGAACGCAGAGCTCGGCCTGCTGTCTTCGGACAAGGCGGAGGCAATTGCTAAGGCTGCTGACGAGATTCTGCAAGGCAGGCTGGACGATCATTTTCCGCTTGTCGTCTGGCAGACGGGCAGCGGCACGCAGAGCAACATGAACGTCAATGAAGTGATCTCCCATCGGGCAGCCGAGCTGCTCCGGCAGGCGGGCCGTGACGAGACTATTCATCCGAACGACGATGTGAACAAGGGACAGAGCTCCAACGATATTTTTCCTTCGGCGATGCATATCGCGGCTTTTCTGGCGGTGCGGGACCATGTGCTGCCTGCGCTGGAGCAGCTCAAGGCGACTCTGGCCGCGAAGGCGGAGCAGTACCGATCGCTGATCAAAATCGGGCGCACGCATCTGCAGGATGCGACGCCGCTGACGGTGGGGCAGGAGATCGGAGCATGGGCCGCCATGCTGGAGAGAAGCGGACGCTTCATCGAAGTAAGCATGGGCTGCCTGCTGGAGTTGGCTGTCGGCGGAACGGCTGTCGGCACCGGGCTGAACGCGCATCCCGAGTTCGGCGACCGGACTGCGGCCGAAATCGGGCTTGCGCTGTCAGAGCCGTTCATCTCGGCGCAGAACAAGTTCCATGCCCTGACCAGCCATGACCAGCTGGTGCAAGTGCATGGTACATTGAAGGCGCTTGCAGGCGATCTGATGAAGATCGGGAATGACGTGCGCCTGCTGGCGAGCGGGCCCCGCAGCGGCATCGGCGAGCTGCGGATTCCCGAGAATGAGCCGGGCAGCTCGATCATGCCCGGCAAGGTGAATCCGACGCAGAGCGAGGCGATGACCATGGTGGTCTGCCAGGTGTTCGGCAACGACGTGACGATCGGGATAGCGGCGAGCCAGGGGCATTTTCAGCTCAATGTCTTCAAGCCGGTGCTGATCCACAGCTTCCTGCAGTCCTGCCGGCTGCTTGGCGATGCCATGCTCTCATTTGACCGGAACTGCGCACAGGGAATTGAGGCGAACGAAGAGACGATTGCCCGGAATCTGAACAACTCGCTCATGCTCGTAACCGCCTTGAATCCGTACATCGGTTACGAGAAGGCGGCTGAGATCGCCAAGCTGGCCCATAAGGAAGGACTCACGCTCAAAGAGGCGGCGCTTACGCTGAATGCGCTGACGGAGGAGGAGTTCGACCGGATGGTCCGGCCTGAGAGGATGATTTGAATTGGGAATATGATCTGAATTGTGAAGAGGGTATAGATTCATAAAGGTGATGTAGATCCCTCCAGCTTCGGAAAAAAACTGAAAGCCGGCTCCCATTGAGCCGGCTTTATTGACGTTTCGTGAGCGGAATAGCTCTTGATCTGCCGGAGTCCGCCGCCACAGCCGCCAGGCTTGCCGCACTTGGCAGATTTGGCGTATGGTTTGGCGATTACACAATCTGCAGAACGCGGTTGAACAAGTCGTCGAGCTCATCGTCCGAAGCCGAGGAGATGTCGATGCCCGACAGCAGGCTGCGGACAGCGGTTAATTGATCATCTCCGGATACATCATCCGATTCCCCGGTGGAGTCTGCATCTCCTGCCTTCTGGAGGTACTCCAGAAGAGTCTTGATGTCGTCCGTGCTCAACTTGCCTGCAGCACCGTCATCCTCCTGGGTGACTTCACCGGTTGCGGACGTATCATCTAAGGCTGCATCATTGTTCGCTCCCCGCATGAATGGCGGCGGAACGGCCCCCATTGCCTTCAGCATGGGAGGTATCCCTCCCGGCCCACCGTTGCCTTCCTGATCATCAGGCATCGCATAGGCAAAAGAGCCCGGAACAGACTGTACCTGTGCGAACAGAGACGCAATATCCTCATCAGACAGGCTGTCCAGGTCGGTATCAGACAACAGTTTGGATAGCGAGTCGACTGTGCTGTCTTCTGCCGTCAGGGACGCGCTGTCTGCTGAAGAGTCCAAGGCCGACACGGTGTCATCACTGGCTGCATCCGTAGAGGCTGACAATTTGGACTGGATGCTCTCCAGAATGGACTTCATTTGATCCGGGTTCAGCGGCGGAGGAAGCTGGCGGCCCGGCGGCCGGCTGTAGATTCCGGTGGATGTCGCTTCCGTATCGGTGTCGTCCGATAACTGTGCAAAATACTGCAGCGCAAGTGAACTGATCTCGGCGTATTCCGTATTCGCTGCCTCTGTAGTACTGCTCTTAGCAGCCGAGGTACTGGTGCTTTCAGCCGCTGCCGTCTTGACGGCGCTTAAGAGATTTTCATAATTGTAGTAGTTCTTTTGGCTGTAGGAATTGTAAATGGTCGTGGACATTTAATGATCTCCCTTTCTTATACTGGCCAGGCGGCAAGCCCTGAATTCTCTATCGGGGGCCTAGCTGAATTGAAACTGAAAAAAGGCTGAAAACTAGCTGAAAGTTATGTAACCAGGGCGGCTACGGAGCTGCCGCATTCGAAGATTGACATGGCCGGCAGAGGCCACTACGATGAAGAATAAGTTCCCAACCGGAGGTCCGCTATGAAAGGTAAAAAAGTGACGCTGCAGGATATCGCCAAGGAAGCTCGTGTATCTTCTGCCACGGTATCTTATGTGCTCAATTACTCGGAAAAAGAGAAGATCAGCCATAAGACTCGTTTGAAGGTATTCGAAGCGGCCAGGAAGCTGAACTATGTTCCGGATATGACAGCCAAAGCTCTGGCCAACAAAAAAAGCTATTTGATCGGAGTCATCGTCAATCTCGGCGAATTTAACCTGAGGAGCAAGCTCTATCAATATTACGAGCAAATTGACGCGCTCCAAAGCCGGCTTCACCGGCTGGGATACGATGTCGTCCTGCTCTCGACGCAAAATTTGACCGAAGATATCCAGATTGGCCAGCGCCGGTCGCTGGACGCCGCGTTCATCATCGATATGGATACGGTGACGCTGGCAAGCATGGTCAACCGTTTTTACATTCCGCTTATTTTTATTGACGGGTATTTGGGAGATCCGCTGTTCCACGAGGTGCTTGTCGATTACGATGCCGTCTTTGCGGCGGAAGTTGAGCCGGGCAATACGTATGTGGTTATCGAGCAATATTCCAGCGATTATGTGTACAAATGTGCGAGCAAATATTGTCCTGAGGAGCTGATCTTCGTTAACCGGAAGGGCGCCTCGCTTCGGGACTTTCTTGCCTCCAAGCATGGCATGAAGGGAGTGGTGGTCGGAGAAGTGCTTGGTCTGCAGACGGAAAATCTGGCCGGCGGGCCGCTTGCTGTCGTAGTCGGTGACGGAGAATGCTCCCTGCTCCGGCCCGAGACCCGGAAGATCGTGATCGATCAGGCTCAAAAAGCCGATATGGCGATTCATGTTCTGCGCAATCTGTTGTCTCTAGATAACTCCGGAGACCCTCCCAAGCTTATGTACGTCACGCCGCAAGCCTTGGGGTAATTCACTTGTCCGGCAATTTGGCATGCTCTTCCCTTGATCAGAAGGAGAACATGCTTTTTTGTATTATTCTTATAAAAATTTTGGCTTGTCTTCGCGCTTTTACCTCAGCTTAACAAGCGGAAGCGCAAAGGCTCAAAAGGGCTGAGCCGCTTAAGGCGGCAATAGACCGCTTGCAGCTTAACGAAATTTCCCGCTTCCGGAGCGGCCGGGAAAACCTTGCTGCGAAGGCGATTCTCAGGCTTTTTTATGATTGACACCGGGATTTGAGGGGTTTTATACTAAAGTCACTTAAGCGCATAAGTGATGATTGACCAATTGATGTTGAGGAGTGATCATAATGGATTTGTCAGCTGTCATCCATGAGCCCAAAAGCGCCCTTTCCTACATGTTCGATGCGAAGACGCTTCATCTGCGGATCAAGACGAAGAAGAATGATGTGAAGTCCGTAACCCTGTTGGCGGCCGATCCTTTTAACTGGCGGCCAACCGTCGATAACCCGGAGATATACGAATTCGCACTCGAGACGATGGCGCGGATTCCGATGATTAAAGAGGCGGAGACCCGTTATCACGACTGCTGGTTTGCGGAATTGACCGGACCTTCATGGAGAAGAGTCAAATACGGATTTGTGCTGGACGACGGGAATCGGCAAATTTTTGCCGGATGCCATGATTTTATCGAGCTTCCGGAGGAATGGACACCGCCTGCCGATCACTCGAATTATTACAATTACCCCTATTTACTTGAGGAAGATCTGTACAAGGCGCCGGCTTGGGTGAAGGATACGATCTGGTACCAGATTTTTCCCGACCGGTTTAGCAGGGGAGCCGGCAGAGCGGCAGAGGACGCGCTTCCATGGGGAAGCGTGGAGCGTGACGGCAACGACATCAAATTCGGAGGCAATATTCAGGGCATTATCGACAAGCTGGATTATATCCGGGATTTGGGCTGCGGGGGCATTTATTTCACACCTCTCTTCGCATCCCCCAGCTCGCATAAATACGATACCCGGGACTATTTCAGCATTGATCCGGATTTCGGAGACAACGCTCTGTTCGGTAACCTCGTCGACGAGGCTCACAAAAGGGGCATAAAGGTTATGCTGGATGCGGTGTTCAATCACTGCGGCTATGAGCATCCGTTCTGGCAGGATGTGCTGAAGCGGGGGCAGGAGTCTCCGTATTACGATTATTTCTACATCCTGGACCCGAATAAGCCGGTAGAGCCCGACCTCTCATCGCGCGGGTACTTAGGAGAGCATCTGAACTACCTGACCTTCGGTTATACGGAGAATATGCCTAAATGGAATACAGGCAATCCGGGGGCGAGAGAATATTTGCTGAGCGTCGCGGAGTTCTGGGCGAAACACTATAAAATCGACGGCTGGCGGCTCGATGTATCCAACGAAGTCTCTCATGAATTCTGGCGGGAATTCCGGAAGCGGATCAAGGGGGTTGATCCCGAAATTTACATTCTGGGCGAGAATTGGCTGAACTCCAATCCATGGCTGTTGGGCGACCAGTTCGATGCGGTGATGAATTATGAGTTCTCTTCGCCGGTCATCAGGTTCTTCGGAACGCAGCACAAGAATCAGGAACAATACAGCGTTTCGGATTTCAAGGCCGCCGTCAACGAGCTGCTTGTCAGCTATCCCAAGAATGTGACGACGACTCTGTTCAACCTGCTTGACAGCCATGATACAGCCCGGATTCTTTCACTATGCGGCGAGAATGCGGATTTGGTGAAGCTGGCATATGTGTTCCTGCTGACCTATCCCGGGTCTCCAAGCATATACTATGGCGGCGAAGTGGGACTTTCGGGCGATGAGCATCATAATCGGCAGTGTATGCCATGGGATCCGAAGCTGCAGAACAAAGACCTTTACCAAGTCGTGCATAAGCTGATCGCGCTGAGAAAGCAATATCCGGCGTTCAGAACGGCCGATTGGAACTGGATTGCGGCAGATGATTCCACCGGAACGCTAATCTACCGGAAACGGGCGGAAGGCGATACTTTATATGCCCTGATTCACAATTCGCCGGAAGCTCAGGAAGTTCCGCTGCCAGCGGAATGCCGGGGACAGGGCTTCATCGACCTGATGACCGGGCAGCCTGTCGAAGGCAAAGCGGCTGTTCAATTGTCTCCTTATTCATTCCTGTTGTGGCACAGTCAAGAAACTAAATAGATTCATATTGTTGAGCGGGGCCGCAGTTGCGGCTCCGCTTGTTTGTCGATGTCATAACCAGGTCCGGCGGGATTGAAAATGGAAAGTGGAACATTTGGTATAGTTAAAATATACCTAATTAAGAATATATAGGGTGTTAGAAATGTAACGTTGAAATTAAGTTAATGTAAAAATAATGTTAAAAAACACTAATATTTAACACATTACCTCACTTATTGTGTGAAGTTTATTACATACTTTACGTTCGCTTTATGATTTTATGCTAGATTCTACAAAATTTATATGCTACAATCTCCCCCGAGTGGAAATAATAGAATAATAGAGGAGGATCACTTTTTCATGGGAGATTTGCGTTGGAACAAGCGAGTGGCTTCCGTATTGGCAGGAGCTGTGTTCACGGCCCAAATACTGGGGGGAGCTGCGCTAGGTTCACTTTGGGGAACGGAGAAGGCGGATGCCGCCGGTGCTGAGGCCTCTTCACTGCCTAAAATTGACCTTAGGTTAATGAGCACAACGGACGTGCATACGAACGTTTATGGCTGGGATTATTTCAAGGATGCTCCGTCTGCAACGGTCGGACTTTCCCGGACTTACACATTGGTTAAGGCAGCCCGGGCAGAGGAACCCAATAACCTGCTGCTTGATAACGGAGACTTGATTCAAGGTACGCCGCTGGGTACATATGAAGCCAAGATCAATCCGCTCACGGCTCCTGAGAACGCCGGAAAGGCTCACCCGATGATTGCTGCCCTCAATACGATGGGCTATGATGCGGCAACTTTCGGAAATCATGAATTCAATTACGGGCTGGATTTCCTGGAACGCACGATCAACGGAGACGGAACGCCGGGCACCGAGGCGACTTTCCCGTATATCAACGCCAATATTTATATTGATGATCATGATGGCAATCCGGATAACGACGTTAATAAGTATCTGCCTTATAAAATTATTACGAAGAGCGTTACGGACAGCACTGGCAATACGGTATCAATCAAGGTTGGTCTGCTTGGTCTCGTAACTCCGCAGATCATGGATTGGGACAAAGCAAATCTGGAAGGCAAAGTCATCACCAAAGATATTGCGGCAACGGCTGCAAAGTTCGTACCGGAAATGAAGGCACAGGGAGCCGATGTTATTGTCGCCATGGCTCACTCGGGCTTTGACTCCGCGGCGTCTATCGGAGACGGCTCCGAGAATGACATTAACGCGCTGAGCCAGGTTCCTGGCATCGACGCCATCACGTTCTCGCATACGCACAAAGCGTTCCCGACGAACGGCGACAACACGGCGCTGGATTCCTCCTTCAAGGACCCATCCACTAAGCAGCCTTATTCTTATATCGATAATGTGAACGGCCATATCCACGATGTTCCGGCTGTACAGGCCGGCTTCGGCGGCGGTTATCTCGGCCTGATCGACCTTGTGATCACTCAGGACGGAAATGGCAAATGGACAGTGGACAAGGCCGCTTCCAAAGCATCGACCCGCTCGGCCAAGGATGTTACTGAAGATCCGGCTGTTCTGAATGCGGTTGGCGGCGATCATGATGCTACTCGCCAGTATACCGGAACGCCGCTTGGCAACACGCTGGCGCCGATGAACAGCTATTTCGCGCTCGTTCAGGATGATCCGACTGTCCAGATCGTAACGTATGCGCAGAAGCGTTATGTCGAGAATCTGATCAACACTGACGGGAACCTGTCCCAGTACAAAGGTCTGCCGATTCTCAGCGTAGGCGCTCCGTTCAAAGCGGGACGCAACGG
The DNA here is from genome assembly GCF_000758685.1 of Paenibacillus stellifer. Classification (NCBI taxonomy): domain Bacteria; kingdom Bacillati; phylum Bacillota; class Bacilli; order Caryophanales; family Paenibacillaceae; genus Paenibacillus; species Paenibacillus stellifer. The sequence continues at coordinate 1,793,807 of NZ_CP009286.1, forward strand.
CCCCGACGAGTATACGAGTATTGAAGCCGGCCCGCTGACGATCCGCAGCGCGAGCGATCTGTATCTGTATGACAATACGCTCAAGGCAATCGTAGTCAAAGGTTCGGTCGTCAAAGAATGGCTGGAAATGAGCGCGGGTGCTTTCAACCAAATCAAGACCCGCATTTCTACACCGCAGCCTTTGCTCAATTCCAAGTTCGCTGTCTACAACTTTGACGTTATCGACGGCATTCAGTACAAAATCGACGTGACCAAGAATGCGAAATACAAACCGGATGGTACGATCAACGATCCAACCTCCAGCCGGGTGGTCGACGTAACCTATAATAATGAACCGCTCAATCTGAATCAGGACTTCGTCGTTGTAACGAACAACTACCGCGCAAGCGGCGGCGGCAACTTCCCGGGTGTCAAGGGATCGAAGATGATCATCGACTCCCAGATGGAAAACCGCCAGGTTCTGATGGATTACATCACCGAGGCTGGAACAATTGACCCGACTGCGGACGGCAACTGGTCTCTCGCTCCGATCAAGGGCAATGTGAATATTACCTTCACGTCTTCGCCTCTTGCGGCTGCGAAGCTTCCAACGAACATGTCCTCAACCGGACAGAAGGACGAGAGAGGATTTAGCATTTATAATCTGAATTTGAAAGAAACCGTACCTGCACCGACTCAGGATGTAGAGGTTCATCTGATCGGTATCAACGACTTCCACGGCCAGCTGGACACGACGTCTGCTGTCAGCGGCAAGCCGGTAGGCACAGCCGCCATCCTGGCGACATATCTCAAGCAGACTCAAGCGAAGTATGCGAACTCGCTGCTGTTCCACAACGGCGACTCGGTAGGCGCATCTGCTCCGGTATCTTCCTTAGAGCGCGACGAGCCGACGATCAAGTGGATGAACATGATGGGCTTTGATGTCGGTTCCCTCGGCAACCATGAGTTTGACCAAGGCGTGGATGCATTGAAGTCCCAACTGTACGGCGGTAAAGATCCGAAGAATGAGAGCATCGTTCACGCCGGTACAGACTTCGACTACGTGAATGCCAACACGATTGACAATACGACAGGCAAACCGATCATCAATCCTTATGTTATTAAAGAAATCGCAGGCGTCAAAATCGGATTTATCGGTCTGGTTACCAAAGCAACGCCAAGCAAGGTTTCTCCTGCAGGCACAGCTGGCGTACACTTCTTGTCCGCCGAAGAAGAAGCACAGGCTGTTGAGAAATACGCAGCCGAGCTGCAGAGCAAGGGTGTAGAGACAATCATCGTTCTGGCCCATGATCCGGCAACGACCAAGGATGGCGTGACGACCGGCGAAGCCGCCGATCTGGCCAACGCGCTTCCGGCGAACTCTCCGGTAGACGTTATCGTGGCCGGCGACAACCATGCTCTTGCCAACGGCACCGTGAACGGCAAGCTGATTGTCCAGGCATACTCCTACGGAACGGCGTTTGAAGACATCAAGCTGGTCATCGACCACACGACGGGCGATGTGAAAGATAAGTCTGCTACCGTTACAACGACATTCCAGCAGGGAGTAACCCCTGATGCCGCAACCGTATCGCTGGTTAACGAATACCTGAACAAGCATCCGGAGCTGACTCGCCCGGTTGGCACGACGGACGGAAGCATTACCCGTACGGATGCATACAACAATGAATCGGCGCTGGGCAACCTGATCGCCGATGCAATGCGCGCCGCCAACTTTGGCGACGGCAAAGGACCGGCAGACTTCGCCTTCATGAATCCGGGCGGCATCCGCGCCGATCTTCCGAACGGCAATGTCTCCTTCGGCGACCTGGCCAAGATCCAGCCATTCGGCAATACGCTGGTGAAGCTGACGCTGACCGGAGCACAGATCAAGACACTGCTGAAACAGCAATGGGGTGTGAAGGCGGACGGTACGGCTGACACCAAAACACTGCAAATTTCGGGCCTGAAATACACGGCCAATATGTATCTGCCGGTTGAGAGCCGGATTGCATCACTGACTAAAACCGATGGAACGCCAATCCAGGATACTCAGAAGTATACGGCAGTCGTTAACAACTTCATGGCGGCGGGCGGAGATAACTACAAGGTGCTGACAGAAGCATCTGAATCTCTGGCTGGTCCGATCGACCTGGATGTATTCTACGATTACATCGTCAAGACGTTCAATGGCGGCCGAATCACCGCTGCCGTTGAAGGACGCATCACCAACGTAACGACTCCAGGCTCCGGATCTGGTTCGGGTTCGACACCGACACCGACATCCACACCGAAGCCAAGCGCGTCACCGACGCCAAGCCCATCCGCGACGCCGGCGCCAAGCGCAACTCCGGCTCCGACAGCCTCTTCGGCTCCTAAATTCTCGGACCTGGGCAAGGTAGCATGGGCCCAAGAAGCGATTCAGTCGCTGACGGACAAAGGCATTATCAAAGGTATGGGCAACGGCACTTTCGCTCCGCAGAAGACTGTAACCCGTGCGGAATTTGTTACGATGCTCGTTCGGGCACTGAATCTGCCTGATGCAGCAGCCAGCAATCAATTTACCGATGTCAAGAACAATGCCTGGTATACTGACGCGATAGCCAAAGCATATGCGGCGGGCATCGTATCGGGTTCCGGCGCCGGTAAATTTGAACCGGGACGTGAGGTAACCCGTGAAGAAATGGCAATCATGATCTACAATGCGCTTAAAGCGCAGTTGCAGCCGATCGACCAGAACTCCGTTCTGAAGTCGTTCACTGACAGCTCCAAGATCGCATCCTATGCGAAGCTCCCTGTCGCACAGCTGACCCAGCTGGGCATCATCAAGGGCGTGGATGCATCGAGTTTCGCGCCGAAGGATCTCGCTAGCCGTGCCCAGGCTGCGGTAATTATCTATCGCATGCTTGGTCTCCAAGCCTCCTAAGCCGTAATGCTGTAACCGTAAGCGAGGCTGTCCCAAATGCCATGATATGGCTGCTTGGGGCAGTCTCGCTTTTTTATACTAGGATCAGCGTAATCGCTTAGATGGACGCATGGCTGTCACAAGTCGAAGTGAAATCTGCTGTAGGGACTCCCTCGATTTTGGTCTAGGACAAGCGCTGCAGTGCGGAAGCCTTTTTATATGGCAGGAATCAAATCCCTTTTACCGAAATTAATGAAGAGGAGGGATTAAATGAGATGTTTCATTAACCGGATGAAGAGAGGGCGGCCCAGAAAAATCCTCGGAGCGATATTCCTCCTGTTCTGGTTCATTTCTTTAATAAGTGCAAAGATATACGTGGATTATATAGAGGGGGGCCGCTGATGATTCAGCGGCTTTTTTGTTTTGGGGCAGTTTGGCACTGATTTCATTCCGGAGAATTCGGGAATCCTAAATCATGTTAAAGTCTTCCTGACGCTCCCTGAAGACGGCGATCAGAATGACGGCGGTTTCGCCCCCGATGTTCTGTACCCTATGAGGTGTACAAGCATTCCAACTGAAGGAGTCTCCTTCGTTCAGCTCGGCGATGTCTTCGCCTTGCTCGGCCACGACCGTACCCGACAGAACAAGATGCGTCTCCTGTCCTTCATGAGCATGGGGAACTTCTCCGGTTGAGGAACCCGGCGGAATCTCCACAAGCATCATTCGCATGTTCTGGGTCTGACCCAGGTGGGAGACTTTAAGGCGATCGGGTCCACTCGTCGTCTGCTGGCGTTCTCCAGCCCGGACAATCTGCATCCGCTCTTCCTTGCGGAGCAGGAGGTAGGGCAATGGCACCTTCAACGCCTGGGCGATGCTCTCCAGCGTGCTGATGGACGGGGAGGTCTTGTTGGTTTCGACCTGGCTCATGAAGCCCTGCGACAGGCCGGTCTGCTCGCAGATCTGGGCAATGGTAATATTTTTTCGCTTGCGGATGGATCGTATGGTTGAACCGATATCCATGGGGCTCACCTCGGACATAATATTAGCAATAGTAATTTTATATTCATAATAACAAATTTATTATTGACAAACCAGTCTATGTTCATTAAATTTGTAATATAAAAATTAATTTCACATTACTAATATTTTGGGAGGGGACTTAGAAAGTGAAGCCTACTGTAACGATTATCATGCGTGTAGCTTTGGGGGTACTATTCCTGTCGCACGGCATTAACAAGCTTCAGATGGGACTCGACAACGTATCGGGATGGTTCTCGGGGTTAGGGCTTCCCGGCTTCATGGCTTATGTAATAACGGGCATCGAGCTCATCGGTGGAGTCCTGCTTATTGTTGGATTGTTCACCCGTTATGTGTCGATATTGTTTATCGCCGTGCTGATCGGCGCCGTAGTCACAGCCAAGCTTCCTGCCGGCCTTCTCGGCAACGGACAATCTGCCGGGTATGAGCTCGATATCGCCTTTATTCTGATCGCCCTGTATCTTGCTGTGGCCGGACAGACGGGATTGTCGCTGGACCGTGCGCTTTTTCATAGAGGAGGCCGAAGCTGATGAAGGAATATCCTTATACTGTTGTTCTGCCCGACAATTACGACGAGGATTCGCGTTATCCGGCGGTGTTCGCGCTTCACGGAAAAGGCTCGAATGAGCATGATCTGCTTGAACTGCTGAAGCCGCTTGGCGCTAAATTCATTCTGATCAGCATCCGAGGTGACCGGGAGATGGGACCTGGCTACCAATATTACGAGCTAAAGAGTCTGGGAAATCCGGTCCGTGAGCAGTTTGACGAAGCTGCAGCCGGACTGGAGGCTTGTATTGAACAGGCTTCGACGCAATATGCGGTCGATCCGGCAAGACGTTATGTCGTCGGATTCAGCCAGGGCGCGATTCTGGCATCTTCACTCGCGCTGGTGATGGGGGATCGGCTAAAAGGCATTGCAGCGCTGAACGGTTATGTACCCGATTTTGTCAAGAACGAGTATCCGGTCCGCAGTGTGGAGAAGCTGTCCATCTTCATCTCGCATGGCGAGTTTGATCCCGTCTTTCCGGTGAAGATTGGCTATGAGACCGCGGATTTCTTCAAGTCGAGGAATGATCATGTGATTTTCCATACCTATCCTTCCGGGCATACCGTCACCGGTGACAATCGAAGCGATGTGCTGCGGTTCCTGGAACAGGACGCTTTTCCCGATTACAATACTATTTCTCAATAAGGAGTGAACCGTTATGATGCCATCTTTTTTCTTCGCCCATGGGGCTCCGTCGCTGGTAATAGAAGATCATGAATACACCGGATTTTTGAAAAAGTTTGCGTCCACGCTGCCGCGTAAGCCGAAGGCGATCGTCATTTTTTCCGCTCACTGGGAGGACCGGGTTCAGCAGGTGAGCCAGGTGAGCGAGCATGGAACGATTTATGATTTCTACGGCTTCCCGGACGAGATGTACCAAATGAAGTATCCGGCTCCGGGGGATGCTTCGCTGAGCGCTCAGGTGCTGTCTCTGCTGAACGGCGCGGGCATTCCAAGCGTTCCCGACACGTCCCGTGGACTGGATCACGGCTCCTGGGCGGTGCTTAAGCTGATTTATCCGGATGCGGATATTCCGGTCGTCGCCCTGTCTGTCAACCGGTACCTGAGCAATGAAGAGCAGTACGAGATCGGCAAGGCGCTGGGCGAGCTTCGCGAGCAGGACGTTCTCATTATCGGCAGCGGCGGCATCGTCCACAATCTCCGCCAGATTTCATGGGGCGCCGGACCGGAGTCCATCGATTCATGGGCAATGGAATTTGATACGTGGATTCAGTCGCGGCTGGAGGATTGGAATCTGGAGGAGCTGCTGCAGTATCGGGAGCTCGCTCCGAATGCCGAGCGCGCCGTTCCAACCAGCGAGCATTTCATTCCGCTGCTGCTGGCAATGGGCAGCGGTGATTCTGTCCGCAGCGCCGAGCTGCTGCACCGCAGTTATCAGTGGGGAAGCCTCAGCCTGACGGCTTGGAAATTCAACTGAGGGAGAGCAGAGCCAGCTTGCGGATCTCCCGGCTTTTGCGCTCGATATCATTCAACTGAATGAAGCTGGCATTGTCAACGAGTCTTCCTTCCAGCGTATCCAACTGCTTCAGCACCTTGAAATCAGACTTGCCGATACCAACAAACTGCCAGAAGATCGGTTCTCCGGAAGCAGCGTGGATAATCTTCTTGGTCTTGGGCAGGACACCGCCGTCGTTGATAAAGATTAGGAACACCGGGGTCTCGTCATGTTCTTCCTTGGTGTATTTGCGAATGACGTCTTCCATAACTGGAGGCTCGTTGTTCGCTCCGAACTTGTGAATTTCCCGATTGTTGAGAATATGCGTGAACACATAGCGCCCGAAATCCCGTTCCGTGACGGACGGAAGGCGGCTGAATTCATTGTCGTACACCCACACATCAAGCGAACCGTTATCATCAAATTTTGCGGCTACCGCCAGTACCCGCTCTACAACCTCTTGAACGGTCCCATTGTTATACAGCCTCTGCATGGAGCCGCTGATATCCAGCACAATGCCGATTAAAACCGCTGCCTACCGCATGAAGCTTCCATTCGCCGTTGTACTGGTAGAGCTCGGCTGCGACGACAGCGGTCTCGTCGGACAAGTCCGAGCCGTAATCGAACCGGCCTAGTTCCTCGCCGCTGCCTTCATCCACGATTTGAAGATAGGCGTCTTTTACCTGCTTCATCGTATGCCCCTGCTTGTCCCCTTCGTAGATGGTCATCGTCAAAGCGATGCGGGCAATTTCCTGCGGAAGACGGTTAAGCGAAATGCTGATTTTTTCCCTGCCGTGCGAGTTTAATGGGGTATGTGTTACAGCACCGTTTGAGGACTGCGGGTTACCGTAGAAAGTAAAATCCTCGTCCCGCTCGCAGCGGTTCCGCTCTGACAGCAAAAAGGCAGCGGCATCAATTCCGATTCCAGTAACCTGGGCCGTCCATCCAAAATTCAGGGCTAGACTGGATAGTTTTCGTCCTTTCGTAATGTCCATTTTCTGTCCTTTGATCAGCTGCACGCGATCCTTTCCTTGGTTATGTCGGTTAGTTAAGGAATAGCATGCTTTACTTTCTTTGTGAATAGATGGATTGTGTTTGTCCACCGGCTGTCATACACTGAAGCTATATTTGACTGACAAGGGGATACACATGAATTTTACAGCTATCGATTTCGAGACCGCCAATGCGGGCCGAGCCAGCGCTTGCGCACTGGGACTCGTCCAGGTCAACGAAGGACAAATCATTGCTGAGCACAACTGGCTGATCGATCCTCAAAGTCCTTTTGACGGCAGAAATATCGCCATTCACGGGATTACCCCTTCCATGGTGCGCGGTCAACCTACATTCGTCGAGCTTTGGCCTACTCTGGAGCCCTTGCTGCAAGGACAAATTGTGGTTGCCCATAATGCTTCCTTTGACATGAGCGTAATCCGATACTGTCTGGATGAGGCGGGAACAAGCTATCCGTCCTTTCAATATCTATGCACTTATGAATACCGGAGAGAGGCCGGTGGAAGGCGTTCAGCCAACGATTTCAGTGACTTCAGTGATTTCAGCGAATTCAGCGACTCGTCATTCCGGCTTGGAATTAATCAAGGGCCAGCGTACAAAGATAAGCCATGAGCATCAGCATTTCAGACTGCTTGTTGAAATTAACGGAGAGACGAGAGCCGCCGGCGCGAACTTGGAGGGAGCTGCGCTCCTGCTGAACAAATCCGGCAGCTGCCTGCCAGAGGATGGCTTCATTTACCGTGGCAGTCGAACAAACCAGGATTATTCGGTCTTGTCGTATAAGCCACAACCGGACAAGTGCCACTTCATAGTCGATTTCGGTCGGCTTCCGGATGAAATTGACCGGATCGTCTTGGCGTTGATTCCGGCTGATGAAGGGGCCTCGTCTCCAATGGAGCGGAGTGCGAATGCCAGCGTCGCTTTGATTGATGCAGATTCAGGGACATTGCTGGTCCGGTTCCCATTCCAGGCTGCGTGCGGCAGGGAAAGTGCGGTTATTGCCGGAGAACTGTACAGATACCATTCGGAATGGAAGTTCAACCCGGTAGGAGCCGGGTATCCAGGAGGAGTGAAGGCACTGTGCAAAAGCTATGGCATAGAAAATGCTCTTGAGGATGCCGAAACCGCCGCGGCTACTGAAACAGTCGGTTTTTCGGAAGGGTCGGAGAATAAATAAATTGATAGAGAGAGTGTCTGGCGCTTTGAGCGCTGGGCATTTTTTATATGAAGAAACCACACATAAAAAGCCCTGCGTCTCACAAGACCAGGGCTATGTGTTACTATTCTGCACTCTTCGTAATTCTGGCGGTGAACCATCGCGTGTGCTGCGAATGTGCTTAATAGGAGTCGCGTTTCTGCGAGAGCTTAACCCCTCATCTCTGCAGCTTCAACCGGATAACATTCCATGACGCCTTTGGCAGTATGCTCTTGAAGGCTGCTTCTTCTTTGAAGGTTTGGCCGCCGGTGTGGGGAGTGATGCGGTTCGGCTCTTCCTTGCTGTTGAACGCCTTCAAATCATCATGCTCCATTACGATATGCTCGACCAGCTCGACTGCGCCGAAGCTGCGGATGTCCAGCGTGAGCTCCATCGCCTCGGACAAATGCCGATTGACCGCAAAGACGGTAATCTCACCGGTTTCTTCCTTATATACGCATACTGACTCGAGATAAGGAACGTCGGTGAAGTCCTTGGAATCGTATTTCGGTGATTTGATCATGGGATGCAGCACGGTCCCTCTGCCATACATCGAGGCGTGGAGATACGGATAGTAGGTCGTATGGAGCCACATTCCGCCGCCTTTCTCCGTGGTGATCGGAGCGATCACGTTAACCAGCTGCGCCAGGCAGGCCATCCGGACCCGGTCGGCATGCTTCAGCATCGTAATGAGGCAGCAGCCGATGACGAGCGCATCCTCCATGTTATAGACATCCTCGCACTCCGGCGGGGCAATCTGCCAACGGGTTTCGGACAGGCTGGTCCCCTGTGTCTTCCACACATTCCATTCGTCTAGGGAGAGGTGGATTTTCTTGCGGCTTTTTTTCTTGGCTTGAATATAATCACAGATGGCGGCGACGCTGCCGATAAAATGATCCAGGTTCAGCGAGCGGGCCAGGAAATTCGGCGTGTTGTCTTCATGGTTGTTGTAGTACATGTGCAGGGAGAGGTAATCCACATTCTCATAGCATAAATCCAGAACCGTCGCTTCCCACTCGGCAAAGGTCGGCATATCGCTGCCGGAGCTGCCGCAGGCTACCAGTTCCAGCGTTGGGTCCACCCATTTCATGACTTTGGCCGTTTCATTGGCAAGTCTTCCGTACTCGGTCGCCGTTTTGGCTCCGATCTGCCAAGGGCCGTCCATCTCGTTGCCGAGGCACCAGGTCTTGAACCGGTGAGGCTCCCGGTAGCCGTGAGAGATCCGCAGATCGCTCCAGTAAGAGCCGGAGGGGTGATTGCAGTATTCCACCAGATTCCGGGCGGCATCGATGCCGCGTGTGCCGAGATTGACGGCCATCATGACGTCGCTGCCCGCCATTTTTGCCCATTCGGCGAATTCATTCGTTCCGATCTCGTTCGTCTCGGTGGTCCACCAGGCCAGCTCCAGCTTGCGCTTGCGGGACTCGACCGGACCTACCCCGTCTTCCCAGTTGTAGCCGGATACGAAGTTGCCTCCCGGATAACGGATGATTGGCACATTCAGATCGCGGACTGCGTTGAGCACATCGAGACGGAAGCCGTTCTCATCCGCAAGGGGATGGCCCGGCTCATAGATTCCCCCGTATACTGCTCTTCCCAAATGCTCGATGAATGATCCGTAAATCCGCTTATCTATCTCAGCCAACACAAAATCCTTATCTGCAATCATGGACGCTCGAATACTCAATGTGATTCCTCCCTGTAGTCCGTTTCGCTATTTTGTTAATCCAAAAACTTATGTTTATATTCATAATCTTAATTTTCACCAGATGGATAGACAAGAACAATGTTCAGGATTAATATAATTCGTAATTCAAGTACGCCTTCCCGAGGAAAGAAGAAGATATTAACGATTATTGCGAACAACGCCGATCTGATGGACACGCTCAAGTGGTCTAGGCGTACAGTACGCTTTCCCTTAGTATGGAGGGGATTTCTGGGATTGTTGCGAACGACGCATGATTGATGAACATGCTAATAATGTACCAGGCTTACGGAACGCCTTCCCGTTTCCCGCAAACGCAGACGATTATTCAGTTTAGGAGGAAAGTAACATGTATCTCTCAACAAGCAAAGAGTCGCTGCTCGTCTACGAAGCGCTCGCCAGCGAGGTTCGCCTCAAAATCATCGAGCTGCTCGATGAGCGGCCAAGATCGATAAAGGAACTGGCAGCCGAACTGTACCTCAGCAGCGCCATTGTCAGTTCGCATGTGAGCAAGCTTCAGGAGGCCGGACTGGTAAGCGGCAAGATGTGCAGGGTGGATGGAGCGACTTACAAAATATGCTCGCTCTCGGCCAATTATTTGCAAATCCGGCTCTCCCGTGCGCAGCAGACGGCGCAGAAGGTCGTGGAGTTCTCGGTGCCGATCGGGCAGTATACCGATTTTGAAGCCCATCCGACCTGTGGGATTGCGACGAAGGAACAGATCATCGGCTACTATGATGATCCCCGGTATTTTGCGGACCCCCGGCGTATGGATGCAGGTATTATCTGGTTCGCCAAGGGTTATGTGGAATACCGGCTGCCCAATTATCTCGCCTCGGACCAGACTGTTCAGGAAATCGAAATTTCCATGGAAATCGGTTCCGAAGCCCCGAAAATTAGCGAGAAGTGGCCGTCCGACATAGGCTTCACTCTGAACGGGGTGGACCTCGGGAAGTGGACAAGCCCCGGAGACTTCGGGGCGACGAAGGGAAGATTCACCCCTGGCTGGTGGCATGCCGATGTGAATCAATACGGCACACTGAAGGTGCTGCGCATCCGTAAGACGGGAACATTCATGGACGGCCAGCAGATGTCGGGGATTTCCCTGGACGACGTAGACTGGCGCAAGGAGCAGTGGAGTTTTCGGATTACAGCAGAGCCCGCGGGCCGGAGAAGGGGAGGTCTAACTGTCTTTGGGCGCGGATTCGGCAATTATGATCAGGATTTGAATATTCGTGTGTATTATGAGTAGGCAGCGAAAAGTGTCTTCATCAGGCAAGCGGGGCGCGGCCGGTTCAGTGTTCCGCCTGTCTGTCGGTTATCTGTCGATCGTCTTCCGCTCGCCTGCCTAATGAAATTTGGGCTGACGGAAAATAAATGCTGGAACTAAGCCCAAACCTTCTGTATTATTAGTTAATAAATTTAACTAACTAAATCAGGGAGTTTGAGAGAAAAAAGTTTGAGAGAAGAGGAAGCAGGGGTTGAAATGAAAGTAACCACGTCAGCAGGCACTCCGGCCTATTTGAAAAATCTGAATGAATGGACGCTGCTTGAGCGGATCATTGCGGACGGGCCGCTATCCCGGGCGGAGCTCAGCCGCCGGACAGGGCTGAGCAAGCCGACGGTATCATCCGCCATTCTTCAACTGTTGGAACGCGGTTTGGTCAGGGAAACCGGGAGGGGAGATAACTCGCAGGGACGGAAATCGACGCTGCTCGAATTCAACCGGACCTGTTATTACGTGATCGGAATCGATCTCGGGGCTACCCGAATCCGAATGGCGCTTGGAGACCTGGAGGGGCAGATCTGCGGCTTCAGGCAGGCGCCGATGCCTGGGGAAGGCGTGCAGGGAGCAGAGCTTCAGGCCTTGATAATAGCCGAAGCGGAAGCTCTGCTGCGGGAGCAGGGCGTGACATGGCATAGCATCCAGGCCGCCACGATCGGAATACCGGGCATCGTCGATACGGCATCGGGGAAGGTATCCCAGCTTGTGTCACCACTTCCCGGGGCGGAGGAATCACTCTCGCGGGATCAATTGAATGCGCTGCTTCCGGTGCGCGTCGAGACGGAGAATGATGTCAATCTGGCCGCACTGGCTGAATACTCGATACGGCACAGCGTGGACTCTGGCTCTCTGCTCTATTTCTCGTTAGGGGAGGGAACCGGCGGAGGTCTTGTTCTGAATGGCGCCATCTTCCGCGGCTTCCGGGGAGCGGCCGGCGAATTCGCCAACATGACGCTGCGCGGAGAGAGAGTGGAGGAGATTCTCTCCGCGGGCGGGCTGATGCGCCTGGCTGCCCGCTTCGCCGGAGAAGCTGGAGAGAAAGAGGACCGCATGTTGAAGGCGTCCATAACGTCGCCGGAGAGATTGATTGAACAAGCAAGGGGCGAAGACCCTGCGGCGATAGTTGTTCTGGATGCCTATTGCGACCTGCTGGCCGAGGCGCTTACCAATGTCTGCGCCGTGATCGCTCCCGAGACAGTAGTGCTCGGTGGAGGCATCGGCTGCAACGGCGATGTGCTGCTGCCGAGACTCGAGAGCCGGCTGTCCGGATTCGCTAGCCGTCCGTCTCTGGTCGTCACCCGGCATCAGGAGAAGGATGTCGTTCTGGGAGCTATTCAGACGGCGGTGCAGGCGGCTCTCCGGAACATCCGGGATGCCTATCAATCCTTGTCCCCATCTAATAATATGAATTGAACACGGAGGTACTGACCTTGACAACCGACAACAGAGATACACATAGCGCGGTCTATTCCGCAGGATTGGATATCGGCGGAACCAAGACATTGATTTGTCTGACGGATCACAATGGAGCCATTCAAGCCGAGCATAAGCTTGAGACCAAGCTGAGCCACGATCCCCGGCAGTTTTTTCTATGGCTGTTCGGGGAACTGGATCGATTGTGCCGGACATATGGCTCATCGCTTACTGAACTCGCCGGAATCGGCATCGGACTGCCAGGCGTCATGAATGAATCAACGGGGATTCTATCGAGCGCCCCGGCGCTGAATTGGCCGCATGAAGACATACGTCCTATTATTTCCCGCTACTACTCCGGCGTCGTCGTTCTCGATAATGATGTCAACATGGCTGCGCTTGGAGAACAGGCCGCCGGAGCGGCTGCAGGTGCGGAGCATTTTATGATGATTACGGTCGGTACGGGCATCGGAGGTGCGTTGTTCCTGAACGGACAGCTGTACCGTGGAGCCCGCTATTCCGCCGGGGAAATCGGTTATCTGAATCTTGGACCCGGAGCGAATGAAGGCATAGATGTACATACGGGTGACAAGCCGGAGGACAGTGAATTCGGGCCGTTCGAGCTGGCTGTGTCGGGTACCGGCATCGGCAGGCAGGCCGCTGAACTTGTACAGGATGCCCCCGATACGACGCTGGTCACGAAGCTGGCTTCCGGGACCGTCCCCGAGGCCAGGCATGTGTTCGAAGCCGCTAGGCAAGGAGACGATGCTGCGGCTTCCATCCTGAACCGGGCCTATGATCTTATGGCGGTAACGATCAAGAACATACTCATTACTCTTGATCTGGAGCTAATTGTACTTGGCGGTGGCGTCGTTGAGAAGAATGTGGGCTATGAGGCGGAGATAGCGAGACGAATCAGCCGCTACACCCCTCAAACTTCCGTCCCGATCCGCAGGGCGAAGCTTGGCAACAGCGCCGGCGCCATCGGCGCGGCGGCGGCTGCAAGAAGCAGGCTGGCAGCAGCTGGCCGCAGTCCGATGACTCTCTGACATCAGGCGCGAAGAGGAGGATAATCTGATCAATGAAACGGGAAACGCGAATCCTGAGAGGAAGATTTGGGCAGATTTGCGCCCAGAGCAGAGAGTCGGAAGTGCTGGTTAAAATGCGTGGGCCTTATCTGTTTACAGCTCTGAATGACGGGACGTTCAAACCCTGTGTTACCCGACCAGACGGTACTATCAAGTGATGTTCGGCATTGAGACACGATCGCGCCACCGGTTAATCACCTCTAAAATAGCAGAGCGCTCCGCGTGAACATCGATGTGGACAGACGGGAGAGGAACAGATGTTTAACAAGCTAACCGCCTTGAACGACAAATGGACTGAGGAATCGGTCCAGCGGCAAATTATGGACAAGGATAACCGTTATTTTGGGGGCATACGCGATCCGTACACCGGCGTCGCCTGGCCCAGCCATACCGGCACCGCGCTGATCCTGGCGGTATGGACCGGCTCGCTGCTGGGCCCGTCTTCCGGATATTACCGAAGCCTTGAGCTTCTGGCCAGACTGGAGGAAGGGATGGACTTCATGCTGCGCTTTCAGCATGAAGACGGCACCATCTCCCCGGGGTGGACTAATTATCACTCCCCGCCGGACACGGCTTTTGTCGTCGTCGGACTAGCCAATGTGCTTACGCTGATTAATCGGGATGAATGGGAGAAGCTGGACGCATTAAAGGAAAAGGTCGGACTGTTCCTCCAGCGGACGGTTCCGGCCATGCTGACCGGCGGTGTGCATACGCCCAATCACCGTTGGGTGCTTACGGCGGCTTTGGGTTCTCTATATCGCATCTTTGGCCTACAGGAGCTAAAGACGCGGGCCGATGAGTGGCTTCGGGAGGGAATGGACATTACGCCTGACGGCGAATGGACCGAGCGAAGCAACGGGATCTACAACACGGTCAGCGATATTATGCTCTATTATGCTGCACAGGACCTGGAGCGTCCGGAGCTGCTTGAGCCTGTCCGCCGGAATTTGCGGATGATGAAGTATCTGGTGCATCCGGACGGCGAAGTCGTGACCGATTACTCGGGCCGCCAGGACTTCGGCAGCATCCACACGCTAGAAGATTATTATCTCACGTACAAACTAATGGCGGAGCATGATCAGGACCCCGAATTCGCCGCCATGGCTGAACTGGCTGGTGCAGGGGTAACGAATCCCGGTTCGCTTCCGAACAACAGTATGCTGGGATTTCTGCTGTATCCGCAAATGCATGCCAATTCCGTTACGCCCGGTAAGCTGCCCGTCACTTACCGGAAGGTCATCAACCAGACCTTTAACCGGCAGGAGCTGTTGTCCGCCATCGAGAAGACCGGCCACGGCGGCAGGATCTTTCACAGCAAGCTGCACAAGGAGTTCGGAGCGCCGGTTGCCCGCATCCGCCGGGAGAAGACGAGCGCCACCGTCATGACGGAGACCTCCTCGTTCTTCTCGTTAAGACACGGCAAGGTCCGTCTGCTCGGCGTGCAGCTGGCGTCCAGCTTCGAGCCGGGACTTATCACCATGACCTCTATTGAGGAGACGGAGGATTCTTATAAACTGGAGGCCGTAATGGAAAAAGGATACTACGGCCCGGTCCCGGAAGAGAAGCTGCCGCCTTCCGCCGATGGGCCATCCAGTCCCTGGTATCTGCTCCCCCATCAGGATCGTCCGTTTACCCATGCCCAGCGCAGCCGCGTTCATGCGTCCGTGACGGAAACAGATGAAGGCTGGAAGCTGCGTCTCGTATCCGGCGAGCCGTCCGACGTTCTGACCCAGGTTGTGCTGCTGTTCGGCTCCGAAGGAAGCCTGGAGGGAGAACTGCACTCTGCTCCAGGGCTGAGAGAGACATCGTTCTGGACCGGAGGGAAGCTGCGCTATTCAGCCGGAGAAGATTGGATGGAGCTGGATCATGGAGTCCATGACCACATACAGGCCGGGATTCGGGGAATGGCATATCCGGACGGCTGCCTCAAGGTGATCATCAATCTGATTACGCCGCTGGACTATACGCTCACGATCAGACTTTCATAGAAGGCGATCATCATTTTGGAAAAAAACTGAAACAGAAACACCTTTAAACCTTTAAGCTGTCGGGAACGTCCCGGCGGCTTTTTTATATGTGAGCATTTTGCATGAATCTATGGAGTGGTCCATAAATAGAAAATTATTACTTTTATTGTATATTGTGATAAAATACAATCCTTTAGTGTAAATTAACTGAAAACAAACGGAAGCGGGAGATGTGTTCATGAATGTCATCACCCAACCGGCGAGCTCCTTGATCATCGGTATCGATGTCGGCTCGACCACGGTCAAAGCAACAGTAGTGGATCCGGACAGCAGAGCAATCCTATGGTCGGACTATCAGCGTCACCATACGAAGCAGGCGGAGAAAGTAATGGAATTATTGCTTGTTATCAGCAGCAAATTTCCGGAAGTTAAGCAGGACAACATTCGCGTCTTTGCGACCGGCTCCGGCAGCGGGCCTATTGCTCCGCATATCGGAGCCAAATTTGTGCAGGAAGTCAACGCGGTTACTATGGCTGTAGAGCAGCTGCATCCCGACGCCGGGAGCGTAATTGAGCTTGGAGGACAGGATGCCAAGATCATTATTTTTAAGGAAAACAAGGAGACGGGGAGCAAGCAGGTATTCACGTCCATGAACGATAAATGCGCATCCGGAACCGGGGCGACGATTGACAAATGCATGATCAAAGTGGGGATGCCTATGGAAGAGGTGGGCAAGCTGCATTTTGATGATTCGAAGCTGCATCATGTGGCCGCCAAATGCGGGGTATTTGCCGAGACGGATATCGTGAACTTGGTGAAGAGCGGCATTCCATCACCGGAAATCATGTGTTCGCTGGCGGATGCGATCGTCATGCAGAACCTTTCCGTTCTTACCCGCGGCAATACGCTCCGGCATCATGTGCTGCTTCTGGGGGGGCCGAATACTTACCTGCCTTTTCTGCAGGAATGCTGGAGGAAGCGGATTCCAGAGACTTGGCGGGATCGGGGGTACGATTATCCGGCGCGGGCGCCGATCGAGGATCTGATCTTTGTGCCGGAGCATTCGCAGTATTACGCCGCTTATGGAGCGGTTCTGTACGGGCTTTACGAGCCTGCGGATGTCGGTATTTATCAGGGGCTGGAGGGGTTGAAGGCTTTTATTGCCCACGGGCGCAATGCCGGACTTGGCGAGAAGGCCGGGCCGCCGCTGGCAGGCTCCGAGGACGAGTTGAAGCAATTCCGCCGCAGCTACAGCATTCCCCCGTTTGAGCAGGCGGTTTTTGCTCCAGGGCAGAAGGTGAAGGCGGTGATCGGTGTTGACGGCGGCTCCACCTCATCCAAGGCCGTTCTGGTGGATGAACAAGGGAGGGTTCTCCTGAAGGAATACCAGCTCTCCAAAGGCAATCCGCTGGAAGACACGAAGGAAATGCTGCTTCGCATTCGTGACAAGGTGCGGAAGCAGGGAGCCGAATTGGAGATTATCGGGTTTGGTGCCACGGGATATGCTGCGGATGTTCTGGAGCAGACGCTGAAGGCGGATGTCAATATCGTGGAGACGGTTGCTCATATGATGAGTGCGGTCCGCCAATTCGGCGACATTGATGTCATCTGCGATATCGGAGGGCAGGATATCAAGGTTCTGTTCCTGAAGAACGGGGATATCCGGGGCTTCAAGCTGTCGAATCAATGCTCGGCCGGGAACGGGATGCTGCTGCAGGCCATGGCCGACCAGTTCGGCATTCCGGTCGAGGAATACGCGGACACGGCTTTCAGAGCCAGCCTTAGCCCGAAATTCTCTTACGGCTGCGCCGTGTTCCTTGATGCGGATCGGGTGAATTTTCAGAAAGAGGGATATTCCAAAGAAGAATTGCTCGCCGGACTCGCTCTCGTCCTGCCGAAGAACGTGTGGCAATACGTCGTTCAGATTCCCCGCATGGCCGGGCTTGGCCGCAGGTTCGTGCTGCAGGGCGGCACCCAATATAATCTGGCGGCGGTTAAAGCCCAGGTCGATTACATCAAGATGAGGGTCCCGAATGCCGACATTTACATTCATCCGCATCCGGGGGAAGCGGGAGCGATCGGAGCGGCTATGGAAACACTGCGCGTAGTCAAGCGCCGGGGGTATTCCACTTTTCTTGGACTCGATACTGCGATTGATCTCCGGTATGAGAGCCGCAACGATGACTACACCCGCTGCCAGTTCTGTCCCAATCACTGCAGCCGCACCTTTATCGACTCCAGGACGCCGGACGGACATACCGCCCGGTACATTTCCGGCTTCTCCTGCGAGAAGGGGACGGTGGAAGACCAGGAAGCGGTCGTCAAGCTGATGAAGGAACGGCAGGAGTTGAGACGGCAGTTCCCCAATCTCGTCGAATACGAAGCGCGCCGCATGTTTCAGCATCTTTATGATGCCGAGCCGCTGCCCGAACCGGAGCCGCCATCGAAGGACGCAGCCCGATCGAAGCCAGAGTGGCTCCGGAGATTGCGCAGCAGGCATTCCAAACCCGGCCAGCTTGGCTTTGCGCGTTCCTCCGCCGAGGCGCTGGAATGGCGCAGGAAGATCCGCATCGGGATTCCCCGGGTGCTAAACATATGGTCAACGGCGCCCTTTTGGCGCACCTATTTCGAGGCGCTCGGCGTAGAAGGGCGAAATATCGTATTTAGCGATTACAGCAGTGAGAGAATGTGGCAGGAAGGCGGGAAGTACGGCTCGATCGACCCGTGCTATCCGTCCAAAGTAGCCCAAGCCCATGTTCATAACCTGCTGTTCAAGCATCATAAGACAAAGGCGCTGGATATTCTCTTTTTTCCGTGCATCACCCATCTGCCTACGCAATTGAACAATGTGATGGATTCGTTAAGCTGCCCGGTCGCGGCCGGCGCCCCGAACGTGATCAAGGCTGCTTTTACCAAGGAAGTGAATTTCTTCGCTGACCGGGGCATCGTGTATCTGGACCCGGCTGTGACGTTTATTGAACGGAATCTGATGAAAAGACAGCTGTATGAGGCATTTGCTGAAAGGCTGCAAATTACGGAGGATGAAAGTGATTTTGCCGTAGAACAAGGCTGGAAGGCGCTGGAGCAATTCGATGAGGAAATGATGGAGAAGGGACGCTTGATTCTGGAACAGGTTGAACGGGAGAATAGACTCGCCATATTGATGATCGGGCGTCCCTATCATTCTGATCCGGGGCTCAATCACGGCGTTCTTGAAGAGTTCCAGGTATTGGGTTATCCGATTCTGTCCATGCGCTCCATCCCCAAGGAGGAGGCCTGGCTGAGCCGCTTTTTCGAAGGCGACCTGAAGAGCGGCCGGGTGGCGACCGCGCTGGAAATCGGTGATGTGTGGCCGGAGAATTTCAGTGCGGGCAGCGCGCAAAAAGTGTGGGCCGTCAAGTTCGCAGCACGTCATCCCCATGTGGCGGTGCTCGATCTGTCCAGCTTCAAATGCGGACATGACGCGCCGACTTATGGGCTGATCGATTCGGTTATCTCCTCGGCCGGCGCTCCGTACTCGGCGCTCCATGAAATCGACGGCAACAAGCCAAGCGGGTCGATCAAAATCCGGGTGAAGACGTACGCTCACAGTCTGGAGCTTCATGAAGAGCGGCTGCAGGATTTGGCCCGAAAAAAAGCGGAGCTGCAGCAGGTCATCGAGCAAAAACGGGCGGAGCTGATTGGATTGAGCAACGACGAGCATATCGGAGACATCTCATACGAAGGAGTGAATTGAGCATGGCAGTTGGCAGACAGGAACAATCTGCAAGCTTGGATATAGAGGACAAGCAGCATTGGTTCGACCCTGTTCCAGGCCGCTTCCCGGCTACAGACAAATCCGCCACGACGATTCTATTCGGGGGTCTGACGATGGCTCAGGATTATTTACTGGAGGGGGCGCTGAAAGGACTCGGATATCAGGTGGCGCATTTGGATTGCCCGGACAACGAGTCGCTTCGGTACGGCAAGGAATTCGGCAATCGCGGGCAGTGCAACCCGGCTTACTACACCGTCGGGAATCTCATTAAGCATCTGCTTTACCTTCGTGACGTGGAAGGCAAATCGGAGGAGGAGATCATCGACAGTTACCTGTTCGTCACCAGCGGTTCCTGCGGTCCATGCCGTTTTGGCACCTACGCTACGGAATACCGGAAAGCTCTGCGCGATGCGGGCTTTGACGGCTTTCGCGTGCTTCTGTTCAAGCAGACGGATGGATTGAAGCAGGCGGCAGGCGGCGAATCGGCATTGAAGCTCGATGCTCCATTCTTCATCGGCATATTAAAAGCCATACTGCTCGGAGACATATTAAATGCGCTGGCCTGCCGGATTCGTCCTTATGAACTGGAAAACGGCTCAACGGACGCCGCCCTGGAGCATTGCAAGCGATATCTATATGAAGCGTTAAGCAAGCGAAAGCCGCTGCTGCCGGCGCTTCTCAAATGCAGGGGTGAGCTGCATGCGGTGTCCGTGGACCGTACCAGGGTCAAGCCGAGGGTGAGCATTATCGGCGAGTTCTGGGCGATGACGACCGAGGGTGACGGGAACTATGAGCTGCAGCGTTTTTTGGAAAGCGAGGGCGCGGAGGTGGAGGTGCAGCCGATTGCGGCCTGGATTCTGTTCCTCATCTGGTCAGGACGCTTCGATACCTTGCAGCGAATCAGACTGCGCGATGCCGATCCCGGGAAAGACGGCTTGAAGGGAAAAAATCCGCACTCCCGTCTGCGCATGCTATGGCTTGCGGACCGCTCCGTCCGTGCTATTTTTCACACCTATGCCGGAATCATCGGTCTTCGCAGATATCATCTCCCTGATATGGAAGAGATCGCCCGGGTCGCCCATGAGTTCTATAACAACCAGCTGCGCGGCGGAGAGGGGCATATGGAGGTGGGCAAGCTGATTCTGAACGTGGTGAAGCGGAAGGTGAACATGACCATTTCGGTCAAGCCTTTCGGCTGCCTGCCGTCTTCCGGAGTGTCGGACGGAGTGCAGTCGCTGATCACCGAGAAATATCCCGAAGCCATCTTTTTGCCGATCGAAACGACGGGGGATGGAGCGGTCAACGTCTATAGCCGGGTGCAGATGATGCTCTTTAAAGCAAAGCAGGCAGCGCAGAAGGAGTTCGAAGAAGCATTGGCCCTCAACAATCTGTCATTCGAGCAGCTTCAGCAAAAGAATTATAAGTGGAAATTCGCCGATCCGCTGCGGGCAAGCCGCCATGTTGTCGCTTGTACGGCAGCGAATGGCGTATACAGCCTGGCTGGTATGTTCATAAGATATAGCGGTTAGCCAGTATCCGGGAATGGAGTTCTGAATAAACGGGGGTGAGACGAACATTGCTTTGGGCCGTTGCAGTGCTTGTCCTATTGCTTATTCAAATCATGGCGATTGTGTTCTTCGAATATCCGCGTCCATATAAAGCGATCACCTGGGTAGTCATCGTCATTATTTTTCCGGTGCTTGGTTATGTCCTTTACTTTTTTATTGGAAAAGAATATGCCATCAAACGTCCGGACAGCCAGGGGGATCAGCTTTTGGAGCAGGTTAGGGAGCAGTTGGCGGACCGGAGCCGGCGAAAGCGGGAAGAGGAATGTCCGAATCCGGCAGTTGGCCCGGATGGCAGTCTCGATATGAAGCTGGAGCATGCGGCATCTCTACCGGTTACGGCTGGCAATGAGACGACGGTGTTCTCGGAGGGGACAGAAGCCTTTGAAGACATGCTTCAGGCCATCGCTTCGGCGAGACATCATATTCATATCGAGTTTTATATCATTCGTGACGATCAGCTGGGACTCCGCTTTCAGCAGTTGTTGATCCGTAAAGCCCGGGAAGGGGTTAAGGTGAAGCTGATTTATGACGGAATCGGCTGTCATAAATTGAATAAGTCTTATATGAATCGGCTGCATGAGGCCGGAGCGGAAACCGGATGCTTCTCCCCTCCGCTTCGCTCCTTTTTTACCAGACGCCTCAATTATCGAAATCACCGGAAAATCGTGGTCGTGGACGGCATAATCGGGTATTTCGGCGGCTTGAACATTGGTGATGAGTATTTGGGGAAAGACCCGAAAGTGGGCTTCTGGAGAGACACTCATTTCCGAATCGAGGGCGACGCGGTTGGCTGGATTCAATATACGTTTCTGACCGATTGGTATTTCGTGAAAAAAGAATGGCTGAATGACCCGGACTGCTACTATCCGCTTCGTGCAGGCAAGGGGAAGGAGTGGGTCCGTATGATCAAGAGCGGTCCGGACGAACCCATCCTCGAACTCTTCTTCTCCTGCTTTGCGTCCGCCAAGAGAAGGATCTATATCGAGTCCCCCTATTTCGTACTGGAGCCCGGGATTATTCTGGCGCTGAAGACGGCTGCCGTTACCGGAGTCGATGTTCGTGTCATTTTGCCGGCAGTTCCGGATTCGAAGTTCGTTCACCTGGCCTCCATGTCTTATGTTCAGGAGCTGCTGCAAGCCGGAGTCCGTTTCTTTCTGTATGAGAAAGGGTTCCTCCACGCCAAGGTGATCATTGCCGATGATCTGGCTTGTTCCGGATCGGCCAATATGGATATTCGCAGCTTGTATGGCCAATTCGAATTGCATGCGATCTTTAATGACGGGACGACCGTTAACAAGCTGGTTCGTGATTTTGAGAGGGATATGCGGGATAGCCGGGAAATCGTGCTGTGCCAATATGAACAACGCCCGCCTTTCCACAAGTACAAAGAGACGATTGCCCGCCTGTTCTCGCCTTTGCTATAGGATCAGGACTTGAGATGATGCAGATGCCGAGTACCCGGCAAAGAGGACGCCACTGACGTGACGTCCTCTTTGCCATGCTGCGTGCCCCAGTATGCGTGATTATTGCGGGGACTTCGCTGCAATTGCGAACGAGGCCTCGCCACCTGTCGTACTGAAGAAATCCGGCGCCGGGAAGATCGAACGGCAGGTTGCCGTCTTCGAGCAGAACGGAACGCACAGTGGCCAGAATGCAGCGCATCGGCTTCAACTGAGCGATAATATGATCCTGGACGAGAAAAATAGTAAAAAAAACTGCACATTAAACTAAAAAAAGAGCATATGTCGCTTGTTGCGGCAAGGATACAATGAAAAAGAATTATTCGGAAACGCAGCAGTCCTGCTGAATTCGATACTAACTTTGAATGGGATGGTGGTTCGTTATATTCTTATAGATAATTCATAAGGGGGATACCACTAATGATTCAAAATCCGATCCTGCGCGGGTTCAATCCCGACGCCTCGGCGCTTCGGGTAGGTGACGACTACTACATTGCAACATCAACCTTCGAGTGGTACCCGGGGGTCATCATTCACCACTCCCGGGACCTGGGGAGCAGCGCGGACCGCGGGTTATCCTTGATTTGCATAAGGCCCCGGGCCAGATTTACGGAAATGATCCCAATCCCAACCCCATGCTGGACATTGAGGAGAACAGGCAGCGTTACCTCGGGATCTGGACTATGTTTGCAGAGCGGTACAAAGGAATAGGCGACCGTCTGGTGTTCGAGCTGCTGTATGAGATCTACGACTCTACCGGTTACCAATGGAATCAGCACAGAATGAATATAGCGCTGGAGCCGCAAGGGTATGGCCGCAAGGTCAAAACCTTGCGGCTTTTGTCCGTGTACCGATAGCTGTACCTCCGGAAATTTTGTTATAATAAACCTAAAGAATGGAGTTGGCCGATGTGGAATTGCTTGATCCGAGAGTGGATTTTGTATTCAAACGAATCTTTGGCAGCGAGAACAATAAGGATGTGCTGTTGGCTTTTCTGAACCGGATATTCACCGAAGCGGGGGAACCGCCACTCACAGAGATTATCCTGATGAATCCCTACACTGACAAGGACGATCCGCTTGACAAGCAATCCATCTTCGATGTATATGCGAAGACCGCTGAGGGCAAGTTGATAGACATTGAGATGCAATTGTTTAACAAATATGACATTGAGAAACGGACGCTGTTCTACTGGAGCAAGCGGTATGCCAGCCAGCTTCAGGAAGGCGAGAAGTACCAGGAGCTGAAGAAGTGCGTTACCATCAACATTCTGAACTACGCTTTCTTGCCGAATGATGAATACCATAATGTGTTCCATCTCCGTGAAGACCGCTCGGGAATACCGCTGATTGACGATATTGAGATACACTTTTTGGAGCTGCCTAAGCTGGATGATGCCATTCCCTCGAACGGCGGCTTGGAGAACTGGCTGCTGTTCCTCAAAGGCGTGGATACAACTCATTGGGAGGTGCTGAAGATGAATGAACCCGGGTTGGAGAAGGCCATGGATACCCTGCAATATTTGAGCCAGGATTCGGAGGCTCGCCGCTTGTACGAGGCCCGTCAGAAATACTTGCATGACGAAGCGTCGATGCTCGAAGGGGCGAAGCAA
Organism: Paenibacillus stellifer; assembly: GCF_000758685.1. Classification (NCBI taxonomy): domain Bacteria; kingdom Bacillati; phylum Bacillota; class Bacilli; order Caryophanales; family Paenibacillaceae; genus Paenibacillus; species Paenibacillus stellifer. Next base: position 1,817,793 of record NZ_CP009286.1, read on the forward strand.
GCTGGAATGAAGGCCGGGATGCAAGAGGGAATGAAAGCAGGAATCAAGGAAGTCGCCAAGAACATGCTGGCACTGAACCTGGATATCGCTACCATAGCCAAAGCAACTGGATTGTCGGAGCAGGAGATACTTGCACTGAAGAAATAACGCTTAGGGAGCTTCGAATGCGGAGTTCCCTTTTTATTTTGCACTAAAAAACCCTTGATTTCTCAAGGGTTTAGCATTCATATATGGTCGAGACGACAGGATTTGAACCTGCGACCTCTTGCTCCCGAAGCAAGCGCTCTACCAAGCTGAGCCACGTCTCGATACTGGGAAGTAATTCACATTGTTTGCCCGAACAATAAGTGATTATACGCCTTATTATTCTGATTGTAAATAGCTATTTCCAGACCGGATGGCAGCTTCATGTGGCGGATTGTTATGGCCTATTGGCTGACAATGGTATTTTAATATAAATGTGTACTTTAGGTTACTTTGGTTGATGAGCGGATAAAAGATCGATAAAACATCCATTTTGTAAAACAGATGTTAAATTTTATAAAATAAGAGAATTTTGGTAAAAAATCATTGACACAAAATCCCATTGCAAGGTAAATATCTTATATAAAATTATTTGTAAGATAAATTATCGATGTGAGGGGGAGTGGCTTAGTGAGTAAAATGTTTGTTCGTTCATCAAGTGTCTCAAGCGGCACTAGTCAAGCGGTCTATCAGCTGGTTTCAAATGTAACGGGTCATAGGATCGAAGATTTGAATCCGGATATGTATCTGGAAGATGATCTCGGACTGGATTCCATCAAAATGATTACCTTAATGAATGAATTGCTCGGATTGGTTCCGGCAGAGCAGATGGATGATTTTACGGCCACATACCCGCTGACTGTCTTGATGGGTCTGCAAACCGTCGGCGATCTTGTGCAGATTTTTGAGGAATGGGAATTTGCCCGGCAGGAAGAGGCAGAGGTACAGACTGCGGTTAGCACTGCGCTTCAAGCGCAAGAAGATATCTGGCCTCAGCCTGCTGCAGTCCAGGTCCATTCTGCTGCCCCGGATCTGCGTGAACAGTTGAAAATAGAAGTGTGCAGGTTGATCTCCAACATTACTGGACATAAGTCTGAAGATCTACATGCGGATATGGATCTGGAGAGTGATTTGGGCCTGGATTCCATTAAAATGATTACCTTAATGAGCGATATGGTCTCATTGCTGCCTGCCGATTCATCCGGTGAAGTCAACGAAAGCAATATAGTGACGTCGCTCATGTCTGTGCAGACGGTTGGAGATATCGTGGAAATGCTGGCCGTCCGCAGCGGGGGGAACAGCGGTACCCTGGCAGTTACAGGTGATGAGAACACTATAGTGGCGGAGATTCCTGAAAATGAGCCCGAATTTCTTGAAATATTACACTCCCAATATTTATTTCTGATCACCTATTTGTCGGTGGCCAACCTGACCATAACGTCAGGAGTACGCCTGCGGGGGAGACTGGATGTCGAAAGCCTGCGGAAGTCGTGGGGTGAGCTGATCCTCCGCCATCCTGTACTGCGGGCCGTGTTCATCGCGGAACCGGCGAACACGAGCCTGAAGGGGTATCGTCTCCAATTACTGAAGGCAGTGGTGCCGCCGGAAATTCCCGTCCTGGATATCAGACATCTGGATGAACAAGCAAGGCGCCGGTGGATTTCGGAAAGGTTCGAAGCCTCGCTAAATGAGAAATTTGATATCACCCGCTGGCCGCTGCATTCTTTGTCCGTTATCCAGACGGCCGACCTGGAATATGAGCTGATTCTGGACATCAACCATATGATCTCGGACGGTCTGGGCAACCAGCAGATTCTGAAAGAAATATTGGAAATTTACGAAGATGATTCGTATAACAACGAAGTTAAACTAAATCCTGCGCTGCCAGCCAGGGAATATAACCGTATTGTATCTGAAATCAATGCCTGGAATGCTCCAGAAGAGATGGAGATGCTGGACCGGTATCTGCAGCAGCAGGGCCGTGGAGCCTATTTCTTCAACCCCTACGGGGCAAGCCGCAAGTCAGATGCAGCAGGTGCTGCCGGAGCCGTCATTCATTCCCGCAAATACTGGATCAGTGAGGAAATAACAACACGGCTGATTGCCTCTACCAAGACCTGGCGCACCTCTCTCTTTATTCTTCTGGTCAGCGCATATCTGAAGACGATCAAGCAGCAGGGGGAAGAGCGGGATCGGATTATTCTGAATCTTCCGACAAGCGGCAGGCTGTACCCCCACACGGATGCTTCGGAGGTGCTCAGCGCCTTTGCCCAAAATCTTGCACTCAGCTTCACCTGCGAGGATGCAAATGAAGAATGGGAAACCTTAATTAACAGAACACATGAAGAATTCACCAATCAATTCACCTCAGGCATAGACAGGGCTCAGACCTACAGAGCTGCGCAGTATGCTAAAGACACGATCCATCTGCAGAACGGCGTTATGCCGGAAGCGGTGGCCTCCATGATCCGCTCCACGTTGAAATCAAACCTATATCTATCATTTGTTGGCAATACATCCATACACAAGCAATACGGAGATTACGAAGTTTATGATTATGAGGCTTATACAGGAACCAATCCGGGAACAATTGACTGCTTGGCCGAATTGTTTCAGGGCAGGCTGATGATCACGGCTAACTATGACAGCAGCTTCTTTGAGGATGATTATATCGGGAAGCATATGGACAGGTTTATGGACAACCTCAACCAGCTTGCCGGAACGGGACCTGTGGGCAAGACGGTGCTTGCCGCAGCACATACCGAAGAGCCGCATAGCGCGGAAATAAGAGAGCGGCTGTACGGAATCGTCCGGGATAGTTGCGGAACGGCGCTTGACGAGGAAGCACTGTTCAAGGATATGGAGGCAGAACTCGGGATGGATTCCCTGCAGCGTATCCGGCTGGTCGCCAAGCTGGGCAAAGTATACGGGCATGCTGACAAGGCGGCATTGCTTGAATGCAGGACGCTGAATGAAGTAATTACCCATATTACACATGCAAATAATGCAATTAAACCGGCAGGCCGTGACGCTGCATTAGAGATTCCCTATCTCCACATTTCCCGTCAGTGCAAGGCAACTCCCGATGCGGTTGCGATATTGGACGGCACCAGGGAGGTAACCTACCGTGAGCTGGATGAGCAGTCCAACCGGCTTGCGCATTATTTAACTTCACAAGGGGTGCGTTCGCAGAGCCTGGTCGGCATTCTAACATTCCCGGGCCGTCTTATGCTGACCGGAATTTTGGGGATATTGAAAGCGGGAGCGGCTTATGTGCCGCTTGATCCGATGTACCCCGCTGACCGGATCGAATATATCGCGGAGCATGCGCAGCTCAGTATCCTGCTCACGGAGCAGTCGCTGCAACAGCAGGCAGATCCTATAGTGCAGAAGAGTCCTTCTATCCGGAAAGTAGTCTACCTCGATGAAGGGTATGAAGCCCACGGCTATTTTGAACAAGCGGGAACGGAGGAGTGGCAGAGCTGCTCCGCCAGCGATCTGCGGGTGGACAGCGCCCCGCATGATCTGATGGTTGTTCTGTATACATCGGGTTCAACCGGGAAGCCCAAGGGAGTCATGCTGAATCACCGCGGCTATATGAACCGGCTGGAATGGCATCAGATGACCTTCAGACTGCAGCCGGGCGAACGTGTGGCTCAGAAGACCTCCTGCTGCTTCGATATTTCCGTGTGGGAGCTGCTGTGGCCGCTGATGTATGGCGGAACGGTATGCCCCGTAAGACAGGAAATTGTCAAGAATCCCTGGAGCCTGGCCCGGTGGATGACGGACACCGGAATCAATGTCATGCATTTCGTGCCTTCCTTGTTCGGCGAATTTGTAGATTCATTGGAGGATGAGAGCTATACATTTCCTGATCTTCGCTGGTTGATTTTCAGTGGCGAGGGGCTGCCGCTTCGCCCGGTGCAGAAATGGATGGACCGCTATGGAAGCAAGACGAAGCTGGCTAATCTGTATGGTCCTACCGAGGCTTCGATCGATGTTACTTGCCACATCATTTCACAGCGGCCGGGTTCAGCTGGTGAGATGAGCATTCCCATCGGCAAGCCGATTCCCGGCGTGTATATCAAAAATCTGGATGAGCACATGCATGAAGTGCCCGAGGGTGAACTTGGCGAGCTGTGGATCGGCGGCATTCAACTGGCCAAAGGGTATTTGTACAACCCGGAAAAAACCCGCGAAGCCTTCCATCCCAACCCGTTTCCGGAGATTCCGGGAGAATTTATTTACCGCACAGGTGATTTGACCGTCAAAAGGGCGGACGGAAGTTATGAGTACCATGGACGCACCGACAACCAGGTGAAGCTGCGCGGTTTCCGTGTGGAGCTGGGCGAGATTGAAGCTGTGCTGGGCAGCCATGACCATGTGGCCGAGGTGGCGGTGATTGTCACTCAGCCCTCGCCCGGGCAACAGCTGCTGCTTGCCTGCCTGGCTGGCAAGCAGGTGCCGGACCAGGAGATCAAAGATTTCGCCGTCCGCAAGCTTCCGTATTATATGATTCCACATCGGCTGGAATGGCTGCCCAGGCTGCCCAAGAATCCGAACGGCAAGCTGGACCGCAAGGCGCTGAGTGTTAGGTTCAGCGGGATAGGGCAGACACCTCAAGCTTCAGAGCTGCCGGTTCCCCCGGCGGAGCGTGAGCCGCTGAGCACAGGGGAAATGCTCCCGCTTGCGCCGGCACAGAGCTGGCTGATGAATTATTTCGATGATCCTTACTGCTGGGCGGGCTATACCCGCTTCCTATACAAGCAGCCGCTCGATTTCCAGCAGTTCAAGCAGGCTGCCATGATGCTGAACCGGCGTCATGACGCGCTGAGAAGCATTCTGGAGCGGAAGGATAACGGCTTTGAGCTTAGGTTCCTGCAAGGAGAGCTAGGGGACAATGTGGATTTCTATGATGGAAGCCATATGGAAGAGGCTGAAAGAAATGAAGAAATTCAGACGATTCTGGCAGAAGCGATTCGAGGGTTCCGGGTGGACCAATGGCCGTTATGGCGGATCATTGTCATTCAGGTATCAGAAGCGGTCTATGAGATTGCGGCAGTCGGGCATCACCTGATTTCGGATGTGATCACGAATCAGCTGCTGCTGCAGGAAATCTGGCAGATTTACGCTTCGCTGAGCCCGGGAACCCGGCACATCAGCTTACCCGATGCGAAGCCGTTTGCCGATTTTGTCCGGGCGGTCCAGGAGAAGAAAAGAATCCATGGGAAAGAGTACGCAGACTACTGGTCCACACATTTCCCTCCGGAATCCGTGTGCAGGCTGCCGGCAGATTTCATCAAGGGACCCAATGACGAGCAGTCTGCTGCGACTTTGCGCTTCACTTTTGACCGGGAGCAGACGTCGCTGCTTCTGACCAGGGCCAAGAAGCATTTCAACAGCAATTTATATCCGATTTTGCTGGCTCCTCTATACAAGGAGTTGAGCGTTTTCTTCGGACAGCCGGAGGTTGTCGTGAGCCATCGGGTGCATGGAAGAGAACTTGGCAGCGGACAAAATTTCATGCAAACACCAGGCAACTTTGCTGTGAATTTTCCGCTCGGAATAAATGTGGAGAAGGGCAGCCAATGGAATAATCTGATCGCAAGCATCCGCAAAGGGCTCGAAAATGTGCCGCTTGGCGGAGCGAGCTATGATCTGGTATCCGAGAATCTGCCGCGCTACATGTACCCGGATGTGAAGCTGACTCCAATCCGGGCGAACTATCTCGGAAACCGGGATGCTCCCCGCCTGCCGGACCTGGAATTTACCAGAGAAGGCATGGACCGCAGATTTTCACTGCCGGGTCAAAAACGGATATCGGTCATTGAATTCTTTTTCTCCATTGAAGAAGGGAAGCTGACGGTTGAGATCGAGTATTCGGCTAATCTTTATGCCGCAGCAACGATCCAGACTCTGGCTGAACAGTATAGGGAGCAAGCCCTTGAGCTTCTGGCGTCCATTCAGGATACTCCGGTGCAGCCTCCGGCTCCCAGAAAAGGACTGCTGGCTGGTAAAGTAGCGGTCATAACGGGCGGCAGCAGAGGCATCGGACGGAGCATAGCCCTGTCCATGGCCGGTGAAGGGGCCGACATTGTACTGGTATCCAGATCCGGGCAACAGCTTCAGGAGGCTGCGGATGAAATCCGCCGGCTCGGCGTAAAGGCCATGTCCATATCCGCCGATGTGAGTGACGCTCCAAGCGTCAATAAAGCGGTTGAACAGATTATCGGAAGCTTCGGCCGTATTGATATTCTTGTCAACAGTGCCGGAATTACCGGTATGGCGGCGATGGCCGACATGAGCCCGGAGGCGTGGGAGTCGATCATTCAGGTGAATCTGCTTGGAACCTATCATTTTTGCTACGCGGTGATCCCTTATCTGCTCAAGCAGAAGCAGGGCAAGATCATCAATATCGGATCGGATTCCTCATTTATCGGCTATCCGATGATGAGCGCTTATGCGGCATCCAAGCACGGGGTGCTCGGACTGACCCGTGCACTGTCAGAAGAGCTGAAGAACAGCAATATTCAGGTGAACGCGGTGTGCCCGGCGCTCGTGGACACCGATATGGCGCCGGCGGCGTTCAAGGGGCGGGCGATCCCTCCGTCAGGGGTTGCGGACTCGGTGTTGTTATTGGCCTCTCCGCATGCGGACTATATTACCGGCGAGGCTGTACAAGTCTACGGTAAACAGGATATGCACTGGTTCGGGGCACAGCAGATGCAGATGCTTCAGGCCGTGCAGCGCAGACAGCCGTAATGGGGGCGGCGTGATGGAACAGAAGGCGCACAAGGCAGGGAAGCTGAATGATCTTTTTGGAGGCGGGAAAGCCATTATTTATGGTATCGCCCTTTTGGTAGGCGTCTCCGTTGGTGTCATTAATCCGCTCTCCACCACGCACATGACGGCGAATCATGGAGAAGAAATATGGATAGGGGTGATCTCATCCTCCTATTTTTTCTTCATGGCGCTCGGTTCCATGGTTGCAGACAGAACGATGAGAGGTACCGATATGAAGAGGGTCATTACGTCAGGCCTGCTGCTTACGGCGGTCTGCTCGGCGCTCTTCCCTCTGTTCACCGTGAATGTGGTTTGGCTGTTGCTGATGTCACTTATGGGTATAGGCATCAGCTGCAACATGATGGGACTTCAGACGGCGCTCCACAATCTTACGGGTGAGAAAAGCCTGGGAATGGTCAGCGGATTGTACAGCCTGTGTTTTGCGCTAGGGATGATTGCCAGCTCTGCACTTGCGCCTATGGTCTATGACCAGGTGGCCTGGCTGCCGTTTGCGTTCAGCTGCTTCTGTCTGGTGCTTGCTTCAGCCGTTATCTATTTTAAACTGCCGGGTAAACTGATCATTCCCGGGCGTGCGGGGAAAAAGGTGCTGTCCAAAATCAGCCAGCCGCTGTTCGGCGCTTTTGTCTACGGGTTCGGCGAAACGATCGTCGTGTCCTTATATCCTCTGTATCTGATCCGTGAGCATGTTGCCGTTGCCCAGACGGGTTATGGATTAAGCGTCTTTGCCGTCGGCAGCATCCTCGGCTTGCTGCCGGTCACCTATCTGGCTGACCGGATCGGATGCAAGAAATGCCTGATCTTATGTGCAGCTATCTCGATCTTTACTCTTCTGGGCATTGTGACTTCCGGCAGCATGCCTTTAAGACTGCTGTTCTCTTTTGCTTCCGGGTTCATCATCGGCCCCCTGTACCCTTTGGCGATGGCGCTTACGGTCCAGGAACTGACGCCAGAGGAGAGATCCTCCGGGAACGCTTTGTTTACTACATTTTATGGCTTTGGATCAGCGGCGGGTCCGTTTTTATCCTCAGTAGTCATGAATGCATGGGGGAATCAGCATTTATTCACCGTATGCATGCTTCTGTTCTGCCTGTTCCTTGCCCATGCGGCAATAACAAGAAAAGGATCGAAAGTAAGGGTAACAAAGGAGGAAATATTGTGAGCAGTTCCAAACGGAAGAAACCAGAAACCAAGCTTTCCATCCTGAAGGGCGAAAATATCACTGGCAGATTTACGGAAATGGAGAATCTGGCCAATGTGCTGGTTCACGTGTCCGGCAATCAAGACCGGGGCATTACCTTCCTGCAGAATGATAATTCAGAGTTCTTTCTCTCCTATCAGGCCCTCCTTGAAGGCGCAACCTGCCGTCTGGGCGGCCTGCAGGAGCAAGGCTTTACATCAGGCCAGTATGCACTTATTTTGCTGGAGGACAGCCGGGAATTCGTTCTTACGTTCTGGGCATGCATCCTGGGCGGAATTATCCCCGTACCGGCCTCCTATCCTGCCTCTTCGAAGGTCATCAATACCTCCCTCAGCAAGCTGCAAGCGATTTGGGAGGTCCTGGAACGGCCGCTGATCATCTCGGACCACAGCCTCGCAGAGGCAAGGGATGAGATGGAGACAACGCTGGGAATCGGCGGCCTGCGCGTTCTGGAAGCCGCAAAGCTGGATACAGCCGGACGGTCCGGGACCCTTATGCTGGCCGGGCCGCATACTCCGGCGATGATTCAATTCAGCTCCGGGAGCACAAGTGTGCCGAAAGGGACTATTTTAACCCATGATAACCTGCTAACCAACATTGAAGCGATTATCTCCAGCTCCGGGATGAGGGAAGATGACCGCTCTCTTGGCTGGATGCCGTATCACCACGATATGGGACTGATCGGTTTCCATCTGTCCACGCTGGCTTGCGGAATTAACCAGTTCAATATGACGCCGATGAAATTTGTAAAAAGGCCGACCCTGTGGCTGGATATGATCGACAAGCACCGGATTACCTTCACCGGCTGCCCGAATTTCGGGCTTCGGCTTGTCAGCGGCAGAGTGAAGGAAGAACAGTTGAAATCCTGGGATCTAAGCTCAATCCGGTTTCTCTATAACGGTGCCGAGCCTATATCGGTCAAGACAATGCGGGAGTTTATGGACAAATTCGCGCATAGCGGGCTAAAACGCACTGCGATGTATCCCGTATACGGAATGGCAGAGGCCTGTCTGGCGGTCAGCTTCCCCCGGCCAGGCGAAGAGCCGCTGGTCCATTCCGTCAATCGCGAGCGGCTGGTCGGTGAATCGCGGATTGAGGCCATCGACGAGAACGACAGATGTGCTTCATTAATAGCCGATGAGGGTTACCCTGTGACGGGCATGGAGATCCGGATCGTGGACGATGCCTCCGGTGCAGTAGTTCCCCAAGGAACGGTAGGAGAAATTCAAATTCGCGGCCGCAATGTAACTTCGGGCTATATCAATAACCCGGAGGCTACCACGCGGTCATATCAGGACGGATGGCTTAAGACCGGCGACACCGGTGTTGTTCTGAACGGGCGCTTATCGGTAATCGGAAGAATTAAAGACATTATCTTTGTCAACGGCCAGAATTTCTTCGCGCATGACATTGAAGGGGTAATGGAGGAGCTGGATGGGGTCGAGCCGGGCAAGATTGCCGTGTGCGGCTGGCATGATGAACAGGAAGGACAAGAGAGAGTCGGGCTCTTCTCAACGGTACGGCTGCAGGAGCAAGAGGTTAAGCCGTTCTACGCCAAAATACTCCGTCATGTGAACGAGGTCTTCGGCATCGCTGTAGACTATGTGTCTCTAATCCGCTCCATTCCCAAGACGACAAGCGGCAAAGTGCAGCGGTTCGTTCTTGTAGAGGCCTTCAGGAAGGGAGAGTTCCAGGATAAGTCGTATTCCGCCGCGTATTTCACGGAGGAAACTAAGGATGCCGACTCTATACCGGCACAGTCGCTGCAAGCGCCGTCCCCTGTGGCCGCTCCCGGAGCCTTTCTGGACAAAATTCGCGGTGTCTGGGCTGAAGTGCTGGGCCGTCCGCCTGAAGCGATTCCATATAACCAATCCTTCATGTCCATGGGCGGGACATCGCTCAAGGCGATACAGATTCTGGGAGCTTTGGAGGATGAACTGCGGATTGAATTGACCCATGATCTGCTGATCAAATGCCGCACCATTGAGGAGATGGACAGCTATGTGGCCCGCAGGGTGAATATGGGCGGCAATCCGCTCTCTGCCGGGGAGCGGCAATCCACTGCCGTTCAGGGAACCGATAGCGGCGATGCCGATATTGCTGTGATTGCGATGGCCTGCCGGTTCCCGGGTGCTTCAAGTCCGGAGGAATTCTGGAACAACCTGCTGCAGGGGAAGGATTCTATCGGTGAAGTGCCGCGGGACCGCTGGAATATCGACGATTATTACAGCCCCACTCCGGAATTCGGCAAAACCTACTGCCGCAATGGCGGGTTCCTTGATAACCCTTATGGCTTTGACGCCGCTCTGTTCGGCATCTCCGAGGATGAAGCGGCGGTGATGGACCCGCAGCAGCGGATCGTGATGGAGCTGGTATACGAGCTGATCGAACGGGCCGGATATTCGCGGCAGCAGATGAATGGCAGGGATGTCGGGCTATTTGTCGGAGCGGGCGGCAATTCCTATTTCGAATATCACCTGAATACTTTGAACCGAATGAACCTGCAGAGCTTTGACAGCTTCTCTACGCTGACCAGCGTGCAGCAGGAGCGCATTATGGAAGAATGGAAGCGGAAGCTGGGGGTTACAGGAACCCATCCAAACCTTCTGGTAGATAATATAGTCAATATGATTCCGGCGCGGACCTCCCAGGAATTCAACTTCAAAGGACCAAGCATGGCGGTAGATACCGCCTGCTCCTCTTCACTGGTCACGCTGCATCTGGCCGCAGCCTCCATCCGCAGGGGGGAATGCGAATCCGCCATTGCCGGCGGCATTCATCTTATGCTGACGCCGACCTCCTATCAATACTTCAGCAGCGCCGAAGCCTTGTCTCCTACTGGACGCAGCAGTGTGTTCGCGGCTGATGCGGACGGCTTCGTTCCGGGCGAAGGTGCCGGACTGGTAATGCTGAAACCGCTGGAGCAGGCGCTGAGAGACGGCGATCCGGTGCTGGCGGTGCTGAAGGCCAGCAGTATTAGTAATGACGGGCATTCCATCGGCGTAATGGCTCCGAATCCGGACGGGCAAAGAGAGCTGATAGAATCTCTGTACATCAAGCACAATCTCAGTCCGGCGGATGTGCAGTATGTGGAGGCTCACGGAACGGGTACCAAAATCGGCGATCCGAGCGAAGTTAGAGCACTGGACAGTGCCTTCAAGCGCTGGGGGCTGCTGCGGCAGTCAGTTGCCATTGGATCGGTGAAATCCAATATTGGCCATCTATTGGGAGCAGCGGGCATTGCTGGCTTCATCAAAGTGGTGATGGCGCTGCAGAACAAGATCATGCCGCCGCAGATCAATGTCTCCGCTCCGAACCCGATGCTGAAATTTGAGAAGACGCCGTTCTATCTGCTTACCGCAGCCCAGGAGTGGTCGGTGGCCGAAGGAAAGGCCAGAAGAGCGGCGATCAATTCCTTCGGCTTCGGTGGCACGAACAGCCACATGGTGGTTGAAGAAGCGCCTGCACAGGGCTCGGCAATTGAAACGGAGCGGCCGGTGCGTGCCAAGCATGTTATCGGGCTGTCCGCGCAGACTGAGCCGGCACTGCTGCAGAAGATGCAGGACCTTGCGGCATTTCTGGAGCAGCACGGGGACTATCCGCTGGCAGATGTCTGCTACACCGAGAATGCCGCGCGAACCGCATTGCCGCATCGCTTCTATACCGTGGCAGATTCGGTTCAGGATCTCATCAGCAAGCTGCAAACCGGAGTCCCGGCCACTGCCCCGGTTTCTCATTCACCCGCAATTGCCCTGATGTTCACGGGACAAGGCTCGCAGTATGCGGGCATGGGTAGAGCGCTGTACGAAGGACTTCCTGCCTTCCGGAAAAATGTAGACGCCTGCTCCGCAGCGTTTGAGCCTTATCTGGACCTGAAGCTGACGGACCTCATCTATGGCGGCGAGGCCGATGACGGACGGCTTGCCCAGACGCAGTTTACCCAACCGGCTGTCTTTACACTAGACTACGCGTTTGGATGCTTGCTGCTGGATGGTGGCATCCGGCCTGCTTATATGCTGGGTCACAGCATCGGAGAATGGACAGCCGCATGCCTTGCGGGCATCGTCAGTCTTGCCGATGCGGCGAGACTGGTCGCCGTAAGAGGCAGACTCATGAGCGGGCTTCCGGCTGCCGGAGCCATGGCTGCCATATTCACTTCAGGCAGCAAGCTGGAAGAATTGCTGCAATCCTTTGCCGGTTCTTTATGGGTTGCCGGATACAACGTTACGCATCAGGTGGTCTCCGGCAGCAGCGAGGCGGTCGAGGAATTCCTCTCCGTGCTGCAGACAAAGGGAATCGGGGGCAAACGGCTGAATGTGTCCCAGGCCTTCCACACTCCGCTGATGACCCCGATGCTGGAGGCGTTCAGGAAGGAACTGGAGGCCACTGTATTCCATGCGCCGCTGATTCCGGTGATCTCCAATGTCACTGCCGAAGTGATCGAAGGTCCGCCTGCGCCAGAATACTGGATGCTCCATATCCTGGAAGCCGTCCGCTTTGAACAGAGCCTTGCTTACGCGCTGGATCAGGAGGTCTCGGTTCTGATTGAATGCGGACCGGGCGCCATCCTCGCCGGGATGGCAGGAGGGCTGCAACACCCGGGCAAGCCGCAGGTGCTTCATGCCCTTAGCCGCAAAAAGGACCCATGGGACACCTGGCTTGGCCTGCTCGGCCAGCTGCATTGCCTTGGCGCCAGACTGGACTGGGCGGCTGTGGAGCAGGGCGGTCTTTTCCGTAAAGTACCGCTGCCGGTCTATCCTTTTGAGCATACCATCTTCAAGCCCGATTTCGGTGATGACTCCGGCTCAAACTCTGCTGTAAATGCAAGGAAGTGGCTCCATGAATGGAAATGGAGACCTGAACCGCTTGCGGAAGACAACAGCCTTGCGGCCGGCGCGGTGCTGGTGTGGAAGGGGGATACGGAGTTTGGAAGGGAACTGGAGAGCATGCTCGACACTGAGCGCAATCCTGTCTTTTATGTAAGCTTCGGCAATGAACCGCATTATGACGGGGACCGGAGCTTCACCATACGGATGGATTGGGAGGAAGATTACAGTGCCATGTTGCGCCAGTTGCCGTGCATTGTCTCCACAATAATTCATTTGTCCAATTACGCGCGGGAGAAGCAGGGGAGCCCAGAGCTTTTAACGGATATCCAAGCGGTGAACGATGGAATATGGAGCCTTTATTTCCTCGGCCAGGCTCTGGTGCGGCAGGGGCTGAGCGATGTGCAGCTAGTCATTGTGACGAATAAAGCGTTCAGGCTGGAGGGGGATCTGGAAGCAGGTCATCCGGCTCAGGCGGCAGCGGCTGCAGTGGGCCAAGTCATTGATCTGGAGCATGAAGGGATTCATGTCTCGGTGCTGGATATGAACAAGGAGGACTATGTTTCTGGCCAGGAATTTGCCGCCGCCCTGCACGCTTCTCTGATGCTGAGGGTGGATGGGGAATCTGTCGCTGCGATCCGCAGCGGTACCGTGTATTCGCGTAGCCTGGAACGGATGCCGGAGCAAGCTGCCGGGGAAGTGTTTGAGCCATGCAGCGGCGAGACCTACCTGATTACCGGCGGCACAGGGCTCGTCGGAAGCCGGATCGCCGAAGCGCTTGCCCGGCAGGCGCAGATCAATCTGGTGATTACCGGCCGCAAGCCTGTTCCAGCCAACCCTCAGCTTCTTCTAGAGCTGGAGAAGCTGGGGGCGCAGGTGATGTATGCGGCAGTGGATGTCACCAGCCGAGCGCAGATGGAGGAATTGCTGGCCCGCATTCATGACGTCTATGGACCGCTGCATGGTGTTATTCATGCGGCCGGCCAGATGGAGTATGCTCCGCATAAGCTGCTGGCCCGCAGCCAGGACGAGATTGAACAGGTGCTGGCTCCCAAGTGGCAAGGCACGATTATTGCGGATCTCGTCACCCGGCAGGAGCCGCTGCGATTTTTTGCCGCCTTGTCCTCTATCTCGGCTTCCCGCAAAGCCTGGGCTTCCGGACTTGGGGATTATGCCGCGGCGAACGCGTTTTTGAACGGCTACTGCACTTATCGGGGAGGGGACAATGCGCCGGGGCGTTCCTTGTCTATTAATTACTCCCTCTGGAAGGATACGGGGGCCGGAACGGATTTCGGCAAGCTGGTTGAGCTCACCCTTAAGGGACAAGGCTTGCAGCCGCTTGCCCATGAAGCAGCAGCGGCTGCTTTTCTGAGAGCCTTGGCCTCTACCGGGTCTGATATTGTTCATGTGCTCGACCTGGTGGAGCCGAAGGCGCAAAAGGAAAATTCCACACTTCTCCCAGACAGCAGGAGCCTATGCGGGTGGCGGAAAGACCGTTCGTCCACCGCTCCGTTAGAGAAATCAAAGATATTGTCTATCAGGCCATCAGTGAGGAATTGCGGATATCCATCCGCCATCTGGATACGGGCATGAATTTCACGGAGCTGGGTCTGAATTCGGTTGGAGCGACGCGAGTGGTTGCCGATATTGGCGGCAAGCTGGATACAGAGCTTTACCCGACCTTGATTTTTGAATATCAGACGCCGGAAGCCCTGGCCTCGCACATTGCGGAGCAGTTGACTCAGGAATCAGCAGCTTATGCCGCTACAGCTCTGGAAACAGCGGGCGGAGCTGTTGAACCGAGACCGGAAGAGCGGCAGGACATCGCCATTATCGGCATGGGTCTGCGCATACCGGGGGCGAACAGCCTGGAGGAATACTGGGAGCTGCTGTACAGTGGCAGAAGCGCCATCCGTGAAGTGGCTCCCGGCAGATGGTCGGATGACAAGCACGTGAACGCGGATGCAGGCGTGCTTCACACCTCCTATATCGGCAAGGGCGGGTTCATCGACGCCCCGTATGATTTTGATCCGCTGTTCTTCGGCATGTCGCCCAAGGAAGCGGAGTCTACAGATCCACAGCAAAGAATATTCCTGCAGATTTGCTGGGAAGCCTTGCAGCAGGCAGGATACGGCGGAAAGTACCGCACCCGCAAAATAGGGGTGTTCGCAGGCTGTGAACAGAACACCTACATGGAGCATTTCGCAAATTACCGTTCCTTTATGCTGATTAAGGAACGATTGCTGGACAGCCCGGCTTTCAGCGGGATGCAGCCTGCTGAGCGGCAGGAGATTCTCGCCCGAATCTCCGGTGTGCTGGAGCCTGCACGGCTGGTCGCCGATGTTGTTGCAGGGAACGGCCTGAATGAAGTGGCCGCGCGGGTCAGCCATTGCCTCAACCTGAGCGGGCCGAGCCTGATCGTGAATTCCGCCTGCTCCTCTTCCCTGGTGGCCATCCATATGGCCTGCGAGAGTCTGCGGACCGGACAGTCGGAAATGGCGCTTGCCGGAGGGGTGAATCTGAACCTTAGCCCAACGCCGTTCGTGTCGCTGAGCCGGGTAACCGCGCTGTCTCCAACAGGCGAGTGCTATCCGTTTGACCAGCGGGCGAACGGAATGGTTCTGGGGGAAGGGGCAGGCGCTGTGCTCCTGAAGCCGCTTCATGCCGCACTGCGGGACGGCGATCATATTCACGCGGTAATCAAGGGCTCGGCGATCAACAATGACGGGCGTTCCCAGGGTATTACTGCACCCCGGCCACAGGGGCAGGCCGAAGTGATCCGCGAAGCGTTTATGCGGACCGGCATTCATCCGGAGACGATATCCTATATCGAGACACATGGCACAGCTACACCGTTGGGAGATCCGATTGAGATTGAAGGCATGACACGGGCGTTCAGCAGCTTTACGGACAAGAAGCAGTTCTGCGGCATCGGCTCCGTAAAATCTTCTGTCGGGCATATGTTATCTGCCGCAGGGGTGACCAGTCTGATCAAAGTGGTGCTGTCCCTCAAGCATCAGATACTTCCGCATACAGTAAATTACGAGCAGCCTAATCCTAATATTGATTTCGAGCGTTCACCTTTTTATGTCGTCGATAAGCATCCCCGGCGATGGGAAGCCGCCGGAGCAGCTCCGCTGCGGGCCAGCGTGAACGCCTTCGGGTTTGGCGGAACCAATGCCCACGTCATTCTGGAGCAGGCGCCGCCGGAGGCGGTTGTTCTCCCTGATTCGCTGCAGCCTGCCCCGCAGCTTCTGCTGCTTACGGGCAGAAGCGAACTTGGTCTCAGACAGGTTGCGGGCAAGCTCCGGGCCTATCTTGCAGATAATCAAGAGGTTAGCGCTGCTGCCGTCTGCCGTGCGATGAACCGTTCGCAGAAGGAATTGCCGGTTAAGGCAGCTGCTGTCGTAACCTCCAGGGAGCACCTGGCCGGCATTCTCTCGGTTGTCGAAGACGGAGGGAGCTTGGCCGAGATCCTGAGAGGCCGGGCTAATCCGAACAGAACGACTCCGGTCCAATGGGTGCTTGACGGCGGGAATGCCTTGAACGGCCAGGAATTGGCTGCTGTCAGCGTACGGTTCCCTGGCTTCGGCCTGGCTTACCAGGAGGTCATGGAGGCAGCGGGTGGAGCAAGCCCACAGATCGAATGCCTGGCCATCCAGTTTGCGCTTGGCAAGCTGCTTCTCGATGTTGGCATCCGTCCTATGGCTATACTGGCCGAAGGGGCCGGTATTCTAGCAGCCTTGATGCTTACGGGACGAATTACGCTGCGCCAGGCGGTTCTGTTCATTCAGGACGGACGGGAGCCGGCAAGAGATTCTTCGCCTATTCCCGAAGGGCTTGTGAAGTGTGCGGTGGTCATTCCTTCAGGCATCGTTGATCAGCAGTCCATGGATGGCCTTTGGCCGCTGATCGCAGAGTCCATGGTGAACGGTCTGGTACGTACAGACGTTGAACAATCATTGGAAGCGGGCGATACGCTGCTGATCTGCGGCAGCCTCCGCCGCCGGGACAGCATGTCCCTTGAGAGTATTCGCGGAGTGCAGACCATCTGCCTGCTGATTGAGCATGACCCTGTGGAGAATTTACTGCGGGCAATGGCAGAGCTGTATGTGCTGGGTGTGCCGTTTGATCCGGCAGGACTGTCAGTTCCAAGCGGGCGGACTCTGACCCTGCCGACTTATCCATTTGAAAATGCGACCTATAAGGCGCAGTTCGAGGATGAAATTTTGCTGCCTCAAGCATCAGGGACTCCTTACGTTGATCCGAATTCCAGAAAAGGACTCATAAAAGTAGAGGTATAAAAGGAGAGGGCCATCAGCAAGGGCGCCAAAATATCTATGATTATACTATCATCGGTTATTATTGTGCTCATTCTGCTTGCTGGAGCGCTATTCACGGCGAGCGGCGTATTTAAGAAAGCGAAATACCTTGACCCCTGGAAACGTGATTACGCTGACCAATTCGAAGATCCGAGAGTGAAGCTTACAGCCTATGGCTTGCTTGCTCCTAACGGACACAATATGCAGCCCTGGAAGATTCGTCTCGACAAGCAAAATCCGCTTAAGTTCTCTTTGTACAGTGACAATACACGCCTCGCGCTTGCATCCGATCCGGTGGCGCGGCAAACCCTGGTTTCCCAGGGGACCTTTCTGGAATATGTGAGGGTTGCCGGAGAACAGTTGGGCTATCAGGCGACGATCAGGCTTTTTCCGGAAGGGGAATATGATGAGCAGAAGCTTGGCGAGAGTATGGACCAGAAGCCTGTAGCGGAAATAACGCTGTTGAAGGTACAGCCTGCGGCTAATCCGTTGTTCGATTATATGTTCTTGCCGGATACGAACCGGATGGCCTATAAGCCTGACCCTTTGACTGCGGAGCAGCGTCAGCATCTTGAGCAGACTAATACGGATGAGGCTTTGAAGTTAACCTTTATGGATGCTTCGGCGGACATCAAGAAGCTGGGGGAATACGGTATTGAGGGTACAGACATCGAAACCGGACTTAAGCGCATGAATGAGGAGTCAGCACAGATTTTTCGTTCGAATGAGAGCCAGAAGAACAAATACCGGTACGGTTTTTCGTTTGAGGGGCAAGGAACCACGGGCGTGAAAAAGCATCTGCTGCAAGGCCTCATTACGATCTTCCCCTCTTTTAATAATGCGGAAGCTTCGACCAAGCTCGCCGTTGATGCGGCCCGGACGGCTGCCCAACATACTCCGGCGTATGCACTGATTCTCAGTAAGGACAACAGCCGTACTAGTCAGGTAAAAGCAGGCATGCTCTACAGCCGGCTCATTCTCGCCGGACATGAGCAGGGACTGGTCATGCAGCCGCTGAGCCAGGTGCTGGAGGAGTATCCGGAGATGAAGGCGCCGTATACCCGGATTCATCAGGAGTATGCTCCGGGTGGTGAAACGATCCAGTTACTGGTCCGCCTGGGCCAGCCGACACAGGATACGCCGCTCAGCATGAGAAGGGCGGTTACCGACCTGATTGCAGACTGAGCGAGGCACATCTGTCATTAATCAAGGAGCATCAGTATGCCGCTTCTCCTTCAGGACCGTAGATTGACACGGCATTGCCAACCGGATAAACCGGGAATAATTGACCGTCTACCGAACCGCCGGAAACACAATAGAAGCCAGAAACAGCTGGCTTTTATTGTGTTTTTTTGACACCAATTCAGCAAGCATCTAATCAGTTCAAACGATGTTAACCTTTCGAATACAAGAAAAACCCTTGATTTCTCAAGGGTTTAGCATTCATATATGGTCGAGACGACAGGATTTGAACCTGCGACCTCTTGCTCCCGAAGCAAGCGCTCTACCAAGCTGAGCCACGTCTCGTTGATAATCCGGCATACAGTAGATTGGGCCGAACAGTTTACTATTATACTCATTATCGCGGTAAAAGTAAATTTATTTTACTATAAGCCCGCTCCATATTCATTTGCAGTCACTTCGTACAGAGATGGTGTTAGGAGATCAACCGCTCAACTTGTATAATAACCCATAGCAGCATAATTTGCGGCTGGACAGCCGGCCGACGGGGGAGGATCATTGCAAATGGATTTGGGCTTGAAGGGGAAAAAGGCGGTAATCACCGGAGGAAGCAAAGGAATCGGACTGGCCACGGCTCTACTGCTGGCAGGAGAAGGAGCGGATGTGGCGATCATAGCCCGGACGCTTGAACCGCTTCAGGAGGCGGCGAGGCGCATTGCGGAAGCGACGGGCCGGGAGCCGCTGATCGTGCAGGCCGATATCTCGTCGGAGGAAGGCGCGCGCGAAGCGGTGGAGAAGGCGGCCGGTTATTTCGGCGGGCTTGATATTCTGGTCAACAACGCGGGGACGTCCGCGGCCAAGCCTTTTGAGGAAGTGGACGGCGCTTCCTGGGACGCGGATCTTGATTTGAAGCTGCTGGCAGCGGTGCACTGCTCACGGGCTGCCATTCCGCATATGCGGGACGCGGGAGGCGGCGCGATTGTCAACGTGACGGCGGTGAAGGGCAAGGCTCCATCCGAGTCCTCGCTGCCGACGTCCGTCAGCCGGGCGGCGGGGCTGGCACTGACCAAGGCGATGAGCCGGGACCTGGCAGGAGCGAACATTCGCGTCAATGCGGTGTGCATCGGGCTGATCCGCAGCAACCAGATCGAGAAGAAGTGGAAGCAGGCGGCTCCGCAATTAAGCTGGGAGGAATTCTCCGCCGATCCCCGGCATAACATTCCGCTGGGACGTATCGGCGACGCCCGGGAAGCGGCCAATGTGATCGGTTTCCTGGTATCGGAGGCGGCATCTTATGTGACGGGAACCGCGGTGAATATCGACGGGGGATCGTCGGCCGTGCTGTAGCCCTTCCCGGCTGCCTCATCGGAGCTCAGCCCGCTGGCAGCACGGATTGACAGAGCCTCCGGGCGTGGCTATAATTGTGATGTTAAACTGTGAATTGTATAGCGGATAATACGCTGATGAAATGAAGTACGCCGATTACCACCCTTCACCAGAGAACGGATTCCCCGGATATAGACATCCGGGCGCTGCGAGAATCCGGAAGAATGGCCGGCGGAAAGCTGCTTTCGGAGTGCAGGTGTACAAGCCTGCCGGATGGCCCCGTTAACGGCCGTAACAAGGCGATCGCCCGCAAGGCGGCGCACGGTGAGCATCTGAACGGTTCTAGCAGCTGCAATCAGGTTCCCGGGGCGTCAAGGCGATAACCAGGGTGGTACCGCGATATCAATCGTCCCTGAATTCATTCAGGGGCGTTTTTTGTTGTTCATTTTACCGACGGGAGCTGTTAATTGAAATGAAAGCTAGTGAAATCCGTTCCAAATGGCTGGAGTTCTTCGCCTCCAAAGGCCACAAAATCGAGCCCAGCGCATCGCTCGTTCCCCATAACGATCCTTCCCTTCTGTGGATCAATGCCGGGATGGCTCCGTTAAAGCAGTATTTTGACGGACGCGTGAAGCCGGAAAATCCGCGCATTGCCAATTCGCAGAAGTGTATCCGTACGAACGATATTGAGAATGTGGGCAAGACTCGCCGCCACCATACGTTTTTTGAGATGCTGGGCAATTTCTCCATCGGCGATTATTTCAAGGAAGAAGCGGTGACCTGGGCCTGGGAGTTCCTGACGGGCAAGGAATGGATCGGCTTCGACCCGGAGCGGCTGTCCGTTACGGTCTATCCGGAAGACGAAGAAGCGTTCAAGCTGTGGAATGAAAAAATCGGCATCCCGGCCGAACGCATCATCAAGCTGGAGGACAATTTCTGGGATATCGGCGAGGGACCTTGCGGACCCTGCACGGAAATCTTCTACGACAGGGGCGAAGCCTACGGCAGCGATATGTCCGATCCGGAAATGTATCCCGGCGGCGAGAACGAGCGCTACCTGGAAGTCTGGAACCTCGTCTTCTCCCAGTTCAACCATAATAAGGACGGCAGCTACACGCCGCTTCCGAACAAGAACATCGATACCGGCGCTGGTCTGGAACGGTTCTCTTCCATTCTGCAGGATGTGGATTCGAACTTCGACACCGACCTGTTCCAGCCGATCATTCAGACGACTGCCAAATTGGCCGGCGTGACTTACAAGGAGAATCTGGAGCAGGATGTCGCGCTGAAGGTTATCGCCGACCATATCCGGACGGTTACGTTCGCGGTTGGCGATGGCGTGCTGCCGTCCAATGAAGGACGCGGCTATATTATCCGCCGCCTGTTGCGCCGCGCGGTCCGCTACGGCAAGACGCTGGGTCTTGACCGTCCGTTCCTGTACGAGCTGACAACGGTTGTTGGCGATGTCATGGGTGTCTACTATCCGACTGTCGTGGAGAACCAAGAGTATATCGCCAAAATTATCCGCACCGAAGAGGAACGCTTCCATGAGACGCTGTCCGACGGGCTGGCCATTCTGGGCGAAATCAGCGAACGGGCCAAGTCGGAAGGGAAGGACACGATCAGCGGCGCTGATGCATTCAAGCTGTATGATACCTACGGCTTCCCGTTCGATCTGACTGAGGATTACGCCGCCGAGCAGGGGCTTAAAGTGGACCGCGAGGGCTTTGACACCGCCATGCAGGAGCAGCGCGACCGCGCAAGAGCGGCCCGCCACGACAGCGGCAGCATGAAGGTCCAAGGCGGGGCCTTGTCCGAGCTTACGGTTAAAAGCGAGTTTGTTGGTTATAATGACCTCGTAACCGAATCGAAGATCGCCGCGATTGTCGTTGGCGACGAAGTGGTTGAGGTTGCGGGTGAAGGGCAGGAGGCTCAGGTCATTCTGGAGTCGACTCCGTTCTATGCCGAGAGCGGCGGCCAGGTCAGCGACCGCGGCGTGCTGACAGGCGGTTCCGCCGTAGCCAGAGTGAACGGGCTGTTCAAGGCGCCGCGCGGGCAGCATGTCCATATCGTAACGGTAGAAGCCGGAGAGCTTCGGGTTGGTGATACAGTTCGCGCCGAAGTGGACCAGGCGGAGCGCGAGGACATCGTCAAGAACCACACCTCTACGCATCTGCTGCACAAGGCGCTGAAGGAAGTGCTCGGCGGACATGTCAACCAGGCGGGATCGCTGGTGGAAGGCGCACGGCTGCGCTTTGACTTCTCCCATTTCGGCGCCATTACGCCGGAAGAGCTGACGGAGATCGAGCGCAAGGTCAACGAGCAGATCTGGCGCGCGCTTGATGTCGTGATCGAGAACAAGCCGATCGACGAAGCCAGAGCGATGGGTGCAATGGCACTCTTCGGCGAGAAGTATGGCGACATCGTCCGCGTCGTCCAGGTCGGCGATTACAGCCTGGAGCTGTGCGGCGGCTGCCATGTGCGGAA
Organism: Paenibacillus stellifer; assembly: GCF_000758685.1. Classification (NCBI taxonomy): domain Bacteria; kingdom Bacillati; phylum Bacillota; class Bacilli; order Caryophanales; family Paenibacillaceae; genus Paenibacillus; species Paenibacillus stellifer. The sequence goes on from NZ_CP009286.1 coordinate 1,839,962, forward strand.
CACCGCGCAGATCGGCATCTTCAAGCTTGTGAGCGAGAGCGGCATCGGCTCCGGCGTTCGCCGTATCGAGGCGGTAACCGGACGCTACGCCTACCAGTTCACGGAAGGCCAGCTTGATGTGCTGAAGCAGGCGGCCGCGCTGCTGAAGTCCTCGCTGCATGATGTGCCGAAGCGCATCGAGGCGTTGGACGCACGGGTACGCGAGCTTGGCCGCGAGAACGAATCGCTGCAGTCGAAGCTCAGCGCCGCAGCGGCTGCCGAGCTGACCAGCAGCGTGAAGACGGTCGGCAGCGGGGTACAGGTGCTGACCGCGGCCGTCCAGGCCGGAGGAATGGACGCGCTGCGTTCCATGGCCGACGAGCTCAAGGTGAAGCTCCCGACGGCTGTCATCGTGCTGGGCGCAGCGGCGGATGACAAGGTGAACTTCGTCGTGGCCGTGCCGCAGGCGCTGGTGAAGCAGGGGTATCACGCCGGCAAGCTGGTGAAGGAAGTCGCCGCAGTATGCGGAGGCGGAGGCGGCGGCCGTCCGGATATGGCACAGGCCGGCGGCAAGGACGCTTCGAAGCTTGCCGAGGCGCTGGCCAAGGCGGAAGAGCTTGTAGCGGCGCAGGCTTAACAGGCTGATATTGACGGCTGTTCTTGGGAGCAGGAGCAGCCTCAGGATGAGGGACTGAGGACAGAAAGCTTAAAAATAAATGGGGCAGCGGGATCATATCGAGAGAGCTCTCGAATATCCCGCTGCCCGTCTTTTCAGCCAAACAGCCATTCAGCTATCTGCAGCACGTTCAGGCTATGAAATTTCACGGAGGACCCTCTGCTTGCCTCCTGCAAATTTTAGGCTTAAATAGCTTCGTCCCCAACCACGGGCGAAGCTGTTTGACCGACCGGAAGCCGGAAAGAGTGTTCAGGAGCGCTGAGCTCGAAATCGGAGAGACGCAGTACGCAGGCCGGGCTCCTCATTCCGCATCGTCTTTAAGCGGACGGGATGCGGTCAACACCGGTTAACTCGGCGGAAAGCGCCCATAGGCGGACAGCCTGTTCAGAATCAATCGCATATGCTTTGACTCCCGTACGGTTGTTCTCGTCCACCGAGATTTCGGCGATATCGCAGTCCTCGCAATAGACGCCGCCCATGCCGTTCAGCTGTGGGGAGGTTGCCGCCCATACCTGGGTGGAGGCCCCTTGCTCCGGTGTCTTGAAGAGAGGATTGACGATTTCACCGGTCTCGTCGAGCCAGCCTCTTTCAATCATTTCCTCCTTCGGCATATGGCGCTGCAGCGGTGTCATAATGCCGCCGGGATGCACCGAGAATGCTCTTACGCCGTGCTTCTTCCCGCGCCGATCAAGCTCGACGGCGAACAGACTGATGGCCGTCTTGGATTGGCCGTAAGCCAGGAATTTATGATAAGACTGCGGCTGTGTAAAATGAATGTCGTCCCAGCGAATCGGTGACGAATGGTGGCCAACCGAGGACAAGGCCACGACACGCGCCCCTTCGCCTGCGGACAGTGCAGGCCACAGCAGGTTGACCAGTGCGAAATGTCCAAGATGATTGGTAGCGAACTGGCTCTCCCAGCCTGGGCCGACCCTAGTCTCGGGGTTGGCCATAATGGCTGCGTTCAGGATGGCGATGTCGATGCTTCGGCCGCTTTCCAGGAACCGGTCCGCGAATGCGTGAATACTTGCGAGATCGGAAAGATCAAGCTCCTCGACTGTAACGCCGTTCAAGCCTGCGAGAGCTTCCTCGGCGAGAGCCGGGCGCCGTGCCGGTACTATTACTTGCGCCCCGGCGCGGACTAGTGCCCGGGTAGTCTCCAGGCCCAAGCCGGAATAACCGCCGGTTACGAGGGCCAGACGTCCTGTGAGATCAATGCCGCTCAAGACTTCATCCGCGGTGCTGCGGTAACCGAAGCCGGAGCCGAGCTTATGCTGCGGTGTTATCGAACTGTTCTGCTCTTCCATGCTGGTTCATCTCCTCTTGGTATATTGGAGATTTAACTGTACAACTTAGAGAACACTCTAAGTCAAGTGGTTTCCACACTCCAGAGCTGCTGCGCGGTTCCTGCACTGAGATGCTGCTCATAGGTATCGACCTTTCGGCTGATCAGTTCGAGACAGTCGTTCAATTGGGCGATTTGTGAGACAGTCCGCTGCTGGTGCTCGCGAAGGATGGCAAGCCTCTCCTGTTCATTGCCCATTCCCTGGCGGACCAGTTCTGCATACCGCCTGATCTGGGCGATGGGCATTCCGGATGCGCGGAATTTGATGCAGAGGCCGAGCCATTCGACATCGGCCTGCTTGTACCGCCGGCGTCCGCCACCGTCACGCGATATGCGGGGGGACAGCATTAAGCCTTCCCGCTCGTAAAAGCGAAGGGAATGTGCGCTTATGCCGGTGCGCTCCGCGACTTGACTGATGCTGAGTTCCTGCTCAAGTTCAAGTTTCATATATGTTGCCAGCTCCTTTATCCATAGGTTCTGCCTTGCCGTTTCCGATGTTCTAAGTCTACATGGTTGTCAGGCAGATTCACAACCATCTCCCGCCGGGCAGCTCGTGCGGGCAGCTGAACCGGCGGCATATTGAGGCGAGAGAAACGGGATGATCCGAGAGAAGCGGCGGGTAGCGGTCCGCCATCCTGTACAGTCGGGTTTATCCGCTTCCAATTCACGCTTGTTAAACGTTTGCAATAGCGTAACTACCAAAAAAATCTATATTTTTGTAGACGAAATGCCAAAAAAAGCGTTATTACATCGGCAAAATTTCCTAGGCAGGGCCTGAATATGTTATGATGAGAGCAGCAAGCTGGCTACAGCAGCGGCTGATGGCAGGGCTGTCTGCTGGGGGGATTTTGCAGAAGGAAGGTGTCACAGATGGACTCCATGGACAAAACGGTCAAATTCAATGTGAAGGGCGACGAGAAGGAGGCCTCTCCCCGCGAGATCCTGCTTACGGTGTACGATGCCCTGGTGGAGAAGGAGTATAATCCGATCAACCAGATTGTAGGCTATCTTCTTTCCGGTGACCCGGCTTACATTCCTCGCCACAACAATGCGAGAAGTTTGGTCCGGAGGAAAGAACGTGACGAGCTGATTGAAGAACTGGTCCGGTTCTATCTTGCCAATCAGCCGGCGGAAAGGATCAAATGAGGAAGCTGGGACTTGACTTTGGCGACCGGCGGATCGGGGCTGCCGTAAGCGACGCCTTCGGCTGGACAGCCCAGGGACTGAAGACCATTGAACGCCGCCGGGACGGCAGTGAGATCGATGAAATTCGCCGCCTTATTGAAGAGAATGAAGTGTCCGAGATCGTCGTCGGTCTGCCAAAGAACATGAACGGCACGGTGGGACAGCGGGGCGAGATTTGCATCGAATTCGCCAATCAGCTGCGGGAGACGCTGAATATGCCCGTACACCTTTGGGATGAGCGCCTGACGACGGTATCCGCGGAGCGGGTGCTGATCGAGGGTGATGTCAGCCGCAAGAAACGCAAAGGAATTGTGGATAAAATGGCCGCAGTTCTGATTCTGCAAAATTTTTTGGATGCTAAGGCGTCCCGAGGGAATTAGTTATCGCTTAAGAAGGCACAATATCAGCGGCTGCGCGATTTGTGCCGGCTATTTGGCTTTAACTTATTCAGCGGGATACCTAACAGTAAAAGGTGAGGGGTGCGCACACATGGCAAACGAACAGATCGGCATGGAAGAGGAACCGGAAATTATTTATATTCCCGATGAAGAGGGGAACGAAGAGGAATTCGAGGTTATCATGAAATTTGAGGTTGACGGCTCCGATTCCAAATACATGATGGTGGTTCCGCTCGATTCCGAAGATGAGGAAGCCGACGAAGTATACGCATTCCGTTACGAAGAAGACGGCGACGATCTCCAGCTGTTCATGATCGAGGATGACGAGGAGTGGGCGATTGTTGAAGAGACGTTCAACACGCTCGTCGATGAGCTTGACGGAGGAAGCGGGAATGACTGAGTATTCCGCCGACGCCGGCCAGGTCGTATGGAGCTCCAGGCTGAAAGACGCCTATGGCAGCGCCGTGGAACTGGAAGACGAGAACGGCAAAGCTTCCGTATTCGAGATTATCGCCGAATTCGAAGTGCAGGGTCAGGGATACGCGGTGCTCCGGGATCCTGAAGGGGACGGAGAGCCGGAATTTTTGCGGGTCATCGTGCCGGGTGAAGGATTACCGGAGCTGGAGAGCATTGACGACGACGACGAATGGGAGGACATCTCGGAGCTGTACGACGAGCTGACTTTCCCTGACGACGAAGTGTAAGCATATAAGCCTGCGTCCCGGAGGCTGATTTCGCATTCCGGGGCGGGCGCATGCAGGGGAGGGCGGAGCATTCCGCGCTCTTTTTGCACGTATATGACCAATATGCAAAAATATCTATTGAATTTAAATGGATAGAATTTTATATTTAAAGTCGGAAAGTGAGGAAGAGGATTGAAATCCACCATCCGCAATTCTTTGATTATTCTTCTGCTGCTGATCGTCGCAGCCGGAGGAGCAATCTGGTATATATGGAACGGCATGAAGCCGGCCGATGCCGGTCCCGCTGTCACCTTCACGGTTGAAAAAGGGATGGGCAGCTCGGAGATTGCCGATCTCCTGGAGAAGAATGGCCTCATCAAGAATGCTACCCTTTTTAAGGGATATTTGAAGTGGACGAGCGAAGGCTCGAAGTTCATGGCCGGCACATACAGTGCCGCGCCCGGGGTAACCTATGACACCCTGATCGAAAGGCTGAACGCCGGAGATGTGGTGAAGAAGGAGACGGTCGTCTTTACCATTCCCGAAGGCTATACGGCCGAGCAGATCGCGGACAGGCTCGCGCAGAGCTGGGGCAAGGATTCGTCGGCTTTTCTGGCATTGGTGGATTCCGGCCAGGGCTTGCAGGAGACTCAGTTGCTCGGCATCCCGCAGGAGAATGATCTCAGGCACCGTCTGGAGGGCTATCTGTTCCCCAGCACGTATGAACTGGTCAAGGATAGCACGCCGGAGCAGGTCATCGAGAAGATGCTGGAGGAGACGCAGCAGAAGCTGGACAGCATTCCGGACTGGAAGAATAAGTTGAAGGAACGGGGACTGACACTTCATCAGCTGCTCACTGTCGCATCGCTGGTGGAGCGTGAGGTGGTCGTGGACAGCGAACGGCCGCTGGTGGCCGGGGTTATCTATAACCGTCTGAAGAAGGAGCAGAAGCTCGAGATCGACGCCACCGTCCAGTATTTGCTGGATAAGCCGAAGGAACGGCTTCTCTACAAGGATTTAGAGGTAGACAGCCCTTATAATACGTACCGGAATGCTGGCCTTCCGCCCGGCCCGATCTGCAGCCCGGGATTGCCTTCCATAGAAGCGGCTCTTGAGCCGGAAGCGTCGGACTATTATTTCTACGTCACCAAGAAAGACGGCAGCAAGACCCACTTGTTCGCCAAGACCTATAAAGAGCATTTGGCCAACATCAAAAAGAGCGAAGCGGAAGCGAAATAACGTCTCGCGCTTATGCATATCAACATCGCAGGCCGCCTGATGCGGCCTGTGACCATTGACAGGAGGATTCACCATGACAAGCAAACCGGAGCTGCTGGCGACGGCCGCTTCCCTGGAGGAAGCGGCTTTGCTGCTGGATGCAGGAGCCGATGCGCTGCTGATCGGCGACGACCGGTTCGGCATGCGGCTGGCCGGCCATTTCAGCCTGGAGGATACGGCGAAGGCTGTAGAGCTGACTCACGCGCGCGGCCGCAAAATTTATACAAGCCTTGCAGGCTTGATGCCGAACGAGCTGCTGGATGAACTGCCGGCCTATGTGAAGGCACTTGCCGAGCTGGGTGTGGACGGCGCGGAATTCGGCGATCCTTCGGTTCTGGCGGTCGCCCGCCGCGAAGCGCCGGGACTTAAGCTTCACTGGAACGCCGAAATGACATCCACCAATTTCGCCACGGCCAATTATTGGGGCTGCAAAGGCGCTTCCCGTGTCTGTCTGGCGCGCGAGCTCAATATGGATGAAATTACCGAGATGATTCCGAAGCTGGAAGTGGAAGCCCAGGTCCAGGTTCACGGCATGACCAATATATATCATTCCAAGCGCAAGCTTGTGGAGAGCTATATGAAGCATCAGGGCCGGCCGGTGCAGGACGGCAATCTGGGCCGTGACCGCGGCCTGTTCCTCGTCGAGGCGGAGCGCCCGGGCGAGAAATTCCCGATTTATGAAGACGAGAGCGGCACGCATATCATGAGCTCGGACGACATCTGCATTCTGGAAGACCTGCATATTCTGATGGGAGCGGGCGTGCACAGCTTCAAGGTGGAGGGCTTGCTGAAGACGCCCGCCTATAACGCTATTGCGGTCAAGGCTTACCGCGCGGCGATCGACGCTTACGCGGCCGACCCGGATTCCTATGCGTTCCATGAACAATGGCTGTATGATATACGCCGCCTGCAGGATCCGGAGCGCGAGCTGTCGTTCGGTTTCTTTTACAAAGAGCAGGTGTATTAATTATCGTCGTAAGGGAAGCGGCAACGCTTCCTGAAATACAGGAGGGGAGACAAGGTATGAGCACTGTGGCCAAGCCGCAATACAAAGGCAAAAGATACCGCCTGGACAAACCGGAGCTCCTGGCTCCGGCGGGCAATCTGGAAAAATTGAAATTCGCCGTGCATTATGGCGCGGATGCGGTATATATCGGCGGGCAGAAATACGGCCTGCGTTCGAACGCGGACAATTTCAGCTTCGAGGAAATGCGGGAAGGCGTGGAGTTCGCCAAGAAATACGGCGCCAAAGTATTTGTCGCCACGAATATTTATGCGCACAACGAGGATATCGAGGGCATTGAGGAATACCTCCGCAACCTGCAGGAGGCCGGCATTTCGGCCATCATCGTTGCAGATCCAGCAATTGTCGATATCGCGCTGCGCTCGGCGCCGGGGCTTGAGGTACATTTGAGCACCCAGCAGTCCACACTGAACTGGCAGGCGGTCTCATTCTGGAAAGAGGAAGGGCTGCCGCGGGTCGTGCTGGGCCGGGAGACGAGCCTGAAGGAAATCTCGGAAATCAAGGAGCATGTCGATATCGAAATTGAAGCGTTCATTCATGGCGCGATGTGTTCTTCTTATTCCGGCCGGTGCGTGCTGTCCAACCATTTTACGGACCGCGATTCCAATCGTGGGGGCTGCTGCCAGTCCTGCCGCTGGAAATACGATTTGTTCGAGGACGCCCGGGGGCAGGAGGAGTGGATCTCCGAAGAGGAGCATGCCCTCCGTTCGGCTTCACCGCTTGTTCCCGGCGTCAGCCAGCTGCCGCTGCACACGCCGGAGGACAATCCTTTTACTATGGGAGCCAAGGACCTGTGCATGCTGGAGAACATTCCGGATCTGATCGAAGCGGGAATTGACAGCTTCAAGATTGAAGGGCGGATGAAATCCATCCACTATGTGGCGACGGTTGTTAATGCGTACCGCAAGGCGATTGACGCTTACATGGCCGATCCCGAGCATTATGAAATGAAGCGTGAATGGCTGGATGAACTGAACAAAGCAGCCAACCGGCCGCTCAATACCGGATTTTTCTACGATACACCGGATCATGAGGACCATATTTACGAGCCTGAGGAAAAAGCGGCACCCTACGACTTCGCCGGACTCGTGCTGGATTATGACGCGAAGACGGGAACGGCGCTGATCCAGCAGCGCAACCATTTTAAGCCCGGACAGGAAGTTGAATTCTTCGGCCCTGACATCACGCCTTTCAAGCAGATTGTCGGCGAGCTGTTTGACGAGGAAGGAAATGCGCTGGATGCTGCCAGACACCCGCTGCAGCGGGTGCGCATGAAAGTGGATTATCCGGTTGCCTATTTCGATATGATGCGCAAAAAAAAGTAAGTGGTATGCGAAACCGGTTTTCCTAATAGGGGAGTTCCTTGGTAACAGGGGACTTTCCTTTTTTTGTGGGAAATTAGGTAATAAGGCATATTTTTTTTCTTTTTGGTATAAGGAAAAGTGTGCACTTTGCCGATATATTAGATATCGCTTACATAAGGTTACTCAAATCCATCAGGCAGGTGATCTCAAATGGGGGCTCCTAAACGGGAGAGAAAGAGATTTCAGCGAAAGGAACATCCGGAGAAAGAAAAGGTTAATATTCCGGTTAGCTCTCCGGAAGCGTCGACTGGTGATCAGACCGTCTCGCCAGCAACGCAGGTTCGTGGGGTTAAGCACTTGCTGAATCAATCCTCTAAGCACATCAAACGCGTAAACCCGGTGAAATCGGTTGGCGTTAAGCTATTCTTGATCTTTCTATCATCCATAGTCGTCGTTGTACTCCTGCTTGGACTGCTGTCCTATAACAAGGCCAAGAGTACAATCAAGCATAATGTGGCTGAAGCGAACCAGCAGACCATTATCCAGAATGCGGAGAAGCTTGATATCACACTGGACCAGTATGAGAAAATGGCGCTCCAGTTTTATTTTGATCCGGATGTGCAGGAGCAGCTATCCTCGCTCGGAAGAGCGGAAGGATACTACGAACAATTCGTAGCGATTAACGCTATCAATACTAAGCTTACAAGCCAGACCACCTCGGACAACAATATCGTCAGCTTCTCGCTTATCCCTGAGAATTCGAAGCTGCCGCTTATTACAACGGGCAATTCCAAGATTGTCACCAATGATATCCGCGATCAGGAATGGTACAAGCAGGTTTCCGCCAGTGCCGAAAATTATACGCCCTGGTATTCGAAAGAAGAAGTTTCTTCCCAGTTCTACTGGTTCCCGGGAAGCATCGCTGTCGAGAAGAACACCAATATCGTCATGGCCCGAAAGCTGAAGATGATGGGCGACAAGACGGGATATCTCGTCCTGATTGAACTGAAGAAGGATTTCCTTGAAGATTCCTTGAAGAGCGTCAATCTCGGAGAGAACTCGCATATTCAGCTTGTATCTCCTCAGGGGACGGTTATCGTGTCTTCCAATACGGTAGAAGATGGTCTGCCGTCCAAATTTGAATTTATCAAAAATTCCAAAGCGGACAACAACAGTCTGGATACGAAGGATCCGGACGGCAACGATATTCTGGCCGTGTTCAACCCGATGACCAAAGCCGATTGGAAGCTGGCTGGTATCATTCCGACCGGTACGCTGGTCAAGGATGCCGAGCCGATTCTGACGACAACCTATATCGCCGCCGCCGCCGCCGCGCTGCTTGCCCTGATCCTCGGCATATGGATGGTACGGATGATCGCCCGTCCGCTTGGCCGTCTTAAGGACTTGATGGGACAGGGAGCTCATGGCGATTTGACCGTTCGTACGGAATTCACTTCCAAGGATGAAATCGGCCAGCTCTCGGCTTCCTTCAATACGATGATGGAGCGGATCACGGAGCTGGTATCGCAGACGAACCAGTCGGCTCAGGAGGTTCTTGCGACGGCAGGTGATCTGGGCGGAGCATCTCGTAAAACGGCGGATGCCGCCAGAGAGATTGCCGCAGCTACGGAGGAAATTGCGAAAGGTGCCGGAAGCCTGGCGACGGAAGCAGAGAAAGGCAATGATCTTACCGCCGAGCTTACGCTGCAGATGGAGTCGGTCATCGCGGCCAACCGCGAAATGGACGCAGCAGCGCAGATCGTCAGCGATTCAAGCGCCAAGGGCGCGGACCAGCTTGCCATTCTTATGAATCAAACCGGCCGCACAGGCGAAATGACCAAGGCGCTTGTTAACAAGGTTGACAACCTGAAGGAGACAGCGTTGTCTGTCCTGAAGGTTCTGGATGTAATGAAGAAAATTACCCAACAGACCAATATTCTGTCCTTGAACGCAACGATTGAGGCTGCGCGGGCGGGTGAAGCGGGACGCGGCTTCATGGTTGTAGCCGGGGAAATCCGCGGTCTGGCTGATCAGACGCGGGAATCTATCGCTCTTGTAGCCGGCATCACCGATAACATTATGACCGAAATGAATGAGACGGTAAGTGTGCTGTCGGAGGTTACGCCGCTGTTCGAGGAACAGGTGACTTCCGTTAAGAGTACAGGGGAGATCTTCCTGTCGGTACGCGAGCAGATGGAGAGTTTCGCAAGCACGCTGCAGTCGGTAACCGAGTCAATCGACCGCCTGAAGGAATCCCAGACCGTGCTGTCGGAAGCTATGGGCAATGTGAGCGCGGTCGCCGAGGAATCCTCCGCTACTTCGGAAGAGGTAGCCTCGCTGAGCAGCGAGCAGCAGAACGTCAGCGATCAGCTGGTATCTCTGTCCGGCAAGCTGGAGAATGTATCCGGGCAGCTGAAAGAGAAGCTGTCTCTGTTTAAGGTATAGAAATACGGTATAAACTGAAGCAAGAAGTGTCCAACCACATGATGGCCCTCAGGAAGGCTGCTTTGTTAAAAAGTAACCTTCCCGGGGGCCATTTTTTATTTACAGATGGTTAGTTTCTTCTCATTGTGTAATGGCCGATAACATCATATAATAATTTTGTTAGGAAAAATTAATAACAAATGCAACTTTTCGAGGGGGATATCGGGGGAGTCAGATCAATGAAGAAGAAACGAATAGGAAGCCGGGTGGCCCTGTTTACCGATATGAGCATGGAGCGCAAACTGCTGCTCGTATTTCTGGTAATAATCACCCTGCCATTGTCTGTAATCAGCATCTACAACTTCAAGAGTTATACAGGTTCCATACAGGACAATACGATCGCGTATTCGGAGAAGCTTACAGACCAGATGATGGATGGGATTGACGATTATATTGACGATATGAAACGGATATCCTCCATGCCTGCCTATGTCAATGAGATCAAACAGAATCTGATCCGGTCCAACCAGTTTCATGAGCAGAAGAAGGAGAAGGAACAGGATGGCAATACAGTATTCGATCCATCCGAATTCGATACGATGCTGTCCATCCAGCGGGGGATCGAAGGCAATGTTTCGTTCATCAACAATATTAAACGGGGAGCTAATTCCGTCTATATCTTTGATAAATACGGCAACGGCTACTACTCTGCCAAGGATGGCGGAGTTAGACTTGACTTGAAGATGAGCTATGACTTCTGGAGTGAACAGGCCAAAGGTTCGAACGGGGAAGCGCTGCTGTTCGGCACCCAGGCTTATACCAGCAATCTTCAGAGTACCCGGTACGCATTCACCGTTGTTCGTAAAATAGTGGATGGCCTGTGGAATCCGATCGGTCTGATTGCCGTCGAGGCTAACGTCAGCATGCTGCAGAATCAGGTGGCGGAATTGGACAAGGTAACACATGGCCAATCTATGATCGTGGACGAACGCGGTCATGTTATCTATGACAGTCAGCAGAAGCTTCTCGCCAAGGATGTTTCCGGCTCCGAACTGTTCCGGAAGGCTCAGGGAAGCGGAGGCAGCTTTTACGACGAGTCGGAGGGAAAGAGCAGGCTGAATATTTACTCCACTTCACCCAAGACGAACTGGAAGGTGATTATTTCCATACCGGTTCATGAACTGACCCGTGAAGCCATTGTTACCCGCAATACAACGCTGGCGGCCACTTTTGCCATCATTATCGTGGCCATGATCATCTCCATCTTCCTGACCTTCGCACTGACCAAACCGCTGACTCAAATGATCCAATTGATGAAGAAGGTACAGGGCGGCGATTTGGAGGTGCGGTTTCAGGTGAAGCGGCGGGACGAGATCGGTCTGCTCGGGCACCAGTTTAACCGGATGCTGGAGCGGATCCGCCAACTGATTCAGGATATTTACCGGATTGAGCAGCAGAAGACAGAAGCCGAGCTGCAGGCGCTTCAGAGCCAGATCAATCCGCATTTTATCTACAATACGCTAGAGACCATCCGCATGACGGCAGAACTGAATGATGATATCGAGGCGGCTGACATGATCTCCATTCTCGGCAAGCTGCTGCGGTACAGTACCAGCGATATGAACGGGCATAGCACGCTTAAGCAGGAGATCGCCTACGTCGTCAATTACATTGAACTGTTGAATTGTCGTTACTCCGGCCGGTTTCGGCTTCATATTGATCTTCCTCACGAGTATGATCACTACGAGATTATCCGGCTTATCTTCCAGCCGATTATCGAGAACGCTGCCTATCATGGCTTTGACGACAGCAAACCCTGCATGAATCTGGGGATTGTCTGTGAGGCTACGGACGAGCGCCTTGTGTTTCATATTACAGATGACGGCTGCGGCATGAACCGGGAGACGCTGAATAAGCTGAATGATGACTTGCGGAATGAGCAGCCGCCCGACAAGGGGATCGAAGGAGGAATCGGGCTGAAGAATGTACATCAGCGTATCCGGATGCATTACGGAGCAGGTTGCGGGCTTGAGGTCTACAGTACTCCGGGCGAAGGAACAGAGATCCGGCTTACACTGCCGCTGCCCGCAGCAACTGAAGACTCCGAGTCGAAGCATAAGAAGGAGGCAGTCAGTTGAAACGGACGCATTACAGAAATCGAACCTTGATCATTCCACTCCTCCTGGCGCTGGCGTTGAGCGGTTGCAGGGGGCAGGTGAACGGTCCTGTACCCACGGCGGCCTTAGAAGGAACGGTAAAACCGAAGCACAGCGGAACCATCGTTATGCTGACCAACCGGATTGATCTTATCGAGAATGGAACAATGGACGGTTATGTGCAGCAGTTCGAGCAGTTGTATCCGGAGGCTGATATAGAATTTGAAGGGCTGTCGGATTATGCGTCAGACATTCTGGTGCGTCTGTCCACCCGGGATGCGGGAGATGTGCTGCTTCTGCCGGTGAATCTTCCTTCTTATGAATTGGAAGATTTCTTCGAGCCGCTCCCTTCATCGCTGACTGCCGGAGAGAGCTTCCAGAGCTTTGTATCCTACGGTGGACACAAGTACGGAATGGTTACGGGCAATATCACCGAGGGGATCATCTACAACAAAAAAGCGTTCGAAAAAGCGGGCATTACCAAAGTTCCGCAGACGCTGGACGAATTCTACAAAGCCTGCTCGAAGCTGAAGAAAGCTGGAATCATACCGCTCTATATGAACTATGGAGCAGTGTGGCCTTTGCGGGAGTGGGGGGACAATCTTGCCAATTACATGACCGGAAATCCGAACTACCTAAACGATATGGTCAACAAGAACGAACCTTGGCAGTTAAGCAACGAATGGGGAGAGGCTATCTCTGTCCCCCGTACGCTTGTTGCCAAGGGATATGTAGAGGAGAATCTGTTCTCTGACAACTGGGAAATTTCCAAGACGAAGCTGGCGAAGGGGGAAGCAGCGATGGCACTTCTCGGTAATTGGGCAATCCGCCAGATTGTCGATGCGGGAGCCAATTCCGAGGATATCGGATTCTTCCCGTTTCCTTATGATAACGGAATGACACACTACGCCCCGCTTAATCCGGACTGGTTCATCGGAGTCAGCAAATTCAGCAAGAATAAGGAATTAGCGGTAGCCTGGATCGACTTCTTCGTGAACAAGACCTCCTATAAGAAAGAGTGGGGGTTCTATGACGAGAATAACCCGGATGACCCCGGGATGCCGCAGTACAACGAGTTTCTCTCTTACAAGCCAAAGATGCTGGAGGCGACCGTACAGAACGACCGATTTATCGAACTTGCGAACCGGGCGAAACTTTCCTTTTGGTCGGGCGAGTATATTCAGGAATTGATTGCGGCCCCGGACTTGCAGAAGGCTTTTGATGAACTGAACGCCAAATGGGCGGAAGCAAGGGCCGGCGTTCCCGCTTCTGCCACTCCCTGAGGATTAGCCGCAGTGGAAATAACATGTTACCCGGAAGGATGACAGCAATGGCCAAAAAAGTGACGATGCAAAAAATAGCCGACTACTTGGGAGTGTCCAAGTTTGTCGTATCCAAAGCTTTGTCCGGCAAGGACGGAGTCAATGAGCAGACCCGGGAGCGGGTCATTCAGGCAGCTTCCCAATTGGGGTACTATACACAAAAGAATGGGCATATCCAGCCTAATAAATCGGCGACAAACGCTGGTTCGGCTATTCGGGACAAGCAGGCCGTGCTGGTGCTGATGCCCAATATACGGTCACAAACACAGGACTCCCTGTACTGGGGCAAAATTGTGGACGGAATCGCGGTGGCATTGGATGCGGAAGGTCTGGGTATGGTGATCATCTCCGAACATCGGGAAGACAACGTCGTCAACATCCTGAACCCGGGAGGCATTCTCGGTCTGATCGGCGTAGGTCAAATCTCGACCTCCCAACTGCTGGCCATCCACCGCCTGGGCCTGCCGATGGTGCTGATCGATCATGAAGACCCGCTAATTCCTACGGATACGGTCTTCGCCAACAATGTAGACTCGATGAGCCGCCTTACGAACCATGTGATCGGAAGCGGGCATAAATCGCTGCATTTCCTGGGCAATATTAAATACTCACGCAGCTTTAGAGACCGTTGGATCGGCTTCCGGAGCGCACTTGAGGAGAACAATATCGCTCCGCAGAATGAGCAGGATCCAATGCTGTACGTGGATTTTCATGCCGATACTTTATTTCGGGAGACGGTTAAGAGCTGGGCTGCCAAGCTGTCCAAAGAAGGAGCACTTCCCACTGCCATCATGTGCGCCAATGATCATATTGCATTAAAGACGGGCGACATTTTGCGTGAAGAGGGATTGAGCATCCCGAAGGATATTTCGATAACGGGGTTCGACAATATCGAAGACGCGATTCGGGCGGCAACGCCGCTTACAACGGTTAATGTGCCGAAAGAGGCGATGGGCCGAACGGCGGTGGCCAGGCTGCTGAACCGGGCGAAGGTGCCGGTGGCTCCGCTGGAGAAAATTTTGATCACGGCTGACATTGTCCACCGGGAATCGACAGGGGAAGCTTTTCCGGCAGCGCCCGTCTCTTCTTAAGCTTCAACAGCCTATGAACATATGGATGTGACTCGGAACGGGCAGGCATCGGATTCGATGATCTTGCCAATAACTTCTCTTGGAATTTCGCATATCACGCGTCTTTGTTATCTCGTTTCAAAGATGCTGCCCCTTGGCCTCCAGTCCATCTGGGGGTTTTTGTGTGCAAAAAAATCTGGATTCCGGCGAACCGGAATCCAGATTTAACAGGATTGAAGAATAAGAATCGGGTATTAATCTCGTTTCCTGTATGATTAAAGCTTCTATTTACGAGGCTTACAGGCTCAGGTTGCGCTCGATCAGTTCCAGGCGCTGCTGAACGCTCGCATACGAACGGAAAGCATCTTCCGGTGTATTAATTACGTAGTCCAGCATCTGCTCAACAGTCGTTGTAGCCACATGCACGCGGGTATCGGAGGAAGCGTAATAGATGTAAATCTCTCCATTGTCACGAGCGATGATGCCGTTGCTGAAGACAACGTTGGAGACGTCTCCGACGCGTTCTTCGCCTTCCGGAGCAATGAAATGTCCGCCTGGTCTGTGAGTCACTTTCCAAGGCTCTTCGAGATCGGACAGGAAGGAGTACAGGACGTAACGAAGTCCTGCAGCCGTATTGCGCACGCCATGCGCAATATGCAGCCAGCCTTTGGATGTCTTGATCGGAGCAGGGCCTTGGCCGTTCTTCACTTCTTTAATCGTATGATAGTGGCGTTCGTCAATGATGATTTCCTTGGTGATTACCGCATTTTCAATCGTATCGGACAATCCCCAGCCGATGCCGCCGCCTGAACCGGTGTCGATGAATCCGTCCTGCGGACGAGTATAGAACGCATATTTGCCGTCTACGAACTCAGGATGAAGCACTACGTTGCGCTGCTGAGCGGAAGCGGTCTTCAGATCGGCGAGCCGTTCCCATGTCACAAGATCTTTGGTACGGGCGATTCCGCATTGGGCTACGGCGCTGGAGAGGTCTCCAGGTGCGGCGTCCGGATCTTTGCGCTCGGTGCAGAACAGGCCGTAAATCCATCCGTCTTCATGAAGCACTACGCGCATATCGTAGACGTTGGTATCAGGCTCATCCGTCTCCGGCAGCACAACCGGCTTATCCCAGAAGCGGAAGCCGTCAACACCGTTGTCGCTCTCAGCTACTGCGAAGAACGATTTGCGGTCAACGCCTTCAACGCGTGCTACCAGGTAGAACTTGCCGTTCAGCTCGATGGCACCCGGATTGAACACGCCATTTACGCCAAGACGCTCTTCGAAATTCGGATTGGTCTCCGGATTGAAGTCATAACGCCAGATCAGGGGCGCATGCTCGGCAGTAAGCAGAGGATAGCGGTAGCGGTTATAGATTCCGTTGCTGATCGGCAGCTTTTCATTTTTGCGGGAGATCAGGGATTCATAATGCTCGGTCAGCTGTTGCTTGCGTTGTTCAAATAGACTCATTGATATCTCTCCTTTAATTTGGTGGATTAAGGATTGCCTTAGCGGGACGATGCATGATCATGCTTCAGCCGTTCAATCATCTCGAAGCAGGCTCTGCTGTTATGGTAAGGGCATTTCCAAGCGCCTACTTTAGGCTCCAGACGCAGCGGCTGAAGTTCTCCATCAACGCCCCAGAACCATTCGCCGAATTCAGGATCGACAATGTATTTGCGGATGAATGACCATGAATTCTCAGCGGCTTCGAGGAAGCTTTTGTCTCCGTTTAATTGATAGGCATTATAGAATCCGACAACGGCTTCCGCCTGCGGCCACCAGTCTTTGTTGCGGTCAAGAAGCCCATGCGGTCCCGCTTCGTTAAAGATGCCTCCGTCGGTGTCAATGCCTTCTGCCAGCACGGCTTTCGCCATGGACAGCGCTACGGACTTGACGCGGGGGAGCAGACCTTCGTCGCCAAGTAACTCGGCGGCTTCAAAGAGCAGCCAGCTTCCTTCGATGTCGTGGCCATAGGAGATATGATCGGATTTCACGTTCCACTCATCATCGAGGAAGAGCAGGAAATGTTCGTCCTTGCTGTCGATAATATGGTCGAGCATGGTGACAATCAGCTCGGACAGCTTGGCGCGCAGTTCTTCGGATTTCCATACGCGGTACAGACCGGTATAGGCTTCCAGAATATGAAGATGCGTATTCATCGATTTCTTCTCGTTCATATCCTTGGCGCTGAGGGTCAGGTTATCCGTCATTTCCCACTCGCGGGACAACGCTTCGATATAGCCCTTATTCACCGGATCGTATCCATATTTCTCGATAACCCGGAACAGTTCAATTGCGTAGTCCTGAGCTTCCGGGACGTTAGCGGCACGGTGATACTCGGAAAGAGCATAGATGACAAAAGCGATACCGTAAATCTGCTTCTTTGTTTCAGAAGGCTGCCCTTGGGCATCGACCATCCAGTACATGCCGCCGAATTCCCGGTCGGCAAAGTGATCAACCAGATAACGGTAAGCCCGCTCGGCAGTGCCCAAATACTGCGGTTCGCCGTACATGCGGTAAGCGCTGGCAAAGGTCCACAGAATGCGGGCGTTCAGAACCAGACTCTTCGCGGCGGAAGGATTGATCTTCATGCTGCTGTCGATTTCGCCGACGAAGCCGCCTTTTTCCTCATCAAGCGTGTGCTTCATCCAGAACCCGAGAATATTGTCCTTCAATTCGGATTCGAGCTCGGACAGCCATACATCAGGGGACAGGCTCATAGTAATTCTTCGCTTCCTTTCAGATTGAAGATTGTGAAACTTTGGAGGTGTAGTAATCGCGGACGATGCCCTCCGACTGCTTGCCATACATGCAATAGTCGTCATTGCTGCCAGCCTCTTCTTGTTCATAAAGGTTGGCCGGCCAATCCCAGAGCATGAAGCCTTGAACCCAGGGCTGCGTCTCACATGCGGCGAACATGGCCCGGTAGTAACGGGCTTGTTCAAGCTCATCCGGCTCGCCCTGCAGGGTCCAGTCATTGGGAATGGCAGCGCTGCCTTTTCGGCTCGGACAGCCGGCTTCCATGAAGAAGAACGGTTTGCCGAACGACTTGGCAACTCCCTCGATCCGGTCCAGTTGCTCCGGCCAGTCATGCTCCGGGTAATAGCCGCTGGAAGCGATCAGATCAACGGCATCCCACCAGGTGACGTTATCCTCCTGGTATTTGTCGCAGTTGTAGGTGATCGGTCCGGAGTATACCTTGCGTACCTCGGCGATCAGGGCCCGCCATTCCTTCTCCCGGCGGTCAGCCTGTACCGTCTCGCAGCCGATGCACAGCATATCGCAGCCGGTCTCCTCGGCAATGGCGGCATAATGAAGAATATAAGCCGTGTAGGAGGAGAACCATTCACTCCACTTCGGCTCGCAGGGCACGTCCTTGTCGAAGAAATTGATGTGGGCTCGCCAGGTTCCGTCGCCGCAGTTGACGATCGGTTTCAGGCACACTTTCAGGTTCAGCGAACGGGCTTTGGCAATCGCCCATTTCAGTTCATCGTCCGTTATTGTCGGTTCGTCGCGAAAGGGTATGACTGTCGATTGTGGCTTGGCCTGAACCGCCGCGAAAGCGATTGCCGTCCAGGTGGCGCCGGTCAATGAAGCCATCAGTTCCATCGATCGATCCGCGCGAGAAGTCGCCCAGGTTCCGCGCCTGCCCATGGCGCCCCAGGTGACTCCGGCAAAATACTCTTGGTTGATTCTCATCATAAAACCTCGCTTTTCTCGTGGTTGTAGAAAATGCAGTTCGTGAATTACGATAGGTTTTTGTTATATTGTTATTATAATTATGTTAGTATATGATAACAATACACCTTGATTATAACTTTTTCCGTTCATAATACAAGAACCAATTTGAGAATTACGGGATATTTTAATACGCGCAGATTTGTAGGTAAAGGGAAGACTATAAAATACAACGACAGCCTGTTTTTGAGATGTTGGTTCCAGTTATAATTATTGATAGCGCAATCATTTTTTTCGGAGATACTGGAGAGCGGAGGGGATTACCTGTGATCAATATTATGATAGCTGACGATGAAGAGGTTATCCGCAGAGGACTCGAGAAGATAACCTCAAGAATGGATATGGAAGTTAAAGTGATCGGTTCATATGGGAACGGAGCGGAAGCATGGGAACATCTTGTCGGAATGGCGTCCAAGGACGTCGATCTGCTTATAACGGATATCAAAATGCCGATGATGGACGGGCTGAGATTAATTGAGAAGGTACGGGAGCATAATAAAAACATTAATATCGCGGTCTTAAGCGGCTTCAGCGAGTTCGAATACGCCCGCCGGGCGATCAAGCATGGTGTGCTTGATTATTTGCTCAAGCCGATCGACAAGGTCCAGCTCTTCGAACTGTTGAAGAGGGTTGAAGACGACAAGCGCAAGAGAGAGGCACGTGAAGACGAAGAGCTGTCTGACCAGCAGTCCCAGAGCGAATGCGGGGAGCATTATGTGATTGATCAGGCCAAGAGCTTCCTGGAACGCGAGTACATGCATAATTTCGAATTGGAACGCCTGGCTGAGACAGTCGGAATGAATGCAAGCTATCTCAGCAGACTCTTCAAATATAAGACGGGACAGACGATCACCGATTATTTAATCGGTATCCGGATTGGCAGGGCCAAGCTTCTGCTCAGAGAGCATCCTGACCTGAAGAACTACGAGATTGCCGAGAAAGTCGGATACAACGATCCTGTGTATTTTAACAAGCTGTTCAAAAAAATGTGCGGCGTTACTCCCAAGGACTATAAATCGGGGATGCGTGCGGCTGGTGGTACAGAAGGGAAAACTACTAAGTAAAATCAGTTTTTTCAATTCCGAAAAGTTTCGGAAAGTTTCGGCATCTGCTGGTTATGTTATTACTTTATCGCGCAAAAGTAAAAAACAAATATAACAAATACAAGACTAGAAAAATCAATAAAAACCATCGTTTTAGCTGTGAAAAGGCTTTATATTAGAACTGTAAACGGATTCAGGATTTGTTTTTCGCTAAAACATCATTTTTTTATGAAAAAATTAGCGAAGCAGTTATTGCATTCTATCCGTTTTGTTAGTATGATAAAAATCGATTTGAGAGGGGTCTTTGATTGTGAACAAGAAGTGGGTCACAGGATTCATGGGACTGACGCTGATGGCTGGCCTGTTTAGCGGCTGCTCATCGAACAACAATGAGGGCAACACAACGAGCGAAGCATCCAGCGCTCCGGCGGCGAGTGCGTCTGCATCGGGGACTGCAAGTCCGAGTGATATTAAAGGCGACATCACGGTCATTACGCAAAGAACGGATATAGTTGATACCGTATTCAAGGAATACGCGGCCAAATTCAACGAAAAATATCCCAATGTTAAAGTTAATTTCGAAGCGCTTGCCAATTACGAGGATCAAATCAAGATCCGTATGAATACGAGCGATTACGGCGACGTACTGCTGCTGCCCACAAGCGTTCCTATCGCACAGCTTCCGGATTTCTTCGAGCCGCTTGGCGATGAAGCCGACCTGAGCAAGCAGTACACCGGTCTTGAAGAGCGGAGTGTGAACGGTAAAGCATACGGCATTCCGATCACGATCAACTTTAGCGGCATTATATACAACAAGAAGATATTCTCCGACGCAGGTATAACAACGGTTCCGAAGACGATCGACGACTTCACGAAGGCTCTCCAGACCATTAAGGATAAGACTCAAGCAATTCCGCTGTACACGAACTATGCTGCAGGCTGGACATTGACACAGTGGGAAGCTGATCTTACGACTGTTGCAGGCGATCCTGACTATGTGAATATAACCCAGGTTGCTTCCGACAATAACTTTGTCAAAGGCCAGCCGCATTACGATCTGTACAAAATCATGTATGACGCCGCCAAGAACGGCCTGATCGAACCGGACCCGACAACAACTGATTGGGAATCCTCCAAATCGGATCTTGCAAACGGCAAAATTGCAACAATGCCTTTGGGTTCCTGGGCTATCGGTCAGATCAAGGGGGTAGCTTCCAATCCTGACGATGTCGGCTTCATGCCGTTCCCGACCAACGCTTCAAAAGTTATCGTACCGCTCGCTGACGACTATAATATCGGTATCAGCGTGCACAGCAAGAACAAGGAAGCAGCTCGTGCATGGGTAGACTGGTTCATCAACGAATCCGGCTATCCGACAACTGAAGGCGGCGGCATGAGCCCGGTTAAAGGCGCTGAGCTTCCGGAAATTCTCAAGCAGTACGAAGGCACTGATGTAACCTTCCAGACAATCACTCCAGCCAAAGCCGGTGAAGAAGGATTGGTTGACGCCATCGACAAGCAGGCCGAGATTGGCCTCTGGCAGCCTGACTTTAAGAAGCGGATTATCGAAGCAGCCATCGGAAACCGCAAGGAATCCTTTGACGATATTATGAAGGATCTGAACGACAAGTGGACTAAAGCCCGCGCGGAGAAAGTTTCGTCCAAATAATTATGAAGCGGGGGAGCGCCTTGGCTTCCCCGCTTATTTTCTTCAAGCAAACTTGATGTAACAAGAAACAGGAGGTGCAAAATGGTCGGTTCATCCAAACTGGGGTACAACAATCAGGGACAGAAAGCGCGCAGCGGATTTGGCTTATCCAGCTTGAGTTACAGAACACAGCGGATCGTCATTATCGTCGCCTTCTCACTGGTGCCGGTACTTCTGCTGCTAACCTTTTCCTATTTGCCGGTAATCAATATGTTTAAATACAGCTTCACAAACTGGGATGGATTCAGCAAGCATATGACATACGTCGGTTTCGACAATTACAGGACGATATTCACGAACCCCGACTATTTTTCCGTATTTAAGGTCAGCTTATACTATTTCTTCGCTACTTTCGTGCAAATGGCGCTTGCGTTGTATTTTGCCACCATTCTCAGTTTTAACGTCTTTGGCAAAAATGCATTCAAGGGTATTCTCTTCTTCCCAACACTTTTGAACGGCGTAGCCATTGGTTTTATCTTTTTGTTCTTCTTCAAACCGGACGGAACCCTGGATACGCTCCTTCAATTCCTGGGATTGGGCTCGCTTTCACAAAAATGGTTGCTGAATCCTAATATTATCAACGTATCGCTTGCAGGCGCATCTGTCTGGAGATATATGGGGATGAACTTTATCATTTTCCTCGGCGCCATTTCGTCTATTCCAAAAGATGTTTACGAAGCGGCGGATATCGACGGCGCCAACCGCTGGCACCAGTTCATTCATATCATTCTTCCGAGCATCAAGCGCATCCTCCAGCTTAACCTGATCCTTGCGGTCAGCGGAGCGATCGGCGTATTCGATATTCCTTATATTATGACAGGCGGCTCCAACGGAAGCAGCACCTTCGTTATCCAGACCGTCGATGTGGCTTTTAAATACAGCAAACTCGGGCTGGCCTCGGCGATGTCGGTAGTCCTGCTGTTCATCGTTATTCTGGTAACCCTGCTGCAGCGCGTGCTCGTCAAGGAGGAGGATTAAGGCATGCATTCATTAAGATACCGTACTGCCAGCGTATTCAAGTATGCAACACTGATTCTCGGCGCGTTAGCCGCATTGATTCCGATTATCGTCGTATTCTTCGCATCGCTGAAGACAGGGTCGGAATATGCTTCCACTAGTCCGCTGACTCCGCCTTCCAACTGGTTGAATTTTGCGAACTATACCAAGGCTTTTGTAGACGGCAAAATGCTTCTCGGCTTCATGAACACCGTCATTATCGTAGTCATTTCTGTTGCCGGCGCAACGCTTACCGGCTCCATGATGGCGTACATTCTGGCCCGTTTCAAGTTTAAAGGAAGCAAGCTGCTGATCGGCCTGTTTCTGCTTGCTACATTGATTCCCGGCGTAACGACTCAGGTTGCAACGTTCCAGATTATCAATTCGCTGGGACTGTTTAATACACGTCTGGCCCCCATTATCCTATACTTGGGAACAGATATTATAGCTGTATACATCTTCATGCAGTTCCTTGATTCCATATCGGAGTCCCTGGATGAATCTGCCATGCTGGACGGCGCTTCGTACTGGACGATTTACTGGCGGATTATTCTGCCGCTGCTGAAGCCGGCGATTGCAACAGTTGTCATCGTTAAGGGCGTGAATATTTACAATGATTTCTATGTTCCATTCCTGTACATGCCGAAGAGCAGCCTACAGGTTATGTCAACCGCGCTGTTCAAGTTCAAGGGACCTTACGGTTCACAATGGGAAGTTATTTGCGCGGGAATTATGATCGCGATCATTCCAACGCTCATTGTCTTTATTTCGCTTCAGAAGCAGATTTATAACGGTTTTGCGCAAGGCTCTGTTAAATAGATCATAAAAAATGGAATGGGTTGGAGGAGAATTTACTATGAAAGAAGTCAAGATTATTGGTGAAAGCATCCCGAATATGCCTTGGCAGGCAAGACCTGAAGGGCATCTCAAGCCGCTGTGGCGGCACAGTGACAACCCGGTTATCAAGAGAAATCCGGCCAAAGACGTGGCACGTATTTTTAACAGTGCAGTAGTAGCCTATGAAGGCAAATTTATCGGTGTATTCCGTACCGAAACCGACACTACCCGCCCGCATCTGCGCATGGGTTACAGTGAGGACGGACTGGACTGGAAGATTGACGACGAACCAATCATGTTCATTGACGAAGAAGGCAAGCCTTATCAGCCGAGATATGCATATGATCCGCGTCTGGTGAAGGTTGAAGATACATTCTATATTATCTGGTGTACCGATTTCTACGGCGCAGCCATCGGCGTAGCCAAAACGCAGGACTTCAAGACCTTCACGATTCTGGAAAACCCGTTCCTGCCATTCAACCGCAATGGCGTGCTGTTCCCGAAAAAAATCAACGGCAACTTCGTAATGCTGTCCCGTCCAAGCGACAGCGGCCACACTCCTTTTGGCGACGTATTCCTGAGTGAAAGCCCTGACTTCGTATACTGGGGCAAACACCGCCATGTTATGACCAAAGGCGGAGAAGGCTGGTGGCAGAACGTCAAGATTGGCGGCGGTCCTGCTCCAATCGAAACGAGCGAAGGCTGGCTGATGTTCTACCATGGTGTAACCGGAACCTGTAATGGTCTCGTATACAGCATGGGCGGCGTAATCCTGGACCGCGACGAGCCTTCCAAGGTAAAATACCGTTCCCGCAACTTCGTACTGACTCCAGAGGAGTGGTATGAAGAACGCGGCTTCGTTCCGAACGTCGTATTCCCTTGCGCGACACTGAATGATGCCGAAACAGGCCGTATCGCCATTTACTATGGTGCAGCCGATACTTATGTAGGTGTTGCTTACACAACTGTACAGGATATCGTTAACTATATCATCGACACCCATGAGGAAGTAGGCGACGATGCCACGATCGGCCGCATCTAAGTAATCACATATCTACAAGAACATGGCGGCTCATTTATGAGCCGCTTTTTAAAAGGAGACAGGGCAATGGGCGATATGTTGCTTGAGCAGCTTAAGTCATATACGGGAAGCAGTCCAAAACCGGAAGGCTTCGATACCTACTGGGAGCGGGCGCTTCGGGAACTGGACGAGGCTTCGCTCGATTATGAACTCATCCCTGCGGACTTCACGAGCCCGCTGGCGGAATGCTATCATCTGTACTTTACCGGTGTGGGCGGCGCCCGCATCCACTGCAAATACGTAAGACCGAAGAACCGGACCGGGCAAGGGCCGGGGATGGCGATGTTTCACGGCTACACCGGCGACAGCGGGGACTGGAGCGACAAGGTGGGCTACGCGGCACATGGCATCAGCGTGATCGCGCTGGACTGCCGGGGACAGGGCGGCTTGTCCGAGGATAACCTGCAGGTGCTGGGCACTACAGTCCGGGGCCATATCATTCGCGGTGTAGACGACCCTAATCCGGACAAGCTCTATTACCGCAACATGTTCCTGGATACTGCGCAGTCTGCGCGGATTCTGATGTCCATGGAGGAAGTGGACGAGACCCGTGTCGGCGTGTACGGCTGTTCGCAGGGAGGAGCGCTGGCAACGGTATGCGCGGCGCTGGAGCCCCGCATTTCTCTGGCGGTTATCGTCTACCCGTTTCTGGCAGACTACAAGCGGGCTTACGAGCTGAATGTAACCTCCTCCGCATATGAGGAACTGTATTATTACTTCCGAAACATTGATTTCAATCATCAGCGGGAGGAAGCCTTATTTCAGCGTCTGGGACTGATCGATATCCAGAATCTGGCCGACCGGATCATGGCCAAAGTGATCTTCGTCTCGGGACTGACGGACACCATCTGTCCGCCTTCGACCCAGTTCGCAGTCTACAACAAGATCGTTTCGGAGAAGGAACTGCTGGTCTATCCTGAATACGGACACGAGTATTTGCCTCGGCTTGGTGACCGTGTACTGCAGGAGTTTCTGGAATTATAGCGGAATAACCGCTTAGCCTTTCAGCACATTCAAAATAAGAGCGCCTCGGGCAGCAGATGATTCTGCACCCGAGGCGCTATTAAATGTTGCGGTAGGTTTGATTCGTATTGCGGTATGTCTGGCTCGAATAAAGAGCGAGACTGCCGCCGGTTTACACGAAACGAATTCCTTCAATGAATGTCTTGAGTTCAGCCCAGCTTTTCAATGACGGCTTGGCTTACGGCTAAGGTCGACTGAGGGTTTTGGCCGGTAATCAGGTTGCCGTCGATCTCATAATGAGTTGACCAGTTAGGGGCAGCTACATAAATGGCGCCCAACTCACGGATTTTGGTCTCCAGCAGGAACGGCAGCAGCGAATTGAGGCCTGTCTCCGCTTCTTCCCGATCAGTAAAAGCGCTCACCCGCTTTCCGGCAACGAGGGGCTGTCCATTGGACAGTGTAGCTCCGACTAAACCTGCAGGGCCATGGCATACTGCCGCAACGATTTTGCCCGCTTCATAGAAATCCTTCAAGAGCACCTGAAGCTTGGCGCTGGCGGGCAGATCATACATCGTGCCATGACCGCCCGGCAGGAAGATGGCGTCGAATTTCTCATGGGAGATTTCATCGAGCTTCAGCGTCTGCTCCAGATACTGCTGGGCATCGAGCAATTCCTGCGCTGTTTTACCATCCACACTGCCCGGATCGACGGGACTTTTTCCTCCAAGCGGACTTGCAACAGTAACTTCGTAGCCTTTCTTCGCAAATTCGATATAGGCTTCGGCAAATTCGGACAGCCAAATTCCGGTCTGTCTATCTGCATTGATCTCCGAGTGATTTGTCACAACCATTAATACTTTTTTCGCCATGGATATTACCTCCTGGAATTTTATTCCCCACGGCTATTCTAGGTCACATCAATCTATAAAACAAATTATGTTTTTTCAATCTAACTATAAAAATATTTATAAATAATCAACAGCTGTGCCAAGCAATTTCTCCGTTATGCTCCGAATGGCTGGCAGATGCTTATTGTTGGACTTATAGCAGATCCAGCCCATAGCTGATCCAATTCTGTGCCAGCAGCCACTGTTCCTTGGATCGCAGGCTCATCTGCTGCGGGGGATCGAGATGGGCAGGAGCCACAATTACAAATCGTTCCGTACAAAGGTTCAGGAATTCAATACCGGGCGTTTGGGATTTCTGCGACGTTACAATCAGGTCCACTTTATCCTCGTTTAGCAGCAAGAGCAACTGGTCGGCAGTTCCAAAGGAGGAAATGGTATTGGCCTCAAAGCCAGATAACTGCGGG
This sequence comes from Paenibacillus stellifer, assembly GCF_000758685.1. Taxonomy (NCBI): domain Bacteria; kingdom Bacillati; phylum Bacillota; class Bacilli; order Caryophanales; family Paenibacillaceae; genus Paenibacillus; species Paenibacillus stellifer. The sequence continues at coordinate 1,866,484 of NZ_CP009286.1, forward strand.
AGTATTTTCTCTGTATAGTATTCAATTGCCGATCCAATGCGGATCTGGGGGGGGTGGGCAAGGAAGCGGCATGAAAGCCAAGACTGGTCTCCTCCAGCGATTCAATCAGCGGGGCCAGCTGGGAATACAGCTCCTTGCCTCTTTCCGTTGGAATCATTTTTCGAGCAGTCCGGATAAATAAAGGCTCCCCGACTTCCGCTTCCAGGGAAGCGAGGTGCTGGCTCATGGCGGGCTGTGTCATAATCCGTGTTTTGGCGGCTTGCGAGACGGAATTGTATTTATAAATATAGACAAAGCTTCGATACCACTCAAAATCTACCATTGGCACAGTCTCCCTTTAGCAATCTGTTGTTGAGTTATGGCTCTATTACTATTAAAGCATATTGCGGTCTAGTCGGGCCTAAAGAGATTGTAAAGACCGGCGCTTCTTCTCAATTCTGACAGTTACCATGCGCTCAGCTCCTTATTCAATACTTCCAGGGTCAGCTTACAATACTTGGATTCAACGGAGTTTGTCAATGTGCAAGCGGATGAACGGCTCAGTGGATAAGAAGATAAATGGGAGGAATAATAAGGAAAAAACAGGGGGTGAATCGGTTGACGGCTCATCGGCGGATGAAATGGGGACTGGTGTTTCTGACGGCGCTTCTTGGCCTGCTGGCGCTGCGTTTGATCTGGATTCAGGGCGTGATGAGCGGCAGAACCGTACCGGGCGGAGAGTATCCGCTGGCCAAAATGGCCGAGGTGCAGAGCGAGCGGGAAATCGTGCTTGATACCGGCAGAGGGCGGCTGTTCGACCAGAGCGGATTTCCGCTGGCGGGTGAGACAATATGGACAGCCGTGCTGCTTCCCCCCGAAGCGGCTGCCGGACCTCGCGCATCTGCCAAGACAGAACGCGGGGCGAACGCAGCTGCGCTGCACCGTCTGGCGGCGCTGCTCGGCACGGATGCGGAGCGGCTGAAGAAGGCTCTGCGTGAAGTCCGTCAGCCGTACGCATGGCCTTCGCCAAAAGTTGAAGAGCCGCTGGCGCTGACCTTCCAGCAGGCCGACGAGATCAGCCGCCTTGGTGTCGACGGGGTTGTCGTGCTGCCTTATTCACGCAGATACGGAGGCGAGATGAATGGACGGCAGTGGATCGGATACGTGTCGGAGTCCGCCGCCGGCGGGAATGCGGCAAAGGGCCATGACGGATCGCCTCCTATTCGAAGCATTCGAAGCATTCGAAGCGATCTGCGCCGTCCAATGGAAGGGACGGCGGGGCTGGAGAAGACGCTGGAGCCGCTGCTTCGCGGCATCGAACATACGGAAGTCGTAGCCCGTGTGGATGCCGAAGGAAAGCGGCTGCCGGGAAGCGGGCTTACGGTCCGGACGCCGCGCAATCCATACTACCCGCTGTCGTTCTATACGACGGTCGACATGAGGCTCCAGGAAGGCATAGAGAAGCTGGCGCGCCAAGATGGAATCAAGGAGGGCGCCGTCGTTGTGCTCCATGCACAGACAGGCGATATCGCGGCGATGGTATCGCTCCCGCTCTATAATCCGGAGGACATCTCCCCCGAGGGTGGGGAATGGAATAACCGGGCGCTGCAGGCTGCCGTTCCGGGGTCGATCTTCAAGATTGTGACCGCGGCCGCGGCGCTGGAAGCCGGAGTTGCGTCTCCCGGCGAGGTGTTTCACTGCAGCGGAGAATACGGCCGCTACGGGCTGAGCTGCCCGAAGGAAGGCGGGCACGGCATAATCACCCTGGAGCAGGGCTTCGCGAAGTCCTGCAACACGGTGTTCGCCGCGCTCGCGGAGCGCCTGAGCGACGCGCAGCTCGAAGCGGCCGCGTCGGCGCTCGGCCTCGGCCGGCCGGTCGGCTGGCGGCAGGCGGACACGCTCGGCCTGCCGCTGCTCGCACCGCTTGCGGCCGAGCAAGCGGGGACAGTGTTCGCGCCGTCCCACGCGAACGACCCCGGCGCTCGCGTGCAGACCGCGATCGGCCAGCGCGACGCCGCCGTCACTCCGCTGCAGGCGGCGAATATGGTCGCCGCCCTGCTGCGGGGCGGCGAACCGCCCGCGCCGCGCATCCTGCGGCGCGTCGACTTCGCGAACGGCCAGAATCTGGCCGTTCTGCAGCCTCATGCGGCCCCTTCGCCGGCCGGCCGCATTTCACCGGGGACCGCGTCGCTGCTGCTGCAGTGGATGCGTACCGTCGTTACAGACGGTACGGGAAGGCAGCTTCGCGGCGCGAACTGGGAGCTGGCCGGCAAGTCGGGCACGGCGCAGACCCAAGTTAAGGGCGCTGCCCGCAACAACCAGTGGTTTGTCGGGTACGGGCCGTACGAGCAGCCGCGCTATACCGCGGCTGTGCTGGTGCAGAACAGAGCGCCCGGCAGCCCGCATCTCGCCGTCAAGTTGTTCGGCGAAGTGATGGATCTGCTGGCGGAGACGGAAAAGAGTGAGAATACGCGAATGCCGTCTCATACGGCAAAAGGCTGAGCCGCGCATGCGGTTCAGCCTTTTGCTTTTGGACATTTTTTAACGGGAGGGTGGTCAGCAATCCTCTCTGCTCAGGTCCGATTCCGTTATGAACGAAAGCAGGCTTCGGAGCGTCAGCTTAGCCCTTTTGCCCGCCCCGCCTTACGGTTACAATCAATCGGTTCCCGGTGTATTCCGTTTATCCGGATCAGCAGAATCGCCGCCTGAGAATGACGACCCGGGTGGCTCACCGGCCTCTGCGGACTCCACATTGCCGCCCCTGTCTTCATAGGCGAAGGGAGAGACGATGAACTCCTCCTGCGGGAGAGAAATCCAGCGCTGGAGATAGCCCTGCTGAAGCAGCTCTTTCAGCAGGATCAGCAGAATCGGCGACAGAATCAAGCCTGCAACTCCGAAGGCCGAGGTCGACAGGATCACGAAGCTCAGCATCAGGAACGCGGAGGAGACACCGATGGAGTTCCCTGTAATCTTCGGCTCCAGCAGCTGTCTGACAATCAGCACGACAGCCAGCAGCACGGTCAGTCCGATGGCAAGGGAAGTGCTTCCCACGAAGAACAGATACACGATCCAGGGGATCAGTATCGTCGACACTCCAAGCAGTGGGAGAATGTCGAATACGGCGCAGATTAGCGCCATCGTAAGCTCATTCCCCGTACCCAGAATGAACAGGCCGACCAGCACGATGACGAAGGTAATCGTGATTAGAATAAGCTGCGCCTTGAGATAGGAGCCAATCGCTTTGAAGACATGTCCTTGCAGGAAGTGGTACACCATCTTCAGCGTCTTCGGCATTTTATCGTGGGCGATCTTCCGCCAGTCCTTGATCTCCATACTAAGGAAGAAAGCAAGAATGATGGCGACGCCGAAATTGGCCATGAACGAGGAGAACGAGCCGACAACGCCGATCATATATTGGAAGAATATACTCAGCCAATTAGCGAGCAGATTGGTGGCGTTCTTGAAGTAGCCGTTCAGCTTATCAGTCAGATCGGGCGGCAGATTGGCGATTTTCTGCTGAAGCCATGTCGTCGTCTCCATAAAATGCTGCTGAGCCACATATGTATAGTGATGGAGATTATCGGAGAAATGAATGACCTGGGCCGCGATCAGAAGGCCGGCGCCGAAGAGCGAGCCGAGCAGCAGCACCAGAAACAACAGGACAGAGATGGCGGAGGCGAACGGCTTGCCGAGTCCACGGCGGTTCAGGAACCGGGCCAGAGGCTCGATCAGCATAAACACGAAGAAGGACAGAAACACCGGAGCGGCGAGCTGATACAGTTTGCTGAAGACCAGCATCACCAGATAGACGGTCAGCACAAGCAGACCGATATCGAAAAAGGTGCGCCAGTATTTTTTGTACAAAGGCAGCATGGATTCAACGACTCCTTTACGGCTGAGATGGATATTGTTACAGACCCGTTTTTCATTGTACACGATTTTAACAAAAAAACGTCTTTTTCTTTGACTGCTGTGGTAAAATAGGGGGTAACGTTTTTTGGTGGAGAAAAACGTATCCCAAGATCAATCTGGAGAAAAGCGGGGAAGAAAAATGGAGACTTTGCTGCTCTGGCTGTTTTACATCTCATCCTTCTATGCCTTTATACCCGGAATAATAAGCCGTCTCTTCGGCTACCGCGTCTTTCGGAAAGGCAATGGGGTACCGGATTTCGCCCTTACCTTCGATGACGGACCTGATCCGCAATATACCCCCCGGCTTTTGGATCTATTGAAGAAATACGATGCCAAGGCCACCTTTTTTGTCGTCGGCTCCCACGCGGAGTCCAATCCCGAGCTGATCCGCCGCATCCATGCGGAGGGTCATCTGATCGGCATTCATAATTACGTTCACCGGAGCAACTGGGTCATGCGTCCCGGTACGGTCCAGAAGCAGATTCAGCGAACGAATGACATTATTTACAACCTTACCGGCGAGCGGAGCACTTACTACCGTCCGCCGTGGGGAATCGTCAACCTCTTCGATTTCTCCAAACGCCGCCAGGTCAAAATCGTGCTCTGGTCCGCCATGTTCGGCGACTGGCGCGAGAAGCTCGGGACAGACCGGCTCGCTGAGAAAATGCTGGCCCGTCTTAACCCGGGCGAGGTAATGCTCCTGCATGACTGCGGCACAACGCCTGGTGCCGATCCCGAAGCGCCGGAACATATGCTGGCCGCCCTGGAGCGGACACTGATCGAGGCGCAGAAGCGCGGCCTGAAGAGCATCCGGATCGACGACATGATCAAGGCGGCCGAAGCGCTGCCGATGAAACGCCTGCCGCTGCGCAAACGGGTGGTTGTGAGACTTTGGCTGCTCTGGGAGAGCTGCTTTCACTTCCTGTTCCGTCTGCAGACCGTAACGCCTGAGCATCCCTGGCTGCACTACCGTCTGCGGGAGTATCAAGGGGAGCCCGTGCCTCTGGACGGGAAGATCACCCTGACCAAAGGCGATCCGGTCATCGAGCTTCATATCGATAACCGTCAGCTGTTCGAGCTGGGGGTTCAGTCAAGGTCGGCGGCCCAACTGGCGATCCGCATGATCCGGCGGATGGAGGCCGAGATGCCGCATCTCGCGCGTATCATATCAAGCGACGAAGAGCTCGCGAGCGCCAAGGCGCTGTACGGCGTCAGCATGATCAACCGGGGGCCGGAGAAGTTCGGCTTCACGATCAGGGATCTTCCGGATGGCATTTTCGCGCGGCTGACGAAATTTTATCTTAGCATTCTGCTCAGCATCATCCACCCTGCCGGGGGAGCGCGGCTGAAAGTGCGCAGCGATGCGCTGGTTCCGAAGATGATCCTGATGCCGGTCTCCCAGCTGCTTCAGGCGCATGGCCGGAGCTGTCCCGAGACGAAGCGGGCGCAGCGTTCGGGAACCGGATCGGAGCTGGATGATTCCCTGGCCGAGACTGAGCTTCCAGGAGTACACGCCCACTAATACACAGCGGCGGACAAGAAAGTTCTTTCCTTACCGCCTGCATTCCAAGCCGGATTGCAGGTGTGAGGAAGGGACTTTTTTTGCATATACTACCGAGTAACAAGCCTCATTGCTTGTGGTTCAGTACGTGGTATTTTACAATACGGTTTCAAAAAAAACAGGACACCCTATTCTCATCGCAAGCATAAACAGGTAAGATAGAGTTGAGTTTGTTAGGCTAACAGAAACGGGAGGAACTAACATATGAGCAATGTGCTTTTTCCAAAAGAATTCATCTGGGGAGCGGCAACCGCATCCTATCAAATTGAAGGCGCTTATCAAGAGGATGGCAGAGGCTTGTCCATCTGGGATACGTTCTGCCGCATTCCCGGGAAAGTGCTGAATATGGATAACGGGGATGTCGCCTGTGACAGCTATCACCGTTTCCGCGAAGATATCGCACTGATGAAGGAGCTTGGCATCAAGTCTTACCGTTTCTCCATTGCCTGGCCACGGATTTATCAGCAGGGACGCGGTGAGGTTAACACCAAAGGCTTGAAGTATTACGATGCCTTTATTGGCGCCCTGCTGGAGAACGGGATCGAGCCGATGTGCACCTTGTACCACTGGGATCTTCCGCAGACGCTTCAGAATGAAGGAGGCTGGGAGAACAGAGCTACGATCGATGCCTTCGCCGCCTATGCGGAGACGGTGTTCCGCCGGTACGGAAGCCAAATCAAACGGTGGATGACAGTCAATGAGCCGTGGTGCGCGTCATTCCTGTCGAACTATCACGGCGAGCATGCGCCCGGCAATAAAGATCTGCAGACAGCGGTTACGGTTGCTCATCATCTGATGCTGGCTCACGGCCAGGCGGTTCGTAAATTCCGGGAGCTTGGCATTGACGGTGAGATCGGCTTCGCGCCCAACGCGACCTGGATGGAGCCTTACACCAACAGCAAGGAGGACATCGACGCCTGCAGACGCGAGAACGGCTGGTTCATCGAGTGGTTCATGGACCCGGTGTTCAAAGGGGAATATCCTTCTTTTCTGACGGAATGGTTCCGGGAGAGAGGAGCCGAGGTTCCGATTCAGGACGGCGATATGGACATCATCTCGGAGAAAATCGATGTGCTGGGCTTGAACTACTATAACGGCTCGGTGGCCCAATATTCGGAGAATGCCGGTATTACGCGGTGTCAGCCGGTGGACATGGGCTATGAGCGTACGGATATCGGCTGGCCGATTTATCCGGAAGGCTTCTTCAAGGTGCTGAGCTACATCAACGAAAGATACGGAGATGTTCCGATCTACATTACGGAGAACGGTGCCTGCTACAATGACGGACCGCAAGGCGGAGTTGTTGCCGACCAGAAGCGGATCGCCTATCTTCATAAGCATCTGCTGTCGCTGAACCGCTGCCTGGAGAACGGCATCCCGGTGAAGGGGTATTTTGCCTGGTCGCTGATGGACAACTTTGAATGGGCTTATGGCTACAGCATGCGATTCGGCCTCATTCATGTGGATTATGACACGCTGGCGCGTACGCCGAAGGACAGCTTCTACTGGTACCAGAACGTTATCGCGAATAACGCTGTGGAAGTCTGAGTTCTTCTATTTGGAAAAAGAAAGCCCGGAAGGACGCCGCTTGGCGCTCTTCCGGGCTTTTGTCTTGCTAGACTAGATCTTCAGCACGCCGCCCTTGCTCGCATTCGTCACCAGCTTGGAGTAGCGGGCAAGGTAGCCTGTCTTCACCTTCGGCTCGAATTCCTTCCATTCCTTGCTGCGGCGCTCGGCCAGCTCTTCGTCGCTGACGAGCAGCTCAATCTTGCGGTTGATCAGGTCCAGCTCGATGATGTCGCCGTCATGGACAAAAGCGATCGGGCCGCCTTCCGCCGCTTCCGGCGAAATATGGCCGATGCTGATGCCGCGGGACGCGCCGGAGAAACGGCCGTCCGTAATGAGGCCGACCTTGGCGCCAAGACCCATGCCGACGATCTGCGAGGTCGGAGCCAGCATTTCCGGCATGCCGGGACCACCCTTCGGACCTTCGTAACGGATAACGACGACATGGCCTTCCTTGACCTTGCCGCCTGCGATGCCTTCCAGCGCTTCCTCCTGCGAGTTGAAGCAGATGGCGGGCCCCTTATGGTAGCCGCCTACGGAAGGATCGACTGCGCCGACCTTGATGATGGAGCCTTCCGGCGCCAGGTTGCCGTACAGAACGGCCAGGCCGCCGACCTTGGAGTACGGGTTGTCCAACGTGTGAATGACGCTGGTGTCCTGGATTTCATGGCCGCGGACGTTCTCGGCCAGCGTCTTGCCGGTTACGGTCTTGCAGTCGCCGAACAGTGTGCCTTCTTTCTTCAGCAGCTCGTTCAGCACGGCGCTTACGCCGCCCGCACGATCCACGTCTTCGATGAAGATATCGGAAGCGGGAGCCAGCTTGGCGAGATAAGGCGTGCGGTTGGCGACTTCGTTAATCCGTTCGAGCGGATAGTCGATCTCCGCTTCCTGCGCGATAGCCAGCGTATGCAGCACCGTGTTGGTGGAGCCGCCCATTGCCATGTCCAGCGCGAACGCGTTGTCGATCGATTCCTGGGTCACGATGTCACGCGGCTTCAGATCGAGCTTGATCAGCTCCATCAGCTGCTTCGCGGACTTGCGGACGAATTCTCTGCGTTCTTCAGCGACGGCCAGAATCGTGCCGTTGCCCGGAAGCGCAAGACCGAGCGCTTCGGCCAGACAGTTCATGGAGTTCGCGGTGAACATGCCGGAACAGGAACCGCAGGTCGGACAGCCGTATTGTTCGAGCTCCAGCAGCTCGTCGTCGTTGATCTTGCCGACCTGGTGGGCGCCAACGCCCTCGAATACCGAGGTGAGCGACAGCTTGCGGCCTTTGCTGTCCACGCCGGCCTTCATCGGGCCGCCGCTGACGAAGATTGTCGGGATGTTGACGCGCAGTGCGCCGATCATCATGCCCGGCGTGATTTTGTCGCAGTTCGGGATGCAGACCATGCCGTCGAACCAGTGCGCATTCACGACGGTCTCCAGCGAGTCGGCGATGATCTCGCGGCTCGGCAGGGAGTAGCGCATGCCGATGTGGCCCATGGCGATGCCGTCGTCCACGCCGATTGTATTGAATTCGAACGGAACGCCGCCCGCTTCGCGGATCGCTTCCTTGACGATTTTACCGAATTCCTGCAAATGCACATGGCCTGGAACAATATCGATATAAGAGTTGCAGACCGCGATAAACGGCTTGCCGAAATCCTCTTCCTTTACGCCGGCTGCACGCAGCAGACTGCGGTGCGGAGCCCGGTCGAAACCCTTGGTAATCATGTCAGAACGCATTTTCTTGGCTGCCATTAGAACTCGGTTCCCCCTTATTGAATCAAAATAATTGCTTCGTGCAACGCGTTAACGCGCTGCTCTCTGAAGAGCGGCAAAGCCGCTATTTATAGAAAGAACAGGGTCTTGTTCCGAACGTTACGGAATACACGGCCTCTACTTGCCCGTTTCTATAAAAAATCTCCTTGCTTAATAGTAGAGTTTATCACACCAGCACCTTTTTTTCTACCGGACAATGTTAAGTATTACTGCCAAAAAGGTGTTAATGCCATGCCAGGATCAAGGTCTGCCGGGGTTCTTCTTGGCGCGGTCTTCGCCATGCTCCTTCGGCTTCGGCCCTTAATCATTTGTGATCCAGTTCACTAATTGGAAAGGCTTTGCGGATTATTATGGCAATTTACTGAAGGTTGTTTGCATGGAGGGATTACACTATAATTTTCCTTAAGAAAAAGAAAGCTGCATGCCTCATAACCCGGGAGTTGACGATTTGATCTTATTTCGCAAAAAGCACAGATTGCTGTATGTACTGATTGCTGCGGTTCTTGCCGCAGCTCTGGCGCTCTGGCTGTTCTTAAGACCCTATGAACCGAACGGCTCGGCCCAGAAGGCTCTGTTCTCAGGCGGGGGAATTACCGTTGAAGTGAACGACAACTGGATATCCTTCGAGCCTAAGGTATCTGTGGGAATGGGCATCATTTTCTACCCGGGGGGACTTGTCAAGGCAGAATCGTATGCCCCGCTTGCGCGCAGACTGGCATTGGCCGGATATCCGGTCTACATCGCTGTTATGCCGCTTAATCTGGCGGTAACCCGGAGCGAAGCGGCGGAGGATATTATCCGGGTGCATCCCGGAATGTCCTTTGTGATCGGAGGTCATTCGCTCGGAGGCGTCATGGCTTCCCGCTTCGCGGCAAAACATGCGGACGAGCTTGCAGGCGTGTTCTTCCTGGCTTCCTATCCCGACGAGAAGGGCAGTCTGAAATCGACCACGCTGTCGGCGCTGTCCGTGCTGGGAACCGAGGACCAGGTCATTGACCGGGAGAAGTACAGCGAAGGCAGATCCTACCTTCTCGACAATACCGTCTATTACTCGCTTGAAGGCGGGAATCATGCCCAATTCGGAGATTACGGCCCGCAGAAGGGCGACGGGGAGGCGACGATTACTCCGGAGCGGCAGCAGGAATTGACCGTTCGGGCCATGCTGGACTGGATGGGGAATCTTCGGTAGGTATACCTGAGGCAGTTCATACAGCGGTGGCTGCCTGCTGAATAAATCGGGATATACATAACGTTCGGAAGGAGAGTGAGGAATGCCGGAGCTGTGCGTGAACGGAATTTCAGTGCCCTGCAGAGCCATTTTGTTCGATAAGGACGGCACACTGCTGGATATGATGGAGATGTGGGGAGCCTGGGCGCAGGATGTCCTGGACCGTTTGGAGACGGAACTTGCTCTGTCGGGGTCAGGATTCACCTCCAGGAAGGACAAGGTGTTCGGTACGTATCATGATGCGAACGGGAGGATTACCGGTTATGATCCGGCGGGCCCGCTGTCGATGGCGACAATGGAGCAGTCCTACGGCATCCTCGCGTGGCAGCTGTATAACGCCGGAATGCCTTGGAACGAGGCGGTCGTACGGGTGATGAGCATCGCGAAGGACGCGATGAACAACCTGAGGGAGCGGCGCTCGGCGAAGCCGCTGCCCGGCCTGCTACGGTTTCTTGACGAATGCTCAAAGGCTTCTCTTCGGCTCGGCGTCGTAACCTCGGACGAGTCGGCGGCAACGGCGGAGCATCTGGAATGGCTGGGCATCACCGCCCATTTCGGCTCCGTCGTCACGCGCGATAAGGTGAAACGGGGCAAGCCTGCACCGGAGATGGCGGAAAAGGCTTGCCGGGAGCTAGGCATACCGCCGGAGGAGACTGTCATCATCGGAGACAGCAATGCGGATATGCAGCTGGGAAAGGGCGCGGGCCTGCGCCTGGCCGTAGGCATTACCGGAGCCTTGGCAAGCGCGGAGCATCTGGCGGACGCCGATCAGATCGTTCAGGATTTCCGGGAGCTGTCTGTTCGTCCGTAAATTAAAATGGGAAATTTGAGATGGAAAGGATGTTGCAGTCGATGGATTCGTTGTCAACGCTGGCTTCCTGGATCGGGGAAAGCTCGAGCATTGTCTTTTTTGGAGGAGCCGGAACCTCGACGGAGAGCGGAATACCCGATTTTCGTTCCGCGGCGGGCTTGTATCTGACGGAGAAGAGCTCGCCGTATCCCCCAGAGCAAATGCTCAGCCACAGCTTTTTCATAAGCAAGCCCGAAGTGTTCTTTGACTTCTACCGCAGCAAGATGCTGCATCCGGGCGCGGAGCCGAACGGTGCGCACAAGCTGCTGGCCCGGCTGGAGCATGAGGGACGCCTAAGCGCCATAGTGACGCAGAATATCGACGGTCTGCACCAGAAGGCCGGAAGCACCCGCGTGCTGGAGCTTCACGGTTCCGTACACCGGAATCACTGCATGAAATGCTCGCGGCCTTACGGTCTGGAAACGATACTTGAGAGTGCGGAGACGGTTCCGCATTGTCCGGTCTGCGGCGGCGTCATCAAGCCGGATGTCGTGCTGTATGAGGAGGAGCTGGACCGCAGGGTGCTGACAGACTCCATACAGGCTCTTTCGTCGGCTGATCTGCTGATTATCGGCGGGACCTCGCTTACCGTTCAGCCGGCGGCCAGCCTCACCGCCTATTTCCGGGGCAGACACGCCGTCATGCTCAACGCGGAACCGACGGCCTACGACTCACGCGCAGATCTGATCATCACCGACCGGATCGGGCATGTGTTCGAGCGTGTAGGCGAGCTGCTGGCCTAGATTTCCGCCCCGCCAAGCCCTATTCCCGATTCGGATTCGCCGCCACCGTGTATAAGATTAGGTACCGGCAAGAACATACCAACACCAAAGGCGGCGATAACGATGGCTTATCTGGCAAGCGATGAACGGTATGAGGCAATGAGGTATAACCGGTGCGGAAAATCGGGGCTCAAGCTGCCGGCAATATCGCTTGGACTTTGGCATAATTTCGGCGGGGCGGACGTCTACGACAACGGAAGGGATATGATTACGCGGGCGTTCGATCTCGGCATTACGCATTTTGACCTGGCCAACAATTACGGCCCGCCTCCCGGCGCGGCCGAGGAATTGTTCGGACGGGTGCTGGCGAAGGATTTGGCGCTCTACCGGGATGAGATGATCATTTCCACGAAGGCGGGTTATTATATGTGGCCCGGACCTTACGGGGAATGGGGCTCGCGCAAATACCTGCTCTCCAGCCTGGACCAGAGCCTGAAGAGACTCGGCGTAGAGTATGTCGACATTTTCTACTCTCACCGTCCTGACCCCGAGACCCCGCTGGAGGAGACGATGGGCGCGCTGCACCAGGCGGTGCGGTCGGGGAAGGCGCTCTATGCCGGCTTGTCCAATTACAGCCTGGAACAGACGGAGGAGGCAGCCGCCATCCTTAAGGCTCTCGGCACACCGCTCCTGATTCACCAGCCCCGTTATTCGCTGCTGGACCGCTGGATCGAGAATGGCCTTCAATATATGCTGGATGGGCTTGGCGTTGGAACAATCGCTTTTACACCGCTCGCCCAGGGTCTGCTGACCAACAAATATTTGAACGGAGTTCCCGGCGACTCCCGGGCGGCGAAGCCGGGGGCTGCGCTGAGTGAAAGCCAGATCACGCCGGAAGCCATCCGCAAGGTCCGGCTGCTGAATCAGATGGCCGCAGCCCGCGGCCAGACGCTGGCGCAATTCGCGCTGGCGTGGGTGCTGCGCGGCGGAAGGGTGACTTCGGCGCTTATCGGGGCAAGCCGGGTCAGCCAGATCGAGGACAATGTCGCTGCATTGTCCAATCTTGAATTCTCCGCTGAGGAGCTGGACCGTATTGAAATCATTCTCAACCCGGAGAATGACGGCCCAAGCGGCTCTATATGAGCTTGCTCTCCGGCTTGCGGGCGGTTACTGCACGGTAAGCCGTTGGCGACTGTCCGCAGAACCGTTTGAACTGGCGAGAGAAATACAGGGCGTCGGTCAGGCCGACTGACGCCGCCACCTGCTCCACGGACAGCTCGGGGCGCTCGCGAAGCAGCTGCCTCGACTTGTCGATCCTCAGCTTGAGCAGATACGTAACGGGCGACAGCCCCGTTTCTTCCTTGAATACCCGCGACAGATAAGCCCGGTTGTAGCCGAGGCTTGAACACATCAGCTCGATGGACACCGGATGCGCGTACTGCGATGACATATAATGAATCATCTGCTTGACTGTCCGCTTGACCTGGGAGTCTCTGCCGGGCAGACGCGAATGGGCCTTCAGCATACCGGCCGCTTCTCCAAGCATGAGATACAAGTAGCCCAGCGAAGTCAGATGCCCGCTCTCCTGTCCGCTGTGGAAGGCTTTCATAATGCCGGCAAGGGAGCCGGGAATCACGCTTCCCTCGCCGCAGGATGCCACTGGCTGCTCGGGGGAGAAGCCGGCTTCATGAACAAGCCTTCCGGCTTCCGTTCCGGAGAAGGCCGTCCAGCGGTATTTCCAGGGACTGTCCGGATCGGAGACATAGCTCACCAACTGGCCGGGATGGATCAGGAAGCAATCGCCGGGGCCGAGCTCGTACGTACGGTACTCCGTACGGAAGGAGCCTGTTCCCTGCTCAATGCAGTGGAGCAGGAAGTAATCGTATATTTTCGGTCCCAACTGATGCCTCGGCAGCGTCTGGCTCTCTCCCGCGAACAGGACATGAAGATTCTGTTCTTCATAGTAGACGGGGTTGGAAGCCACAGAGTAGGAGTGTTCCATCCGCAAAGTTCCTTTCTCGGATTGATTTCTGGTGAAGTCACATTTATCCATGCATTACACACATGATTGCATTACAGGCAATGACACCTTTTATTATACTATAACCGTACAGCAAAGCGTAAGCGGCAGCAAGGTTACTGCGCAAGAGGCGGGATGGAGCAAGACGGAAAGCGGCTTTTATTCATACAGAGCAGCCTTGTTCCAACACTGGGCAACCGCTCTTGGAATTCGCCCTGAGGTAGAGAACATCCTTCCTCGGGGAGAAACGAATAGCTTATCCTTGTCTGATTTTTCCATGTGCCGCCTGCCTGTAATGCATCTCTGCGCAGAACAGACATAAGTGTCACCCCAATACAATACGCCCTCTTAAGGGGGCGCAAGAATCGGAAGGAGTGGAAGGTAGATGGCTATTTTGGTAACAGGCGGAGCGGGTTATATCGGCTCCCATACGGTAGCGGAACTGCTTGAACGAGGCGAAGATGTGGTGGTGCTGGACAATCTGGTGACCGGTCACCGCGAATCCCTTCTGGGAGGCAGGCTGTACGTAGGCGATCTCCGCGACAAAGAGCTGCTAGCCAAGCTGTTCGCCGAGAACGACATCGACGCGGTCATTCATTTCGCGGCCAGCTCGCTGGTTGGAGAGAGCATGAAGGACCCGGTCAAATACTATGACAACAATGTGTATGGCACTCAATGTCTGCTCGAAGGCATGCAGAAGGCGGGCGTGAACAAGATCGTCTTCTCGTCGACAGCGGCCACTTACGGGGAACCGGAGAAGGTGCCGATTGAAGAAACGGACCGCACTCAGCCTTCCAATGTATACGGGGAGACGAAGCTGACGATGGAACGGATGATGTCCTGGTTCGATAAGGTGCTGGGCATCAAATATGTGGCGCTTCGGTATTTCAACGCCGCAGGCGCCCATGCAAGCGGCAAGATCGGCGAAGACCACCGTCCCGAAAGCCATCTGATTCCGCTCGTGCTCCAGACTGCACTGAAGCAGCGCGAGAGCATCGCCGTCTTCGGCGAAGACTATCCGACGGAAGACGGCACCTGCATCCGGGATTACATCCATGTGAGCGATCTGGCGGACGCGCATGTGCGGGCCGTGAACTATCTGCGCGGCGGCAACAGCAGCAACTTCTTCAACCTGGGCAACGGCACAGGCTTCTCCGTCAAAGAGGTAATCGAGACGGCGAAGGAAGTCACCGGACTCGATATCCCGGTCGTTATTCAGGAACGCCGTGCCGGCGATCCCGCCGTGCTCGTAGCCTCCTCGGAGAAAGCCCGCTCGGTTCTGGGCTGGAATCCGGCCCGTGCCGATCTGAAGGACATTATCCAGAGCGCCTGGAGCTGGCATTCCTCCCATCCGCAGGGTTACGGCGAAGCGTGAATTTGACGGCTCTCTGGCGGAGCCTTCCATACCGAAGGAGAACAACGCAATGACTAACGAACGGAACAGAACAGAAGGAGCCGAGCGCGCCCTTCTTGCGATCGATCAGCTCGTGCTCTTCGCTTCCCGCCGGCGGCTTATCGAGCCGGCAGACACCGACTACGGCCGCAACCGGCTGCTGGAGCAGTTCGGCTTCAGCGAGCCTTATGACGGTGAACCGGATCTGACGGAGCTTGAGGGACCTCAGGCTCCGCTGGATGCCCTTATCGATTATGGCTTCGAAATCGGGCTGATCCCGGAGAATACCGATACGTACCGGGATCTCCTGGACGCCAAAATCATGGGCCAGCTCATGGCCCGCCCCTCGGAGATCAACCGGGAGTTCGTTCAGCTGGCAGAGAATGAAGGCATTGCCGCCGCGACGGACCGCTTCTACCAGCTCAGCATCGATTCCAACTATATCCGGATGGACCGCATCTCCAAGAATGTCTACTGGCTGCAGCCCTCGCCTTATGGCAATCTGGAGATGACGATCAACCTGTCCAAGCCGGAGAAGAATTCGAAGGAGATCGCGATGGCCCGGCTGCTTCCGCCTCCGGTCTATCCGAAATGCCTGCTCTGCCGGGAGAACATCGGCTATGCCGGACGTCTGAACCACCCGGCCCGCCAGAACCTGCGGGCGATTCCGCTCACGCTGAACAAGGAGAGGTGGTTCTTCCAGTACTCGCCTTATGTGTACTACAACGAGCACTGCATCGTGTTCCATCATGATCATGTGCCGATGAAACTGACCAAGGATACCTTAAAGCGGCTTCTGGCTTTTGTAGGCGATTTCCCGCACTATTTCATCGGCTCGAATGCCGATCTGCCGATTGTCGGCGGATCGATTCTGACGCATGACCATTTTCAGGGCGGCCGCCATACCTTCGCGCTTCAGAAGGCGCCGATCGAGGAGTCGTTCACCCATCCGTCCTATCCGGGTGTATCCCTGGGAATGGTGAACTGGCCTATGTCCGTCGTGCGGCTTCAGGGTGAAGATCAGGCCGTGCTGCTGGAATGCGCGAACGACCTGTACGAAGCCTGGAAGGGCTACAGCGATCCCTCCGCCGACATTTTGGCCTTCAGCGAAGAGAATGGCGAGCGCGTGCCGCATAACACGGTTACGCCAATCGTCCGCCGGAGCGCAAGCGGCGGCTACGAGGCGGATCTGGTGCTCCGCAACAACCGTACGAACGATAAGCATCCGGAAGGCATCTTCCATCCTCACCGTGAAATGCACCATATCAAGAAAGAGAACATCGGCCTCATCGAGGTTATGGGCCTTGCCATCCTGCCGGGACGTCTAAAGGACGAGCTCGACGACATTGCCGGCATTCTGGCGGGCGACGCAGAAGAGCTTCAAGCAGTC
Organism: Paenibacillus stellifer; assembly: GCF_000758685.1. Classification (NCBI taxonomy): domain Bacteria; kingdom Bacillati; phylum Bacillota; class Bacilli; order Caryophanales; family Paenibacillaceae; genus Paenibacillus; species Paenibacillus stellifer. Next base: position 1,882,869 of record NZ_CP009286.1, read on the forward strand.
CGTGCTTCGGCGGATCACCGCCTTGCACAGCACGCTCACTGGATTGAGCAGCTGGTGGAACGCTTCGGCACCTCGCTTGACCGTGAAGAGGCGATTGGCATCCTGCGCAACGAAGTTGGCCTTAAGTTTGCCCAAATTCTGGAGCATGCGGGAGTCTACAAGGTTACACCGGAAGGCCGTGCGGCTTTCCGCGCGTTCCTCAAGAGCTTCGGCACGGTTCAATAAATATGGCAAAGCAGCTGATCTGACCAGCAGACTTCACTTACAGATCGGCAGCTCGAAGCCGGCGGTTTCTCCGGAAGGAGAGGCTGCCGGTGTTTTTTTTACCCGAAGGGCAAATTTGAATGTGCAAAATGGGTAGATTATAATAGATTTCGCGTCATCCGGGACAATCCCGGAACAATACGGTTAGGAGGAGGTACAATCTATGCACAATTTTCAATTTTACAACCCGACCAAGCTGATCTTCGGCAAAGGCACACTTGAAGCGCTGAAGACGGAGGTTCCCCGCTACGGAAAGAATGTGCTTCTTCTGTACGGCGGCGGCAGCATCAAGCGAAACGGTCTGTATGATAAAGTGGTTACCATTCTGAAAGGCGTCGGCGCGAACATCACCGAGCTGCCAGGTGTTGAGCCGAACCCCCGCCTGTCTACCGTACATAAAGGGGTCGATCTCTGCCGGAGCGAGGACATAGATCTGATTCTGGCAGTAGGCGGCGGCAGCGTGCTCGACTGCGGCAAGGCCATCGCCGTCGGCGCGAAGTATGATGGCGATATGTGGGATTTCGTGGAGCGCAAGGCGGCTCCCCAGGATGCGCTGCCGCTCGGCACGATTCTGACAATGGCGGCTACAGGCTCCGAGATGAACAACGGCTCGGTGATCACGAATGAGCAGACTGAGGAGAAGATGGGCTGGGGCAGCCCGCATTCTTATCCGGTCTTCTCCATCCTCGATCCGGAGCATACGTTCTCGGTGCCGCGCGACCAGACGGTGTACGGCGTCGTGGACATGATGACCCATGTGCTGGAGCATTATTTCCACAACGATGTCAATACGCCGGTTCAGGACCGCTTCTGTGAATCGCTCCTGATCACCATGATGGAAGCCGGCTCGAAGCTGGTTGACGATCTGGAGAATTACGAGCTGCGGGAGACGATTCTGTACTGCGGAACTATGGCGCTGAACGGCATGGTAAGCATGGGCTTCGCGGGTGACTGGGCAACGCATAATATCGAGCACGCCGTATCGGCCGTATACGATATTCCGCATGGCGGCGGCTTGGCCATCCTGTTCCCGCAGTGGATGAAATATAACCTGGAGACTAATCCGGAGCGGTTCAAGCAGCTTGCAGTCCGTGTGTTCGGTGTGGACCCTTCCGGCAAGAGCGCAAGCGAAGCCGGACAGGAAGGCATTGATGCGCTGCGGAAATTCTGGAACTCCATCGGGGCGCCGAGCCGGCTTGCCGATTATGACATCGACGACAGCCGGATTGACGAAATGGCGGAGAAGGCGGTCCGCTTCGGTCCATTCGGTAATTTCCGCAAGCTGGATCGCGAGGACACTGTGGAAATTTACAAGATGTCGCTGTAATCGGCGGCAGAACAAGTGTGAATTGTAGGAGGGGCGCGGCGGCAGGCTGCGCTCCTCTTTGTATGCAATCCGGCAATAAATCCAGATTTTTGAAACCAAATAGCCTGCATATACGTTATATTAGGTAAGGATTAATCTGGCCGGAAGGAGAAGATTATGGAGACTCTTTACTTAAGCTGCCTTTCGCTTGGTATTTTGTTCGCTATCGTGACGCTGCTTGCGGGCGACTGGATCGGGCATGCGCTGGGAGGAATGCTTGACTTTCTGTCTGTGGACGTGATCAGTCCGACCGTTCTGGCGGCCGGCGTCACGGTGTTCGGCGGAGCGGGAATTTTGCTGACCCGGTATACGGGACTCGCCGGAGCGCCTGTCCTCGTGCTCTCCCTAATGGTTGCCGTCCTGCTCAGCGGCGCCGTGTACATAGGCGTGGTGAAGCCGATGGAGCGCAGCGAAATGTCGACAGGCTTCTCCATGCAGGAGCTTCCCGGCCGGATCGGCGAAATTACCGTCCCGGTTCCGGCATTTGGCTACGGGGAGGTTATGGTCAAGTTCGGCGCATCGAATACCCTTCATACCGCGGCCAGCTTTGACCGGCATCCACTTCCTACGGGGGCCAAGGTGGTCATCGTGGAAGTGAAAGACGGTGTTGCCCTTGTATCCGCACTAGATGAACGAAGAGGAGAGGATTTGTAATGTACGGACTACCCGACTATCTGCTGATTCCCGCTGTGGTCATCGCCGTCCTGATTGTGCTCGGGATTGCGTTCTGGGCTCGGTACAAAACCGTCGGTCCCGATGAAGCGATGATCGTCACCGGGTCTTTTCTCGGATCGAGCCATATCTCGGACGACGGTTCCGGGCGAAAAATAAAAATCGTCCGCGGTGGAGGCGCATTCATTCTTCCTGTCTTTCAGAAAGCCGAATTCATGTCGCTGCTCTCCCACAAGCTCGACGTTACGACACCGGAGGTATATACGGAGCAGGGGGTACCCGTCATAGCGGACGGCGTAGCCATCATCAAGGTGGGCAGCTCCGTCGAGGACGTGGCGACGGCCGCCGAGCAGTTCATGGGCAAGCCGATCGAATCGCTGAAGGCCGAAGCCCAGGAGGTGCTCGAAGGCCATCTGCGGGCGATCCTCGGCACGATGACCGTGGAGGAAGTGTACCGCAACCGCGACCGGTTCGCGCAGGAGGTGCAGGGAGTGGCTGCCCGGGATTTGAAGAAGATGGGACTGCAGATCGTCTCCTTCACCATCAAGGATGTCCGCGACAAGCATGGCTACCTCGAAGCGCTCGGCAAGCCGCGGATCGCGGCGGTGAAGCGGGATGCCGAGATCGCGGAAGCCGAGGCGCTGCGGGATGCGCGAATCCAGAAGGCGAACGCCGAGGAGCAGGGGCAGAAGGCCGAGCTGCTGCGCGATACGAATATCGCAGAAGCGTCGCGCGATAACCAGCTGAAGATCGCCGGGTTCAAACGCGATCAGGATACGGCCAAGGCGGAAGCCGACCAGGCGTATCATATCCAGGAGGCGCGCGCCAAGCAGACGGCTGTCGAAGAGCAGATGAAGGTCGAGCTTGTGCGTAAAATGCGGGAGATTGACCTGCAGGAGAAGGAAATTCAAATCCGCGAGAAGCAGTACGACGCGGAAGTGAAGAAGAAGGCGGAGGCTGACCGCTACGCGGTAGAGCAGGCGGCGGAAGCCGACCGGGTGCGGAAGATGCGCGAGGCGGATGCGCTGCAGTACAGCATTGAGGCTCAGGCGAAGGCTACGGCGGAGCAGAAGCGCCTGGAAGGCCAGGCGGTGGCGGATGCCGAGCGGGCGAAGGGTACAGCCGAAGCGGAAGTAATCCGGCTGAGAGGCTTGGCCGAGGCGGAGGCCAAGGAGAAGCTGGCCGAAGCGTTCCAGAAGTTCGGCGAGGCCGCGGTGCTGGACATCATCGTGAAGATGCTGCCCGAGCTGGCCGGCAAGATCGCCCAGCCGCTGTCGTCCATCGACAAGCTGACGGTTGTGGACACGGGCAACGGAGAAGGCGCAGCTCGTGTCAGCAATTACGTGACCGGGCTGATGGCCACGGCTCCAGAGATGCTGAAGAGCGTCTCCGGCATCGATGTGGAGCAGCTCATCAAGGGCTTGACCAAGACCAAGAGCAAAGAGGCGGAGCCGACTGGCGCCCAGCTTTCTCTGGCTGCGAAGCCGCAGACCCAGCAGCCGGAAAACTTGAAATTGGAAAGCCAGGAATAGGAAAGCCGGGAGTAGATCATATTCTCACGCGATCCATCAAGAACAATCACGATCTATCACGAACCGATTATAAGCACACGAAAGCCGCCACGCGGGGCACATACCCTGCGGGCGGCTTTTTCATAGCCAAGACTGGTTTGGCAGCACCTCCGCATATCTCCCATAATTAATCCACCAGCAATCCGGACCGTTTCAAGTATTTGGTCGGCGTCACAGCGCTGAACTCCTTGAATTCTTTGATGAAATGGTTCTGGTCAAAATACCCCAGCTCCATAATCCCGTCTAGCGTCTCGGCTCCGCGAGGCTTCTCCAGGGCGTTCAGCACATGCTGAAAACGGATGATTCTGCTGAACAGCTTGGGCGACACTCCGACGTAACGTTCGAAGGTTTTATGCATGTACCGTGTGGAGTAACCGGTATCCGCAGCGAGATCGGCGATCGGTACAGTTCCTTTGCCTCCGATGATTTTTTCGGTCAAATATTCCACCAGCGCCGGCGTGTCAAGCTTGCTGCTGTAATGCTCCGTGTAGAACGCTTCAAAGGCGCGGATGCGCTCGGTGAAGCTGCTCTGGGCAGCGACCGCCTCAAGCAATCTGTCCGCGTGCGGAAGAACATCCTGCAGGGGAATTTCATTCTCGGTAAATTCGCTGACCGGATATTTGAGGAACCGCTCCGCATACCCCGGCAGAAACCGGATCGCGAAATAATCGCAGTCCGGTCTGACGAAGATCCCTTTTCTCCGCCGAACAATGCTGCCGCAAATGTTGGCCGAGGGTTGATGCGGATAACAGCAGATCACAATATCCAGGCAGCCGTCGGGCAGAATGAACATGCTGTCGAGATGCCCGGCATCCAGATGAAACCCGAAATATTGAATGCCTTCGCTTAACAAGGAAGGTGTAGACTCAATGAATTTTGTGTAGGTAGGCAGCGACTTTTTGAAGGAAGGCTGAAACGGATGGTATTTGAAGCGTTGCCCCGGGGCCCGAGTCATAAAGTACGACCTCCTTTTTTATTTAATCCGATATAATTCATCTGATTAATATTAATTAAATCGCTAGATCGCTTTTACTGTCAATAACCTTTTTCTCTCGTCTTTCCTGTCCTGTTCTGATTTTTACTATATTTCATCCAAGTCTCAAAGTAGAATCTGGTAAAAGTAAAACACATCAGATTACTATGAAATTAAAAAAGGAGGATCATCCGATGACCACTGTACAGAATGCCGCCTCCGAATTTACGCGCGAGGTCGGCAGCGGCGGCGCATTTGTCCGCCAAACCAACCGGTTCGTCACACCGTTCGGAACTGCTGACGGCGAGCTTCCGCCGGAACCCGGCCGTTACCGGCTGCTGTGGGCGCCGATCTGCCCTTGGGCACACAGGGCCATTATCGTTAGAGCTGTGCTGGGACTTGAGGATGCAATCAGCGTAGGTACGGCCAACCCGGTGCGTACGGAACAAGGATGGGAGTTCTCACTTGATAAGGATGGCGTCGATCCCGTGCTGGGCATCCGCTTTTTACCCGAGATTTACAAGGAGACGGACCCCGATTACCAAGGGCGTGCAACTGTGCCGACTGTTGTGGATTTAACTACCCGAAAGGTCGTCAACAACAATTATTTCAGACTGACGAATGATCTGGAGACAGCCTGGTCGGCATTTCACAAAGAAGGCGCCCCCGATCTGTACCCGGCTGAGCTTCGGGAGGTGATAGACGCTCTGAACGATATTCTGTTCCATGAGGTTAACAACGGTGTGTACAAGGCGGGATTCGCCCGGTCCCAGGAGGCTTACGAGCAAGCGTATGATACGGTATTCGCCCGGCTCGATGATCTGGAGAAGCGGCTTGAAGGACGGCGGTATTTGTTCGGAAGCTCCATCACGGATTCGGATGTCCGGTTATATGTGACGCTGGCCCGCTTCGACATCGCCTATTACCCGGTCTTTCGGACGAACCGCAACCGGCTGATCGACTTCCCGAATTTATGGGCCTACGCCCGCGACCTGTACCAGACGCCCGGATTCGGTGATACCACGGATTTCGAAGCGATCAAAAAAGGCTATCATCTTGGCGACATCGCCAGCAACCCTCTGCGCATTCTTCCCAAAGGTCCGGACCTCTCCATATGGACGTCGGACCACGGGCGCGAGCGGCTGAACTGACGGAAAGGCTGGCATTCGATGAACATTGAGATTCGTAACGGCTGTCTGAACACGGACTGGGAGAGGGTCGCGGAATTGATGTCCCATTTTGGACTTTCGAACGCGGCGGCGGATGTGCACAAGGAGGCATTCGAGAACAGCTACGCCACAACTTTTCTATATGACCGGGACCGGTTGATCGGCTTCGGCAGAGCCGTCTCGGACGGCGTTCTGCAGGCTGCCATTTACAATATCGCGCTCGATCCCGATTATCACGGACATGGCCTGGGCCGCCTGATTATTGATGATCTGCTGCGCGCGGTCCGGCATTGCAATGTGATTCTGTATACGCATCCCGACAAAGTGAGCTTCTACCGCCACCTTGGCTTCCGGAGGATGAAGACCGGCATGGCGCTGTATCTGGACGAGAGCAAGGTCGACGAGATGGGATTTATCGAATAACGCGGCAGCTGTCGCAGTGAACGGCGAAGGAGGCTATGAGATGAGTGTTGCGAAAAAGCATCCCGTCTTTGAACAAGAGTTGCGTTCTGACGGCAGCTTTGTTCCCCAGAAAAATCTGTTCACCGTTCCTTTCGGCTACGGCCCCGGGGAACACCGGCCGGAAGCGGGACGCTACCGGCTCCTGTGGATGAAGGCATGTCCTTATGCACATCGGGCGGTGATCGTTCGCAGACTGCTGGGCCTGGAGGAAGCGATCAGCCTCGGCACAGCGAGCCATTTTCGGACGGAATTCGGCTGGGAATTCTCGCTTGACGAGGGAGGCGTCGATCCCGTACTGGGAATCCGCTACATCAAGGAAGTGTACGACGCAGAAGACCCGGAGTACAAAGGAAGGCCGACAGTGCCCATCGTAGTCGATGTACATACCGGACAGGGAGCCAACAGCGACTACTTCCGGCTGACCAACGAGTTGGAGACGGCATGGGCCCCCTTTCATAAAACAGGCGCACCTGATTTGTATCCAGCCGATCTGCGCGCGGAAATCGACGAGCTGAACGAACGGATTTTTCATGATGTTAACAACGGCGTGTACAAAGCGGGCTTCGCCCGGTCGCAGGAGGCTTACGAGAAAGCCTACGATGTGTTGTTCGAGCGTCTGGATGAGCTTGAGGAGCGTCTGTCAACGCGCCGCTACCTGCATGGCGATCGGTTAACCGATTCCGATGTGCGGCTGTATACGACACTGGTCCGCTTCGACGCCGCTTATTACACCGCATTCCGGGCCAACCGGAAGCGCATTGCCGACTATCGCCATCTATGGGCATACGCCAGAGACTTATTCCAGACTCCCGGTTTCGGAGACACAACGGATTTTGATGCGATCAAGCGGCATTACCATCTGTCCGGGCTTCTGACATCGGAAGGGGCGAATCCTTACCGGATTTTGCCTAAGGGACCCGATTTGAGTCTGTGGAACACGCCTCATGGCAGAGGACGCTGAAAGGAGAAGATGGCCCATGCTGACGTTTAAATCGCCTGCCGTATATGTGAACGAGCCGGGCGCAATCACCAAGGCAGGAACTCTGGCTGCGGAGCTTGGCCGCAAGGCGTATATCATCGGAGGTAAGGCCGCCCTGAAGCGGATTGGTGCGCCGCTTGAAGCCAGTCTTAAGGAGGCGGGAATCCAGGCGGTTGTTGAGATCAATCAGGGTGAAGTATCTCTTGCCAATATTAATCGGTATGCTGAAAAAGTTGCCGAGGCCGCGCCGGATTTCCTCATCGGCGCTGGAGGCGGGCTCGTGCTTGATCTCGTGAAGGCGGTGGGCGACCGAACGGGCTTGCCGGTGGTGGCCATCCCGACCGTACCCGCGACCTGCGCGGCATGGTCTGCGCTGAGCATTTTGCATGACGATGAAGGGAACTCAGCCGGTCCGCTATTTCTGAAAGTATCGCCCCGGCTTGTCGTCGCCGACAGTGATGTTCTGGCCGAAGCGCCGAGACGTTACTTCGCTTCCGGCGTCGGCGATACGCTCGCGAAATGGTATGAGGTGGCCCTCAATTTGCAGGATGGACAGGGCAGCGCGGATATTCTGCTGAGTCTGCATCCGGCCAAGCTGGCGCTTGAGGCGATCGAACGTTCGGGAATCGAAGCTTATTCGGACGCCGGAAGCGGCAGAGCCAGTGAGGCGTTCAAGGAGGTGACGGACGCCATTATCGTCCTGACGGGCCTGGCGGGCACCGTGAGCGGAACAGGACGACGGGCGCTCGTGGCCCATGCGATTCATGACAGTCTGACCAATCTTCCCGATGCGCACGGCGCGCTGCATGGAGAGAAGGTGGGCTTCTGCCTGATTGTTCAGTCCATCCTCGAAGGCCGGGATGATGTCGGCAGTATCATCACCGTGCTCCGTAAGTATGAACTTCCTGTAACGCTGGCCGAACTCGGCCTAACCGGACAGACGGATGACAAAATCCGCCGGATAGCGGAAGGCACTCTTATTATTCAGCCTGAGGGAGGCTTTGCGTTCCCGGCCGACAGCGCAAGTCTGGCCGAGGCCATCCGCGCGCCGACAGGGCGGGACGCGAAGCGTTGAGCCTGCCGGCACCTGCTGAACGGCTGCCATTCCCTTTTTATTACCCGTATTAAGTCCATATCCATATATTTAGAAAAGGTGGTTGTCTTGTTCATGAGAAAAATAAGGTACACGCATTCTTTCTTGCTGTTGTTGATATTGTCCGCAGTGCTGGCGGTTTCCGGCTGCTCATCGAATTCATCCGGTTCCTCGGCCTCGTCGGAAGCACCCGCATCAACGGATTCTGCCGAACCCGCTGCGGCTCAAGCGTCTGCTCAGGCCTCTACCGAGCCATCCGTTGATCTCAGCGGCGTAACGCTGCGGGTAGGACAGGTCGGCTGGTCCGAATGGGAAGAGGGCTTCAAGGCAGCGGGCTTGCTTGATACGCCTTACAAACTGGAGTTCAGCTTCTTCCAGGGCGGCAACCTTGAACTGGAGGCGATCGCCGCCAACCAGCTGGACTTCGCTATTACGAGCGAAATTCCGCCCATTTTCGCCTCCCAGGCCGCGAACCAGGGGAATTTCAAGATTGTCGGCGTACAGCGCTGGAATACGCTTTTGCAGGAGCTGGTCATCCCGAAGGATTCGCCGATCAAATCCGTAGCGGAGCTTAAGGGCAAGAAGGTGGCTTACGTTCAGAACACGACTTCCCAGTACTTTCTTGTCAAAATGCTGGAGGCTGCCGGTCTGACCTGGAAAGACATCGAGCCGGTCAAGCTGACGACGGCCGAAGGGCTGACAGCATTGGTCGGCGGCAAGGTTGACGCTCTCGCCAGCTACAGCAATTCGATCACCGCCGCACATCAGAACGGAGCAACCACGCTGGCAAGCGCCAAAGATATTTTATCCGGCAACTTTCCGGTGGCCGTCAACAATAACGCGATCGATGATCCGGCCAAGCATGCGGCTGTGACTGATTTTCTGGAGCGGCTGACCAAGTATTATGAGTGGACCCGCGCCAACCGGGAGCAGTGGGCCGAAATTACGGCGGAGAAGACCAATCAGAAGAAGGAAGATGTTCTGGATACCTTGACCAAAGGGGATGAACAGCGTCCGCTTGCCCTGCAGGCGATCTCGGACGAGGCCATCGCATCGCAGCAGGATATCGCCGATACCTTCACGTCGCTTGGACAATTGCCCGGCAAGATCGATGTTTCGGCTGCCTGGAGCCATGCGTTTGACAAAGACATCGCCGGCATCCTGGAGAAGAAGTAACCGGGTTGAAGGAGAAGGAGGGGATCATGAGCGACAGACAGAGAAAATCAGCCCTTCGATCGGTGGTGCCGTGGCTGCTGCCGGCGTTGATAATAGTGTTCTGGCACATTACCACAACGACGGGAATCATGGCAGGCAACATTTTGCCTCAGCCGCTTCAGGTGGCCCGCACCTTTGTTGATTTGCTGAAGGACGGCGAGCTGGCGCGAAACGTTGGCATCAGTGCTCAAAGAGCGGTAACCGGCTTTCTGATTGGCGGGTTCATCGATTTCGCGCTCGGGCTGTTTAACGGCGGCTCGATATGCAGAAGCTGATCGAACGATTATGGGAGGAGCAGCGGTTCACCGTGCTGCTGGTCACGCATGATGTCAGTGAAGCCGTCGCTTTGGCCAACCGCGTGCTGCTGATTGAAGACGGCCGGATTACGCTGGACGAACGGATTCAGCTTGCCCGTCCGCGCATTAGGGATGCCGGATTCGCCCATTACGAGAATCTGATCCTCAAACGTGTGATGGGCACCCTGGATGATGAGCATACGAGCGTCAAACCTGTTCAATATTCCATTTAAAGGAGAAGGATTGTGACCATAACGAAGCAGGAATACGATTTTAACCGGAACGTTATCGTGCAGCCCGTTGGGCGGGGCGCAGCAGGCAGACAAGACAGTGTCAATCTGTCATACGGCTTCCCGGCGACGGAGCTTCTGCCTGTTGAAGCACTGAACCAGGCAGCGCTCGAATCGCTGGTACGCGACCGGGCGCAAGCGCTGCACTATACCGGAGGACAAGGGCTGGACATCATCAGGAATTGGCAGCTCAGACGTCTGCGGAAATTCGGTATTCAAGCGAATGATGAGCACTATTTGGCCGTATATGGGGCGAATCAGGGCATCGAACTGACGGCCCGCGTATTGATCAATCCCGGCGATACGGTGTGGACTGAGGCGGCGACCTATTTTAACGCGATTAACATGTTCTGTTACGCGGGTGCCGAGATCGTCGGCCTGCCGATGGATGTGAACGGAGTTGACGTGGATAAGGTGGAGGATGAGCTAAAGAGGGCCGCCGCCGGCGAGGGCGCGCTGCCCAAATTCATCTATGTCATGCCGAATTTCCAGAATCCGACCGGAACGACGCTGCCGCGCGCGCGCCGCGAACGGCTCGCCAAGCTGGCCCGGATTTACAATTTCTACATCCTGGAGGACGATGCTTACGGCGAGCTTCGCTTTGAGGGTGAGGATTTGCCTGCTATTGCCTCATACGCGCCTGACCGGACGATATATCTCGGCACCTTCTCCAAGACATTGGGTCCGGGTTTGCGCTTCGGCTGCGTCATTGCTCCCCGGGAGGTTGCTGACCGCATGCGCTGCCTGACGCTGAACAGCGCTACAAGTCCGTTCACTCAGGAAATTCTGGGCCATCTGCTGCAGAACTATGATTATGACGCCCAGATCACCCGGCTTACAGCTTGTTACGAAGCTCGTCGCGATGCGCTGGCGGAGGCGCTTGGCTCAACCTTCGGAGACGAAGTGCGTTTTCAGCTGCCGGAAGGCGGCTTCTTCCTCTGGCTGGCGTTTCAAGAAGAGACGGATACTCTCCGGCTTGCCGAACTTGCCGCGGAGAGAGGGGTTCAGACCGTCCCGGGCCGCGGCTTCTTTGCGGCGGATGGCAGCTATCCTTTTATCCGGCTGTGCTTCAGTTATTGCGGGGAGCGAGAGATCGAGGAAGGCGTGAGGAGGCTGGCGGCGGCTTATTTCGATAGCCGGAGATAACTTTTCTTCCGAAGAGATTCCTTGATGTTGTGGAGCGGCGCAAGTATAATTTAGACGTTGCCGCTCCCTTTTGGCTGCTGCCGCAACATTTTTAAGGTATCCGGAAGTAAAAGAGGTGTGCAAGTGGGCAGCATAAGTGTGGCTAAAGTGCTCAACAACAATGTCATAATCGCCGATCATCCTCAGTACGACGAAGTTGTCGTTATCGGCAAGGGTATCGGATTCAACCGCAAAGTCCGGGACAAGATTGATTTGTCTGCGGTCGAGAAGATGTTCATTCTCCGCAACCAGCAGGAGCAGGAGCAGTACAAACAGTTGATTCCCCAGGTCGACGAGAAGCTGATCGAGACCATTCATGAGATCGTGCTGTACATTATGCAGAATAGCCGCAAGCCGTTGAATGAGCACATTCATATTGCTCTGACGGATCATATTGCATTTGCGATCCGGCGCTATGAACAGAATGTTCCCTTTCATAATCCCTTTCTGTACGAAACGAGGGAGATTTATCCGGATGAGTATGCGATGGCGGAATATTCCGTGCACCGGATCAACGAGAAGATGGGAGTTGATCTCCCGCTTGATGAGATCGGTTTCGTGGCCCTTCATATCCACAGCGCGCTGAGCAACCGGCACATATCGGAAGTCCAGAAGCATTCCATGCTGATCAGCGATATGGTTAATCTGGTGGAGAACAACCTGAATTACCGCATTCCCCGGGACTCGCTCGATTACTCCAGGCTCGTTACTCATCTTCGGTTCGTGCTGGAGAGATTGCGTAGAGGCGAAACTGTGCAGGAGACTTCGTCGCTCGACGGGTTGATGAAAAGGGAGTACCCTGAAATGTATTCGCTTGCTTGGAAGCTGACCAAGGTTATCGAGCAGCGTATGCACCTGTCTGTCTATTCCGCCGAAGTAGGTTATCTGACCGTACATCTTCAGCGTCTCGCCCAGAAAAAAGACGATGAAGCGGATATGAACAACCGGACCGGAAGCTGACGATCTATGTGAGTTTTGTCAATATTTAGACTACATCTTGCAAGTCGAAATAATCGGTGCTACAATTACCACTGTTAATACCAGCAAAACAGAATACCTACGTGTTACTGATTCGATCAGGCATGAGTGATTTACAGTATTTTGGTTGTTTTTCCCCAACTCGGGGTAATCTAACTCTAGGGTTAGGACAACTGATTACTGTGACTACTCATGCCTTTTTTGCTATCTGTTTTGCTTGTACCATACACGACTTTAAATTAGGATAAGGAAGTGAACTTGAATGTTCAAAAAGCTTTTCGGCGTTTTACAGCGTGTCGGTAAAGCACTGATGCTTCCAGTCGCCATTCTTCCGGCAGCCGGCTTGCTGCTCGGAATTGGCAACATGCTCGTGAATCCAGACTTCCTGCAGTACGTTCCCGCTCTGGAGAACCACACGGTTCAGGCTATTGCCAATGTGCTCATGAACTCAGGTCAAATCGTATTCAGCAACCTGTCTCTGCTCTTCGCGGTAGGGGTTGCGATCGGTCTGGCCGGCGGTGAAGGCGTTGCAGGCCTCGCGGCCATTATCGGCTTCCTTGTCATGAACGTGACGATGGGAACCGCGCTCGGCATCAACAGCTATGTGCTGAGCAAAGGTGACTTCGCCTATGCCAGCGTGCTAGGGATTCCAACCTTGCAGACCGGCGTATTCGGCGGTATTCTAGTCGGTATTCTGGCCTCGGCCATGTACAAGCGATTCTTCAAGATCGAGCTTCCGTCTTATCTCGGATTCTTCGCAGGCAAGCGTTTCGTTCCGATCATGACAGCCGTTACGTCGCTGATTCTCGGTCTGGCGCTGACCATTATCTGGCCTCCGATCCAGCATGGTCTTAACTATCTGTCGCAGAACATGATCGATACGAACCGGACGCTCGCGGCATTTATATTCGGATTGATCGAACGCTCGCTCATTCCGTTCGGCCTGCATCATATCTTCTACTCGCCATTCTGGTACGAGTTCGGAAGCTATGTCAACAAGGCGGGACAGCTGGTCCGCGGCGACCAGAGCATATTCATGGCCCAGCTCCGCGACGGCGTTCCGTTCACGGCGGGTACCTTTACAACCGGTAAATATCCGTTCATGATGTTCGGCCTTCCGGCCGCAGCTCTGGCGATCTACCATGAAGCCAGACCGGAGAACAAGAAGGTTGTCGGCTCCCTGATGGTATCCGCGGCCTTGACTTCATTCCTGACAGGGATTACCGAACCGCTCGAGTTCTCGTTCCTGTTCGTGGCTCCGCTGCTGTTCGCGGTTCACGCCGTATTCGCGGGATTGTCCTTCATGACGATGCATATTCTCGGCGTCAAGATCGGCATGACCTTCTCCGGCGGCTTCATCGACTACGTGCTGTTCGGCATTATTCCGAACCGCACAGCCTGGTGGCTCGTCATTCCGGTCGGTCTGATCCTTGCGGTCATCTACTACTTCGGGTTCCGCTTCGTCATCCGCAAGTTCAACCTGAAGACTCCGGGCCGCGAAGATGTGGCAGACGATGATGCGGACGGAACCGAGAGTTCGGCAGCAGCAGTATCGACTGCCGGAGACGATCTGCCGCGCAACATCTTGTCCGCTCTGGGCGGACAGCCGAACATTGTTCATCTGGACGCCTGCATTACCCGGCTTCGTGTTGAGGTCAAGGATAAGGCTAACGTCGACAAGAACCGTCTGAAGAAACTGGGCGCTTCCGGCGTGCTGGAGGTGGGTAATAACGTACAGGCGATTTTCGGCACCCGTTCCGATACGATCAAGTCGCAGATTCAGGACGTCATGGCCGGCAGAACGCCGGCGGCTCCGATTGCGGCTGCTCCTCAGCCCGAGGCCGAGAAGCAGGCGGGCGAAGAAGGCCAGGCGATCATTCCTGAGGATATCGTATCGCCGGTCAACGGCGAACTGCTGGATATCACGCAGGTCCCGGATGCCGTGTTCTCGCAGAAGATGACAGGCGACGGCTTTGCGTTCCTGTCCAGAGACGGTAAAATCGCTTCCCCGGTATACGGTAAAGTCTTCAACGTATTCCCGAGCAAGCATGCGGTCGGCATCATGTCCGACGGCGGCAAGGAAGTGCTCGTCCATATCGGCGTCAATACCGTCAAGCTGAAAGGTCAAGGCTTCACGGTGCTCGTAGAAGAGGGCGATCTGGTGGCTGCCGGACAGCCGATCATGGAAGTGGATCTCGAGTATGTCAAGGCCCATGCGCCTTCGATCATCTCTCCGGTTATTTTCTCCAACCTGCCTGAAGGCTCTTCGGTAACGCTGAAGAAGCCGGGCAAGACAACCATTGGAGACAAAGACATCATCACGATTCAGTAAAAGTGAAAACCAGCGGCGCTTCCTTTATAATGGGGAAGCGCAAGCTGTTTTCCTTTTCTAGCAAACTACAGAAAGCGAGTGGGATTATTATGCAAAAAACATTCAGAATTACGGACGAAGACGGTATTCACGCACGCCCTGCAACTGCCCTGGTTAATACAGCTACCAAATTCAAGGGAACTGAAGCTTTTGCGGAAGCCAAAGGCAAAAAGGTTACTTTAAAGTCCATTCTTGGTGTTCTTTCTTTGGGTCTTGAAGCCGGAGAAAGCCTGACATTGATCACGGAGGGCGCCGAAGAAGCCGAAGCGCTCAGCGCACTTGAGGAAGTTTTGGTTAAAGAAGGGCTGGGAGAGTTGAATGAGTAAAATTTCAGGAATCGCGGCTTCGGCAGGGATTGCAGTGGCGCGCGCCTTTATCCTGGAACATCCCGATTATACGATCTCCAAGAATACGGTAGCGGATGTTCAGGCTGAAGTTGCCAAACTGGACGATGCGCTGGATAAATCCAGAGCGGAGCTGCAGCGTATCAAGGAGCGCACCTTGGCTGAGCTTGGCGAGAAGAAGGCGGAGATTTTCGAATCCCACCTGCTTATTCTGGACGATCCGGAACTGATCAACCCGGTCAAGGACAAAATCCGGGAAGAAGTCGTTAACGCGGATTATGCCATGAACGAGGTGTCCGCCCAGTTCGTATCCATGTTCGAAAATATGAAGAGCGCGTATCTTCAGGAACGCGCTGCCGATATGCGCGACGTGACGAAGCGCGTGCTGAATCATCTGCTGGGCATTCACTATGTGAGCCCTGCCGAGATCAGCGAGGAGGTCGTCGTTATCGCCGAGGACCTTACGCCTTCGGATACGGCGCAGTTGAACCGCCGTTATGTCAAAGGCTTCACGACCAACATCGGGGGCCGCACTTCGCATTCCGCCATCATGGCCCGTTCGCTGGAAATTCCGGCTGTCGTCGGAACGAAGAACGTGCTGTCCCAGGTGAAGGCGGGCGATCTGGTCATCGTCGACGGACTGAGCGGCGATGTGCTGATTAACCCGAGCGAAGCCGAGGTTGTTGAATATACAGCGAAGCAGGAAGCGTACAATCTGCAGATTGCAGAATGGAAGAAGCTTCGCGATGAGCCGTCGGTTTCGGCCGATGGCAAGCATGTGGAGCTTGCGGCGAATATCGGCACACCCAATGATGTGACAGGTGTGGTTGAGAACGGCGGCGAAGGTGTAGGCCTGTACCGCACCGAGTTCCTGTACATGGGACGCGACAAGCTGCCGTCTGAAGATGTACAGTTCAACGCTTATAAGACCGTTCTGGAGAACATGAACGGCAAGCCGGTTGTTGTCCGCACACTGGACATCGGCGGCGACAAGGAACTGCCGTATCTGGATCTTCCGAAGGAAATGAACCCGTTCCTCGGATTCCGTGCCGTTCGCCTCTGTCTCGACCGCCAGGATATCTTCCGCACACAGCTGCGCGCTCTGCTAAGAGCGAGCGTGTACGGAAATCTCCGCATCATGTTCCCGATGATCGCAACGCTGACGGAATTCCGCGCTGCCCGCGATCTGCTGCTTGAAGAGAAGGCCAAGCTTCAGGCGGAAGGACAGGAAGTGTCGGACAGCATCCAGCTCGGCATCATGGTCGAAATTCCGTCCACGGCCGTTCTGGCGGACCAGTTCGCCAAGGAAGTCGACTTCTTCAGCATCGGTACTAACGATCTTATCCAATATACAATGGCAGCCGACCGCATGAACGAGCGGGTGTCCTATCTGTATCAGCCTTACAATCCGGCCATTCTGCGCCTGATCAAGAATGTCATCGACGCGGCCCACGCCCAGGGCAAGTGGACGGGAATGTGCGGCGAGATGGCCGGCGACTCCACCGCCATTCCGCTGCTGCTGGGTCTCGGACTTGACGAGTTCAGCATGAGCGCGACCTCCATTCTTCCGGCACGGAGCCAGATTTCGAAGCTGTCCGCCGAGGACATGAAGACGCTGGCATCCAAGGCTCTGGAGATGGGTACGGCGGAAGAGGTTGTCGCTCTGGTTCGCTCGATCGGCAACTGATTCCCGGTCTGGCGAGGTTGTAATCCTTTTTTGCAATCTATCACTTTTCCGCTATACTTATGAGGCTGGTCCCACCTTGGGCCAGCCTTTTTTTCATATATGATGATCAGCTTCGCACTTCTTCCACACTAAGTTCACATAATAGACATATATGAAGGGTATAAATATTGGTTTTGAGATGTTTTTGCACATATACGCAGGTTATAATTTTAAAATTAAAGGGAATTGCGGTAGGGTATTTAGGAAGCCCTATTGTAATCCGATATATCAAGTAGAACGACCAGGATTGACCCAAACCTGTGAGCGAGAGCTTGCATATCCTGTATTGACACAGGCTTTTCTCTCGGTGCATCACGTATAGGTCACAGGACAATTGGGCATATATGGATCTAAAAACTTCCGGCTTCTCGCACGGAAGCGATAGGATGGTGGAGGCAGTGAAGAGCAATTACATGAACGCAGAGCCAATGGAAGACCGTTATGAAGGCAGGGATCTCGGTCTCAGTTACACTCCGGAGAGCAGTACGTTCAAAGTATGGGCGCCTGCAGCGTCAGCCGTGTCGCTAGTGCTATATGATACAGGCGGAGATGGACGCGGAACCGCGGACTCATCCGATGATGCCAGACTGGCCTACATGCTCCGCCGGGACGGCGGCGTCTGGCAGGTCCGGATATCCGGCGATCTGAATGGTAAATTCTATATGTACCGCGTCGTCTACGGTGACGGAACGATCGTCGAGGCGGCTGATCCCTATGCTGTCGCCGTATCCGTGAACGGGTTGCGTTCTGCTGTCGTTGATATGCGGAGCACCGATCCGTCAGGGTGGGCGCAGGATCAATGTCCGGTAACGGCCAATCCGGTGGACGCGGTTATCTACGAACTGCATGTCCGCGATTTCTCAAGCCATGAGAGCTCGGGGGCTGCATATAAAGGGAAATACAAAGCTTTTACCGAAAGCGGACTTCGCGATTCTGAAGGAAGAACGCTGGGCATCGACCATTTAAGCGAGCTTGGCGTCACGCATGTTCATCTTATGCCGGTATTCGATTTTCAGACGGTGAACGAGCTTCCGGTTAGCGGTGCGGCTTCCGGAGAAGAGGGCGGGTATAACTGGGGCTACGATCCCCAGCACTATAACGCTCCCGAAGGCTCCTACAGCACGGATGCGGCGGAACCCGCCCGGCGTATTTCGGAATTCAAGGAAATGGTGCTGGCGCTGCATCACAAGGGCATCTCCGTCGTGATGGATGTGGTGTACAATCATACGTACTCGGTGGAAAAAGGGCCGTTCGAGGCGTTTGCGCCCGGCTATTATTACCGGCATGATTATGCGGGACGCCTCTCCAACGGCTCCGGCGTGGGCAACGAGCTGGCAACGGAACGGCCGATGGTGCGCAAATTCATCAAGGATTCGATCCGCCATTGGGCTACCGAATACCATATCGACGGCTTCCGCTTCGATCTGATGGGACTGATCGATACGGTTACGATGCGTGAGATTGCCCGGGAGATCCGATTGGAGCTCGGGCGCTGCCTGATTTTCTATGGCGAGCCTTGGACCGGAGGCGATTCCCCTCTTGTATCGAAGACGCTGAAGGGCGCGCAGAGAGGAAAGGGCTTCGCCGTCTTTAACGACAATTTCCGGTCGGCTATCAAGGGAGACAGCGATGGCTGGGGCAGAGGCTTCATTACCGGAGAGCAGGGCAGGGAAGGTGCGGTGGCGGCCGGTATTATCGGGGCCGTTCACGATTTTACGGATTCCCCCACGGAGAGCGTCAACTATACGACAGCGCATGACAATTTGAATCTGTGGGATAAGCTTCTCGCAGTTCAAGGTATGCGCCAGGCGGCCCGGCTGCCGGAACTCGACAACGGAAGGCTCAAGAACGGCGGCAGCCTTGAAGAGGCGGTGGCGGCGGCCAATCCTTATATCGGCCTGGAAGAAGAGCCAGTGCTGGATAATGAGCTGGTCAGACGCTCGCTGCTGGCAGGGGGCATCGTGCTCACCTCGCAGGGCATCCCGTTCCTTCAAGCCGGAGACGAATTGCTGCGCAGCAAGTTCGGCGATCATAACAGCTACCGGAGCGGCGATGCCATCAATGCGATCCGGTGGAGCAACAAAGCCAGATTCCAGCCCGTGTTCGATTATTACAAAGGGTTGATCGCGCTTCGCCGGAGCCACCCGGCATTTCGGCTGCGGGGGCGTCAGGAGATCGAGCGGTCGCTTGATTTCTTCCGCTGCGACGGCGGCGTTGTGGCCTATACGCTTAAGAATCATGCCGGAGGCGATGGCTGGAACAATATTGCGGTGCTCTTTAACGCGAACCCCTGGCCGGTTACGGTGAAGCTGCCGCTGGGCTGCAAGTCCTGGAATGTGGCGGTCGATCATACGCGGGCGGGCGCTGAAGGCTTCCGCAGGATCGAAGGCGAAGAGGTTGTGGCAGAAGGGCTGTCGATGATGGTCCTGTACGACGAGAGTGGAAAGGCACCCCGCCGGGCCAAGACGGTCGAGGTGCATTATGAACGCTCGGACGGCGACTACAGAGGCTGGAACATCTGGGTGTGGGACACCGGGATTCAGGATGGCCAGACCGATTTCCGTTTCATGGAAGACGGCCGGGCTGTCGCCGTCATTGAGCTTCATCCGCAGACCCGGGCGTTCGGTTATATTCTGCGGGTCAATGATTGGGAAGCGAGGGACGGCAGCACCGACCGGTTCATCCAATGCCCGGAAGGAGAAGACGATTTCAAAGTGCTGATCCGGGATTCCGGCAGCGGAGCGATTATCGAGCCGCAGCTTTCGTTAACAAGCTGAACCGGTACGAATCCACCTTTAACAAAAAAATAGTATGCAGCAACTCAGGCTAAAAGCGCTCCGGTCCGCGAATGCGGCGCCGGAGCGCTTTTTTACACATTGGAATTGGAAGATTCAGTACCGGCTGTTCTCCTGCTCCGGACAACCTTCGTCCATATCCTCTTTGAACAGATTGGCTTCGTTGCCCCCATGGCTCTTGGAACGGTACATCGCAAGATCGGCTGCCCGAAGCAGCTCATTGATCGTGCTTCCATGCTCCGGATACAGGGATACCCCAATGCTCGCCGATGTGCGGAAGCTGGAGCCGTTAACCGCCCATGACTTGTTGAACAGCTGGAGCAGCTTGTCCAGGACATCATTCAGATTCTCGGGGGCGGAATTCAAATGCAGCACGACGGCGAACTCGTCGCCTCCAATCCGGAAGGCTTGTCCTAGCCCCTTCACCGACTGCTGAAGCTCGCCGGACAGCTGCTGGAGGAACTCGTCGCCGGCCAGATGTCCCAGCGTATCGTTCAGCTGCTTGAACCGGTCGCAATCCAGGAGCGCCAGTGCAAGCTTCGGCTTCGCGGGACCGTCCTGACCGATCAGATTCTCCATATACATTTTAAAATGCGCACGGTTCGGAATGGAGGTCAGATGGTCGTAGAATGCAAGCTTGTGCAGCCGTTCTTCATACTGCTTCCGCTGCGTAATCTCCCGGGATACCAGCATGAACTGGGCCGGGACGGCCTGATTGCCTCTGACCGGGGTAACTTTTGTCTCCATCCATACCCAGTGGCCATCGGCTCCTCTCATTCTCAGCTCTGCCATCCGGGGAGCGGTCTGAACGACACTTCGCAGCTTGGCCCAGGCAATTTCCGGCTCCCGGATGTAGGAGGCCAGAGGTTCCCCTTTCATGGGCACATAGCCGAGCGCCGAGAAATGCGACGGGGAAGCGTACAGAATGAGCCCGTTCGGATCGGTCAGAAGAATATAGTCGGATATCGTCTCTCCGATCAGCCTGTACATCGCCTGCTCCTCGCGCATTTCGCTTTGAAGCGAGAAAATCCGCCGGAACAAATACAGAATCAGAAGGAGAAGCAGGAATAATGCGAGCGTGTATACCGCGAATATCGCGCTCTTATGGCTGGAGAAGTCGCTCGTGACGAGCTCCGCATAGCTTCCGAACAGCTTCGCCGCTGCCTCCAGACTCTCGTGGGCTTCGTTCAGATTCCCGTTGTCCGGAGACAGAACGCCGTCTCCCTCGAAGTCCCCTGCCGACGCTTCGCTGTACAGCATTAGCCTCCGCACATCGTTCTGCCACAAATTAAGCGAATGGGTCGTATCGTGGAGCCGGGAGCCGATGTTCTGCAGCAGCTCTCTGCTCTTCGCATTCTCGTAGTAGGGCTTATCGTCTTCCAGACTCTGACTGACCGCGTTCACATTTTGCCAGACAAGAGCTAAATCCTCCTCGAACCGTTCTCTGTATTCCTTCTTCCGGCTGTCCGGAAGGGAAGCGCTGTATGCCGTTTGAAGCGATCTCGACGACTGTGACAGCGCCTTTTCCGCCTCAAGCACAAGAGCGGTGTTCCGGTAAATATTATGATACAGAGTCTCCGAGAACCGGTTGATTGTCAGATTCAAGTACATTATGGAGCAGATGCTTACGCCAATAAGCAGCAGCGTTATGGCGGCGAACATGGCGATCAATTTACGGGTTGCTCGGGTTTCGCTAAAGCCAGCCACTGTTTTCCTCTCCTTGCGAAGCATAGTATTAATGTATCAATCGTCATAGACTGACGGTCGGTCGGTAGCTTAAGCTGATGAAAACAAGAAAGGAGCGTTCAGGATGCCGATCCGGACCGTTAAGCCTGCGGAGGACCGAAAGAAGGAGATTATCGGCGCCGCCGGAAGGCTGTTCCAAACCAAAGGATATGTGAACACCACCGTTGAAGACGTCATACGTGAGACCGGGATTGCGAAAGGGACATTTTATTATCATTTTCCTTCCAAGGAGACTCTTCTGTGCTCTGTTCTGGAGACCAGGCTCGATGAACTGGAACGGAATGTTGTGCAGATTGCCGGCCATTCCGAATGGAATGCCGAGCAGAAGCTTCAGGAGACGCTTAAGGCCATCTTTGCCTCAGGTGAGGCGGACAGACAGAAGAACGGCGCAGGAGAATACGGGATTGACCCGATTGTTCATGTCAAGCTGACCCGGATGTTTCATCAGAAACTGGAGCCCTCGCTTGTACGAATCGTTGAGCAGGGGACCCAGGAAGGAGCATTTCACGTTCCTTATCCGCGTGAAGTGACCGTTCTTCTGCTGCACGGGATTACAGCCTATGTACAGGACCATCTGAGCATGCCGGACGATCAGGTCCTGTTCCGCCAGATGATGTCCGTCATTGATTATGTATTGAAAAGCACGCTTCATATTAATAATCATCCCGGGAATCCTCCTATTGGACCTTATTAAACCAATCAAGGTACCGACTAAACAAGAAAAGGAGAATTTGAAATGGCGCTTAACGGCGTACCGGACCGGCGCGTCCGGCGCATCGGCATTCGCAAGTCAGTTTCGCTGGCTTCCCTGGTTCTGCTTCCTGTAACACTGAATTATTTTTCTCCATATCTGATTATTGACGGCCTTTTTCATGGTGTATTGGCAGGAGCCTTTTTCGTTTGGGCGGGCTTTTTCCTGAGCGGCCTGATCGCAGGACGTGCGGCTTGCGCCTATATTTGTCCGTACGGCGGCCTTCAGACGGCGCTGGACGAATGGACGCATAAACCTTTGAGACCTATTACCCACTTGAAGCCCGTCCGATACGTGCTTGCCGTTATCTGGCTTGCTTTTATTTTGTATCCGCTGTTGAAATCGGCGGGAGTGCTTCAAGTGCAGCCGCTTTATTTGACGGAGGGCATCGTTTCAGTTGACAACTGGGGGAAAGCGGTGTTCATGGTTGTTCTTGTCGTACTGCTCTCCATTCTTCCTCTTCTCTTCGGAAAAAGAGCCACCTGCCACTATTTATGCCCGATGTCGATCTTGAATACGGCGGGAAGCAGGATCGGACGGCTGCTGCGCATCCCATCGCTGCGACTTAAGTCGGACTCGTCCAAATGCGTGTCCTGCGGCTCCTGCAGCCGGGCCTGCACGATGAGCCTGGATGTGAGGGAGATGGTGAAGAGCGGCAGGATGTACCATTCCGACTGCATTATGTGCGGAGCCTGCACGGAGGTGTGCCGGAGCGGGGCGGTGGTCCGCTGTTTCGGCAGACCGGGTAGCGAAGGCCGGCCCGCGCCGAACGGGGAGGAGCCAGAAGACGAACGCAAGCAGGCATAACGAAACCGCCCGCGGATACCGTACAAGTCCGCGGGCGGTTTTGTCATGATTATGAAAGGCAATGCCTATGCTCCCGGTCGGTTACTCGCTCCGGAGGGCATAGATCGGACGCATTCTCGCCGCCTTGTTGGCCGGCATCATTCCGAAGATAACACCGATCAGAAGCGAGAAGACGAAGGAGATGAGAACCATGTCCCAGGAGGTGGCTACGTTCATGGTCGTGTAGTTGCCGATCGCCCAGCTAGCTCCTAGACCGATTCCTACGCCGAGAAGACCCCCGAAGCCGCTAAGTACGACCGATTCGATCATGAACTGCATCAGAATGTTCATTTTCTTGGCACCGATCGCTTTGCGGATGCCGATCTCCCTTGTGCGTTCATTGACCGACACGATCATAATATTCATGATCCCGATGCCGCCGACGAAGAGCGAAATGCCTGCAATGCCGCCGAGTGCGAGGGAGAGGGTGTCGCTTGTGGAAGAGACGGTCTCCAGCATTTCCTGCGAGTCGAAGACGGAGAACGCACTGTCCGAATTGCTGAACTTCTGGTACAGCTGGGCTTCGATCATGTCTTTTACAGTAGTGACATTATCATCCGAGGTCGTGGCGATCGTTATGGAACGCACGCCTTTGCTCTGAAGGAACCGCTCCGCGGTCGAAATCGGAATCAGAATCGTCTCGTCGCTGGAGCCGCTGAGGCTTGAGCCCTTGGACTCCAGAAGTCCGACGATCAGGAAGCCGGTACCGTTGAGCTGAACTTTCTCCCCTACGGGGTTAACCCCTTCGCCAAACAGGGTCTCGGCTGTATCGCTCCCGATGAGCGCTACCTTTTGCCGGTATTCGGTATCGATATCGAGCAGCCAGCGGCCGGACTGGACATGAAAACTCTGGACTGATTCATATGCAGGGGTAACGCCCTGAACGGTTACGCTCGTATTTTCCGTGCCATATTTGGCTGTCACACTGCCTGAAATAACGGGGGATACATCCTTGACGCCTTCAATATCTCCGAGCGCGAGGGCTTCTTCATAAGTTAGCGACGTGGTGGCTCCGCGTCCCATAATGTTGACCGTCAGCAGATTCGTTCCGAGGGAGCTGAGCTGCTCCGTAATCTGCGAAGTCGTCCCTTTGCCCACCGATACGAGCGTGATGACGGAGGAGACCCCGATGATAATGCCCAGCATGGTCAGAAAAGCCCGCATCTTGCCGCTCAGAATGCTCTTGATCGCCATCTTCAGACTCTGATAGAACATCATCAGACATTCCTCCGATCTTCCACCAGATTTCCGTCCTGAATCCGGATAACCCGTTTGGCCTGCTGTGCGATGTCGAGGTCATGGGTGATCAGGATAATGGTGTGTCCTTGGCTGTTCAGCTCTTTGATCATCTGCATGACTTCCTTGCCCGTATGCGTATCCAGTGCGCCGGTCGGCTCATCCGCCAGCAGAATAGGCGGGGAACCAGCGAGCGCTCTGGCGATTGCCACCCGCTGCTGCTGGCCGCCCGACAGCTCGGAGGGCCGGTGGTCCATTCTTCCGTCCAGACCGACGCGAATCAGGGCCTGCATGGCGGCCTCTCTTCTCTCGCGATGGGACACTCCGCGATAAATCAAGGGAAGCTCGACGTTCTCAACCGCTGACAGCTTGGGCAGCAGGTTGAAGTTTTGAAAAATAAATCCGATCTTCTCATTGCGGATTTGCGCGAGCTTGTTATCGGACATCTTGCGAATTTCCTGTCCGTCCAGAAAATAATCACCCTCGGTTGCCACATCCAGGCAGCCGAGCATATTCATTATTGTGGATTTTCCCGAACCCGAGGGGCCGATAATCGCGACAAATTCGCCCATATCGATCGTAAAGGTCAAGCCTCTGAGAATGGTCATGGATTCGTTGGCCATCGTGTACCGGTGAATCAGATTCTCAACCCGGATGAGCGGCTGCGCAGTCGTCATCGGCTGCCGCCTCCCATCGGGCCTCCGCCGCCTCCACCGGCACCGCCGCCGCTGAATCCTCCTCCGCCGCCGCTGAAGCTGCCACCGCTGAAGCCACTGCCGCCGAAGCCGCCCTGCTGCTGGGCATTGTTCTGGGAGCTGGTATTGTTGGAAATAACCGTCGGGATGACGATGGTCTGCCCCTCGGTCAGGCCGCTCGCAATTTCAATGCGAGTCTCGTCGTGAATGCCGACCGTAACTTCAACCGATTCCTGAGCGGCAGTTGCCGAAACACCGCTCTGCTGGCCGGAACCGCTCTGTCTGCGTCCGATCCATCCCTCGCCGCTTGGCATTTCACCACCGGAAGGCATCTGACCTCCGCTTGGCATCTCGCCGCCCCCGGGCATTTGACCGCCACTTGGCATTTCGCCGCCGCTAGCTGCCGATTTGTCAGCAGCCGTTCCGTCAGCAGCCTTATCGCTTCTGGAGCCTGCCGCTCCTGACGCGCCGCCCGCCGATTGATCCTCCGCCAGTACGCTGACATAGTATTTGCCGTTCCGCTTCGTAACGGCTTCAATCGGGACAGTCAGAACATCGCTCTTCTCCTGCGTAGTAATGGAGACTTCAGCGGACATTCCGACCAGCACACCTTCGGACTTGTCGAGGCCGACCTGCACATCGAATAGCGAAACGCCGTTGGAGGACGTTCCTTCCTTGCCGATGTCGATTACTTTACCGGTAAAAGTCTGGTCTTCAAGGGCGTCCAGGGTAACAGTGGCCTTCTGTCCAAGCTTCACGCTTGGAACGTCCAGCTCGTCCACCTGAACGGTGATGGCAAGATGATCGTAATCCGTTATGGTGAACAGCTCGCCGCCGTTCTGGGCCTGTTCGCCGTCGGTAATGTTGACCGCGGTTATCGTACCGTCAATCGGGGCGACCAGCGGATCGTTCGGGACCATCTCTTCGTTGATCGAAGCGATGCTGTCCTGCTGGTCGGAAATGTCCTGCTCGGCATTTTCAATCGCTGTCTTGGCTGCATCCATCTCATCCTCGGAGGCCTGGTTCAGCGCCTGCATCTTGTAGTTCTCCTGCTTGTCGCGCAGTGTCTTCTCCAGATTCTTAAGATTCGCCTCTGCCTTCTTCAGCTCGTCCTCATGGTCGGCCGGAGCAAAGGTCAGCAGCACATCGCCTTTCTTCACGACATCTCCTTTGGCTACCTTGACCTGATCCACTTCGCCGGCTTCCTTGGTGCGTACCGTCTCGCTGTTGATGGCGGAGACGGAGCCCGATCCGCTCACGCTGACGACAATATCTCCTTTGGTCACCGTCGCCGTATTGAGCCGGGCGGCAGTGGCTTCATTGTTCTTCTCCGGCCAGAACATATAGCCCAGTATTCCCGCAATCGCGAGCAGCGCGACACCGGAAGTCAGAATGATTCTCTTCTTCTTCACTTTCTAGCCTCCACCCTGTTATAAATTCATTATGCTCCCCGATTTATTCTTCGCTAGTTCCGGTGTCGCTGCCGGTTTTGTCCGCTCCGCCTGAAGACGAGGTAGTGAGCACGGTAACGTAATCGATGGAATAATTCCGGTAAGCAAGCTCAATCCGCTGGCCCTGGTATTCGTCAAACAGCGTAATCCGGTAGGTTCCGCCGCCCAGCGATTTATACAAGCTGCTGTTAAAGGTGGCTGAGTACACATTATTCGTTCCGGCTGTCAAATCGGTTTCGGGCGTAAGAGTCTTCTCGAAGATTTGCCCGTACGGATCGGTAAACTGCATGATCAGCTTGTGATCAAAGGTTCCGTAGTCATAAACGGCGTCTTCGGTCAGGGAGTATTTGATCTCAAGATTAATGGAAGTTATATTCTGGTTGAGAGATCCGGTGGAGTTGATAACATTCAGATTGTACGGGAACAGCGCCACATCGCTCAGCGCAGTAAGAGGCTCTATGCTCGCCACTGTAAGCGGGATAGCGTTTACGTTAATATAGCCCGTCGCTTCCGTACCTGCTGCCGCCAGAGCACCATCTTTAACGCTCTGTCCTACATACAGCTGCAGGCCGGTTGTATCGACCGAAACCGGGATTTTGCCGGTGAACGTAACGAGTGTTTTGCCCCCCGGACTGGTTGCCGCAGTTGCCTGGTTGACCGTTGCTTCATAATATCCGCCGTCCGCTGTCTTGAAATAGCCGGTGAGGCGGGACAGATCGGTCTGGCGAACCTCCTCGTTGGTCAAGACTATTTCGGAGTAGATTACATTGGTCCGGGTCCCCGGATAGACCTTCGTTGTCAGCTCCTGGACGCTGGATTTTTTGCCCGGAGTCGTGATTTCGTAGGCCTCTCCAGCAGTAATGGGAGTTATGCTCTTGACGGGAGCGCTTGTCGTAGTCAGAGACAGGAACGCTGCCGAATCCGCTTTTGTATTGAGAATGACCTTGATCTGACTGATGTCGACCGAATAAGCGATGTCTGCAAGCACATACAGGGAGACGCTGTCTCCGGAAGCTAGAGTCGTCTTGCCATCAGGGTTAACCAGCTGTGTGGACGCGGTAAGGTCATTGCGGTCGGCCTTGATGATGCCGGTCAAGTCGGGCAGGGTAACCGTGCCGGATGAAGTATTGCGGATATTGAGCTTGGCGACGATGGCGTCCTTATCTCCCCAAGGCAGGCGCTGCAGGGAGGCCAGGCTGTATGTGAAGCTGCCGTAGTTGTTCTTGACCGTGTATTCCGAACCCTGGATCGTGTTAGTCTGCAGCGAGTAGGGGATGTTGAAGTAGGCGATCGGAAGATTGACGGTTGTTGAAGTGCCGGCGCTGCTGCTCGAACCTGATGTTCCGCTGCTGTTTGAAGAGCTGCCGGAAGTTCCGCCGGTTGTGGACCCGCCGCTGGCACCCGTTCCTGAGCCTTGGGAGCCGGAGTTCGCAGATGCGCTAGACGAAGAAGTTCCGGAGCTGCCGGACGAGCTGGTAGACGTATTGGTAGATGAGCTGGTAGACGAGCTGCCTGAGGAGCTAGCCGATGCATCGTCAGCGGTAGCAAGCTGTATCTTCAGCTTGCTTTGATCCATTTTCAGCGGAACCGATACTGTGAATGACAGGACATTCTCTTCAAGCGGCTTAAGAGTCAGACCGGCTAAAGCGCTGGAATCAATCGGGAACAAATAACCCTCCGACGATTTGACTGCAAGCTCGTAATCCGGAAGAGTCACGGAGCGGCTGCCCGCGTTCTTGATATGGAACTGAAGATTCCATACGCCATTGTCGTTATCCGCATATACATCGGCGGACTGAAGCTGCATATCAACCCCGGTTCCGTCCACGGTCAGCCGCTTGGTTGCGTAATTCTGAACGATCAGGTTGGCGCTGGCGCCTGCCGGAAGCTCGAAGGAGACAACTGGAAGATAGACATTAAGCGTGCTGTCCAGCTTGACCGCCTGAAGCGACATTCCGCTCGTCTTCATACCGGCAGGAATCTCCGCCAGATAGTATACGGTTTCTTTTTCGCCCGGCTGAATTTCATAATTTTTGCTATCCTGGTCAAGAGACAGCTTGAAGATCGAGCCGCCCGATGATTTCAAATACAGGGTGTACCCAGGGTCGGTCAGCGCCTGATTGCCCAAATTCCGGATCGCGACCGCAACTTTTGCATATAATTTGCCGTTATAAGAGTAGGTCTGCAGATTGCCGGCTATGAGGTTAGCGGGCAGGCTTCCCCATGTGAGCTTTTTGCTCTCCCCCTGAAGCGCAGATACTGAGAAGTGGGCAGGTACACTAAAGGTCCCGATGCGCTGCTCGAAGCCTGCGAGACTGAAATTCCAGCCGAACATCTGGATTTTGAGGCCGCCCGCCGATGTAACGCTTCCCGCATTTACATAATATGTAAGGGTCTGGCTGGATTTTGCGGCAACTTTTTTCTTGGAGACATCCGTAGTTACTGGCGCGCCTTTGATAACAGAGCCTCCGGGCGTTACTACTTTGGAGAAGTAGTCGGCCAGGCTGACGCTGCTGCCGCTAGTGTTCGTATAGGTCAGCGTGTAGGTGAGGATATTCCCCCCGTCCTGGGGAAACAGATTGACGTTGTCCAGCTTCACGGTGAAGCCCGCGCCTAGTGCGATGGAGCTGAGTTTGGAGAGCGATGAGGTCTTGACGGAGGCCGCTGTTACGGCTGTGCCGGTTTGGGCGGCATAGACGGTAGGTCCGCCGGGTCCCGCGAGCTGCGTGACGGCAAAGGTGCTGAGCAAAAGCATGACGTATGTCTTGTGGCGAATCTTCATTAACTTCCCTCCTATAAAAGTTCCCCTTGCTTAGAGAGACGGCCCTGCGGCCGCTTTTGGGCTCTAAAGTCCTTATCTTAAAGTAGCAAAGCTAACTGAGCGTTGCCTTAATAGAAAATGAGATGTATCTGAGAGTTCGCTTAATGTTTTATGGAATCGCGACCCATTTTTTCTTGTTATCGCTAAACTAACGCCTGCCCTTGCCAAAAAAATGCGCATTGCATATAATAAAAAGATGTTACAGAGCCTGACCATAACCAACGCGACGATGGAGAAGAGTACGCAGCGCCTGACCCACAGGGAGGATACGCCGAAGATTGAGAGCGTAGCCGGGCATAACGGGCTGCCGAAGTTCGCTCCGGAGCAGTTCCTTGAACGTTAGGGCCGCTTGGCCCCTTACCCAGTAGAGGATACCGGCCGCAGACCGTTATTTCTGCGTAGAGTGAGTCACTAGGATTCCGTGTTCTTCGGCGTGCCGGAGGAAGCGGAGCTTTTGGCTTAACAAGGGTGGTACCGCGGTCTTTTCGTCCCTTATGGGAGAAAAGGCTTTTTTTGTGTGAAAATGCACGGGTTCACGAGTGTTTTCATGGGGGGGGGGTCCCCCAAAAAGTAATCGGAATTCGCTTCGAAGCATCACGTCACTTTTGGGGGAAATATCATGCGGGGGGTCCCCCAAAAAGTAATCGGAATTATACCAATGAAGTAAAGGAGGCTGTTGCAAGCCATGAAGGAAAAGCTTGAAGCATTGAAGAATGAAGCGCTGGCGAAGCTGCAGACAGTGCAGGACCCAGGGACGCTGAATGATCTGCGGGTGAAATATCTCGGCAAGAAAGGGGAGCTGACCGAGGTTCTCCGCGGCATGGGAGCGCTCAGCGCAGAGGATCGCCCGGTGATCGGGCAGGTGGCCAACACGGTACGGGGCGCAATCGAAGAGATTATTGCCCGCAAGCAGGAGGCCTTCCAGGAGCAGGAGACGCTGGCGCGTCTGCAAGCGGAGAAGGTCGATGTTACGCTTCCCGGACGCAAGCTGCCGCAGGGCGGCATTCATCCGCTGACCCGGGTCATCCAGGAGATCGAGGACATCTTCGTAGGGATGGGCTACCATGTGGCGGAAGGCCCGGAGGTAGAGACGGATTACTTCAACTTTGAGGCGCTGAATCTGCCGAAGAACCATCCGGCCCGCGACATGCAGGATTCCTTCTATCTGACGGAAGAGCTGCTTATGCGCACCCAGACCTCTCCGGTACAGGTCCGCACCATGCAGGCAATGAAGGGTGAAGTTCCGGTCAAAATCATTTGCCCCGGACGGGTATTCCGCCGCGACGACGACGACGCCACCCATTCGTTCCAGTTCCACCAGATCGAAGGTCTGGTGATCGGACCGAATATCCGGATGAGCGACCTGAAGGGTACATTGCAGCAGTTCGTGAAGGAAATGTTCGGTCCGAACACGGGCATCCGCCTGCGTCCGAGCTTCTTCCCGTTCACCGAGCCGAGTGTTGAGGTTGACGTCAGCTGCTTCAAATGCGGCGGACACGGCTGCCGGCTGTGCAAGCAATCCGGCTGGCTGGAAATTCTTGGCGCGGGCATGGTTCATCCGCGTGTGCTGGAAATGGGCGGCTACGATCCCGAGAAGTACAGCGGTTTCGCCTTCGGCATGGGTGCGGAGCGGATCGCGATGCTGAAATACGGCATTGACGATATCCGGAATTTCTACCTGAACGACATGGGCTTCGTCAAGCAGTTCAGAGGGGTATAACGCCTTTTTCATCGAAAATGAACAATAAATAAGGAAGTGAGCGGACATGAAAGTATCGACCGGCTGGCTGGCCGATTATATATCGCTGGAAGGCATCGCCGCCGAAGAACTGGCGGAACGTATTACGGATGCGGGTATTGAAATCGACGGCGTGGAGCGCCGCAACAAGGGACTGTCCGGGATTGTGACCGGATTCGTCAAATCGAAGGAGAAGCATCCTGATGCGGATAAGCTGAACGTCTGTATCGTGGACGCCGGACAGGGCGAGGATCTGCAGATCGTCTGCGGCGCGAAGAACGTGGCTGCGGGCCAGAAGGTTCCCGTCGCTCTTGTGGGCGCCAAGCTTCCGGGGCTCGAGATCAAGAAAGCGAAGCTGCGCGGCGTCTTGTCTCAAGGCATGATCTGCTCCGCCAAAGAGCTGGGCTTGAATGACAAGCTGCTGCCGAAGGAGCTGCAAGAAGGCATTCTGGTGCTTCCCGAAGATACGGAAATCGGCCAGGACATCACCAAGGTTCTTGGACTGAACGACGAGATTCTGGAATTCGATCTGACTCCGAACCGTTCCGACTGTCTCAGCATGATCGGGGCAGCTTACGAGACCAGCGCCATTCTGGGACGCGAGCTTACTCTGCCGAAACCGGAGCGGGATATCATTGAAATTACCGGACCGGCAGCCGATGCCGTCTCCGTCAGCATTGAGAATGAGGAACACTGCAAGCATTACACCGCCCGCTACATTGCGAATGTGAAGCCGGCTCCGTCCCCGCTCTGGATGCAGAACCGTCTGATGGCCGCAGGCGTGCGCCCGATCAACAACATCGTGGATATTACGAACTACGTCATGCTGGAGTACGGTCAACCGCTGCACGCTTTTGACGCCGACCGGCTGGAAGGCGGAACACTTCGGGTCCGTCTTGCCCACGAGGGAGAGATTCTGACTACTCTGGACGGACAGGAACGCAAGCTTGAGCCGCATATGCTGGTCATCGCCGACAGCACTAAAGCTGTAGCCCTTGCAGGTGTCATGGGCGGTCTTAACTCCGAGGTGACCGATGCGACGGTCAATATCGTACTGGAATCCGCCCGCTTCGATGGCGGCACGGTCCGCAGAACGTCCCGTCAGCTTGGCCTCCGCTCGGAAGCCTCGCTGCGGTTCGAGAAGGAAGTCGATCCGCACTCCGTCATCCCTGCACTTAACCGGGCCGCTGCACTGCTTAGCCGCTACGCGGGCGGCACCATCCATGCTGGCATCGTGCAGGCCGGGACGGCTGACGTTCCAAATCGTATCATCAAGCTGTCCCTCGATAAGCTGAACAGCCGGCTCGGCACAGATCTGTCGCTGCTGGAAGTGAAGACGCTGTTCGCCCGGCTGCATTTCTCCTGCGGCGACGCGGAGCAGGGGCTGCTTGAGGTCTGCGTGCCGACCCGCCGCGGTGATGTCACCCTGGAGGTTGATCTGTTCGAGGAGGTTGCCCGCCTGTACGGCTACGACAACATCCCGACCACGCCGATCGAAGGTCCGACGACACCGGGCGGCCTGAACCGGGCGCAGGCGCTTCGCCGCGGCCTGAGAAGACTGCTGGCGGATGGGGGCTATCAGGAAGTGATGGGCTATTCCTTCATCCAGCCGGAACGGAGCACCTTGTTCACGGCTCTCACGGGCGCCGGCCATGCTGTGAAGCTGGCGATGCCGATGAGCGAAGACCGCAGTGTGCTGCGCACCAGCCTGATTCCGCAGCTGCTGGATATCGCCGAATACAATGCAAAACGCCGCCAGAGCGATCTGGCGCTGTTCGAAATCGGCAGCGTGTTCGTGACGGAGGAAGAGCAGCTGACTCGTCAGCCGCGCGAATTCCAGACGCTTGGTCTTCTGCTGACGGGCAGCCGCGCCGCGAAGCAGTGGAACATTGCGGCTGAGCCGGTCGACTTCTTCGATCTGAAAGGTGCGCTGGAATCCGTGTTCGCTTATTTGGGGCTGGAGCGTGAAGTTGTGTTCGAGGGCGACGCCCCTGAAGGCTATCATCCCGGACGTTCCGCTTCCCTGTACCTGAACACGGCAGCAGGGCGAGTCAAGCTGGGAACGCTTGGACAGATTCACCCCGAACTTCAGCGGAAGCAGGATTTGGAAGATACCTACGCAGCTGAAATTGTGCTGGAGCCGCTGTATCAGGCGGCCCGGACGTCTATTCAATTCCAGGAGCTTCCGCGTTTCCCGGGAATCGAGCGCGACATTGCGATTGTCGTCGATTCGGAGATTCCCGCCAGCCGCCTGCTGGAGACTATCCGGGAGAACGGAGGCAGCCTGCTTCAGTCCACGCAAATCTTTGACGTCTATACGGGCGGCAAAATGGAGAGCGGCAAGAAGAGCGTCGCTATCTCCCTGCTGTACCGTCACACCGAGCATACGCTGACCGACGAAGAGGCCTCGGAGGCTCACGGCAAGGTGCTTGAAGCGCTCCAGCAAACTTTTGGCGCGAACTTGAGAAAGTAGCAGGAATTGCGCAAAGCCGCAGCGAATCCAATTAGAAACCTGGATTCGCCGCGGCTTATTTTCTATTAAGGTGGAAGTGGGCCGGGGGATAAGGGAATGGGAATTTTGCTTATTGCACCTTAATGAAGCTACAATAGAGACTATGATACAGCCTAGAATCCGCATACTGACAAAGGAGGGCACAACTGTGGCAATGGACCGGACCCGTGTCGCCGTGGAGATTTACGGCACTTCCTATAAACTGGTTGGAAGCAGTACTGAATATATGAAACAGGTTGCCCGCTATGTGGATGAGCATATGCGGACGATTTCGAAATCCCATACACGTCTTGATACACCGCGAATTGCCGTATTGGCGGCCGTTCATATGGCCGAGCAGGCGATTCAGGCCCAGGATTTGAGGAACGAGCTGAACATGCTGACGGGCGAGCGCAGCGAGCTGCGCGCCGAGGTGGCACGCCTCGTCGAGAGCCAGAAGCTTCAGCAGGAGAAGCTGGAGAAGTCATCCGCCTCTTTCAAGGAAGAGAAGGCTGGCCTCCTGGCAGCGGCCGAGGAAGAGCGGTCCCGTCTCCTGGCAGCGGCGGGCGAAGAGAAGGCGCGCATTCTGGCGGCTGCGGAAGAAGAGAGATCCCGCCTCCTGGCAGAGACCGAGGCGGAACGCGTCCGCCACCTGGAGGAGCGGGAGCAGGAGCGCTCGGCTCATGCAGAGCTTCTCCGTCAGGCGGAGGAGAGTGCCGCAGCGATCCGGCACGAGCTGGAGGAGGAGCTGGGCCGCCGCTCCGAGGAGATGCTGGAGCTGCGCGCGGAGCATGAGCGCGGGCTTGCGGAAGTGCGGAATAGCCTCCTGAAAGAGCTGGAGCAGGCGGAGGCGCTAAGGAAGCAGCAGGTCGAGGAGCTGACGGCTGCCCGCAGCCGGGAACTGGAGGAGCTTCGCACGGCACATGCAGCAGAGCTGGAAGTGCTCCGGACAGCGCATGCAGCAGAGCTGGAAGAGCTCAGAACGGCGCATGGGGCGGAGCTGGAAGAGCTCCGCACAACGTACGGAGCAGAACTGGAAGAGCTCCGGACGGCGCATGGGGCAGAGCTGGAAGCGCATGCCGCCGAGCTGGCGGGGGTGAAGAGCCAACTGGAGCAGGAGCTGGCGGATACGAAGTCCCGGTTGACCCTGGAGCTCGCCGACACCAGAGCGTCTCTGACCGTGCAGATGACCGAAGCGACCTCCGCTCTCGAGAAGGAGCTTGGCCGCGAACGCGAAGCGCTGCAGCGGGAGCTGGCGAAGAACAAGGATCTCAGACAGAGCCTTGGCAATCAGGAGAACCGCCACAAGCTGAGCATTCAGGATTCGGAGAAGCAGATCGGCGAGCTGCGCGGAACAGTCTCGCAGCTTCAATCCAGGCTGCGGGCCGAAGAAGCGGGCTTCAAATCGGAGCGCGAGGCCCGCACCGTGCTTCAGGCGCAGCATGATGAATTGAAGCTGCGCGAGGAGCAGCTTAGTGAGGAGCTGCAGTCGGTCAGCGGTCTGGCCGAAACGCTGCAGCAGGAGCTTGCAGAGCTGCGACTGTCCTACGAGCAGGCGAGCAGCCAGACAGATGGGCTTCGAGAGTCGCTGGAGGCGGCCACCCGGCTGCTTCAGCAATCGCAGGAGGAGCTGGCGAAGATGTCGGCCGAGCATGCCGAATGGATGAAGCTTGCCGTCTCGCGGCAGGATGAAATCGGCTTGCTGGAGACCGGCCTCCTGGAATCCGAAGAGAAGCTGGAGGCGGCCCGGCGGGAGCTTGCCGGACTTGTCGTCCGGTGCGAAGAGCTCACCGCTGCCATGGAGAGCGAAGCTTCCTTGCGGCAGCAGGCGGAGGATGCGGTGGACTCGCTCCGTGCCGGACGGGATGAAGCTGCAAGCGCGCTCGAGTCGCTGCAGGAGCGGTACGAGGATATGATCGGGCAGTACGACGAGGTGCTGCAGGATGGCGAACGGCTGCAGGAACGCTGCCGCCTTCTGGAAGAGGAAGCGGAGGAAGCCGCGCTCCGGCTCGAAGAACTGTCGGAAGCAGCGCGGGAGGCCGCTTCCACCACGGAGCTTCAGCAGGAGCAGCTGAACGAAGCGAAGCAGTACGGCGATTCCTGGAGAGCGAAGTTCGAGGAACTGAAGAATGCCCAGCAGCAGTGGAGCGAGACCGAGGCGAAGCTGCGCGAGGAGCTCGAACTGTGGCAGCAGGAGGCTGAGGAAGGCGAGCGCGTCCGTGAATCGCTGAGCAGCGAACGCGGCGACGCTCTCCGGCAAGTAGAGGAGATCGGCCAGAGCTACGAGATGGCCCAAGGACAGCTCCGGCTGCTTCAAGCGGAGTTTGAGCTCCGGCAGAATGAGCTGGACCGCGTAACGCAGGAACATCAGAAGCTTCAGGCGGAGTATGCCAAGCTGCAAATTGAGTACAACGAGTGGATTCAACTGATCGAGCAAGACAGCTGACCCCGCTGGGCCGACGAACTTCGTAAGGCGGCACAATAAGGGGAGTAGACTTTACCGATTTCAGGCAGCACGATCGCTTGTATGGCGGAGTGCTGTCTTTTTGTTGCGGCATGTTGCGGTATGCTGCGGCATATCGGCGACAGCTGAGGCGGTGTAATCAGCATATCTGCTTCCAGATCCTCCAGCTTTTGCATCGCAGCCCTTCTAAATCAATCAAAAGCAATCAAAAAACGCTCATTCCAGACCCTTATTCCGGAAAAAGCGGATGCAAAAAAGCTTTTAATTCATTATAATAAATTACAATAATTAGACTTGTGATTATGAAAATCAAGCTTAGAAGTAGGGGATTCATATTAGCGGAGCTGTTGGTTTGCTGAATTCGGAGGTCTGGCACCGAAGAATATTAAATGTATACTGGACGCTGGCCGGCATTATACTTGCTGGCCAGATTCTTAGCGTGCGCCTTCAGCTCAAACTGGCGCATGAATTTGCCGTCTCCGACATGAACAGGACACTCGTCTTTATCTGTTATTTTATCGTTCTGATCTGCTTGATTGCAGGCGAGGTCTGGCAGCGCGCGAAGCTGAAATATCAGCAGCAGGCTGTTGTCGTATGCGGATTCATTGTATCCTATTTGCTGTATTTCATCGCCGAACCGTTCGTTGACGGAGCCCAGATGTCGCTGATGATGCCTCTCATGGCTTCGCTTATATATTTTAACCGCCGGCTGCTCTTCATTATCGGAGGGCTGAATTCCCTGATCTATGCCGCCATTTATTTTGCACTGGAACGAATTCATCTCGGCAAACCTCTGCTTGACTTTCTGCTGATGGAGGTTATTTTTGGAGGCTTTGTCGTAATGGGACTCGGTATTATTGTGAGAGCCCATGAAACGAGCGAGCATCTGGAGCAGTTGACCCAATCGGAGCAGGGGCTGCTGGTCGATCGGGCGATTGCCGACAAGCTGCTCAAAATAGATGCCCTTACGGGTCTGTACAATCATAAAACGTTTCATGAATATCTGGACTCGCTGCTCGAACAGTGTGAGACGAACGGGCTGCGGCTGCAGCTGGCTCTTCTGGATATCGACAACTTCAAGCAGGTTAACGATACGTATGGCCATTGGATCGGCGATATCGTCCTGAAGGAAGTTGCGGCCAAAATTTCGGAGAAGATCGGTCTTAATGATTTTGCCGCCAGATACGGGGGGGAAGAGTTCGCGATCATCTTTACGGACAGGAGCCCGGCCGAAGCCTTTGCGCTTGTTGAGGAGCTTCGCCTTGCCATTGCATCGATGGAGCATCACTATGCGGGAGACAAGCCGATTACGATCAGCATTGGTCTGTGCTCCTACTACATCCGCAGCGGCAAGGAGCTTCTGTTCCGCAAGACGGACGACGCCCTGTATCTCGCGAAGCGCAGCGGCAAGAACCAGGTTATTATTTGTGAGGAAAAAAAGCCGGCCTGACCACTTGCTCATATCCGATTCGGCAAAAAGCCGCCCGTTCGCATATCATGCCGGGCGGCTTTTGCCTTGATCCATATTACTTGGCGGCGTCGAACGGTGTGGGAACCGGCAGGAACAGATCGATGATCCCGATGACCAGCGCGGCCAGAATGGCCCCGATGATCGATACGCTGACTCCTGCGACGATAAACTGTGCTAGCCAGATGACAAGGGCGCTGACGATAAAGCCGACGATACCGCGGCCGAACGGCGTCGTCTTCTTGCCAAATATGCCTTCAACAACCCAGCCGAGAAGCGCGATGACCAAGGCGAGCATCAGAGCGCTCCAAAAGCCGCCGATGGTGAAGTTCGGTACGATCCAGCCTACGACAAGCAGAACCAGCGCGGACACGATGAACCGGACGACATGACCCAAAAATCTCACTGAAAGGCCTCCTTTGCTGTTACCTCAAGTATACGTGCCCCTGTATTGTACACAGAAACCTGTCTTGTTATGTTGGCAAAAGACCCCCAAATAGCGAAAATGCGGCAGTTTGGGTATAATGTTTTTTAGATGAAGGGAGTTGTGACTGTAATTGGACGAGAAGATCCTGCATACGCTGGAATATCGTAAGATTTTAAATAAATTGGTGCAGTACACCCAGACTCCGATGGGCACGTTCATGGCCGACAGCCTGAAGCCCTCCGGAGACTTTGAAGCGGTCAAATTGCTGCTGCAGGCGACGGACGAGGCGTCCACGGTCGACCGGCTGAAGGGCATTCCGTCCTTCGGCGGGATCGTTGATATCAAGCCTGCGCTGAAGCGGGCGTCGATCGGCGGGATGCTCGGAACGCATGAGCTGCTCGCCGTAGGCAATACGATTGCGGGCGGGCGGCGGATCAAACGCTTTATCGCCGCCATGCACGAGGAAGAGAAGATCCCGATGCTGTTCGATCTTGCGGACCTGCTCTCGGAGCAGAAGCCGGTCGAGGATGCAATCCGGGCGGCCATCGACGAGAACGCGGAGGTGCTGGATACGGCGAGCACTGAGCTGGCCTCCATCCGCCGCGAGCTGAGAAATGGCGAGACCCGAATCCGGGAGAAGCTGGATTCCATGATCCGCTCGTCCTCCGTGGCCAAGATGCTTCAGGATCAGCTGGTCACGATCCGCGGCGACCGCTTCGTTATCCCGGTCAAGGCCGAGTACCGCTCGCATTTCGGCGGGATTGTCCATGACCAGTCGGGGTCCGGTGCGACACTGTTTATAGAGCCCGAGGCCATAGTAGCCATGAACAACAAGCTGCGGGAGACGCGCCTGCGCGAAGAACGCGAGATCGAGATTATCCTCAGCAAGCTGACCGCCCTGGTCGGCGAAATAGCCGAAGAGACGGCCTACGATGTTGATATTCTGGCCCAGCTTGATTTTATTTTCGCCAAAGCCCGGCTGGCCCGGGAGATGAAGGCGTCCCAGCCGCGAATGAATGACCGGGGTTATTTGAAGCTGCGCAAAGGAAGACATCCGCTGATTCCCTTGGAAAATGTCGTTCCGCTGGACGTGGAAATCGGCAATCAATACAGCACGATTCTTGTGACCGGTCCGAATACGGGCGGCAAGACCGTAACGTTGAAGACGATTGGACTCTTGAGCCTCATGTCCATGTCCGGCCTGTTCATTCCCGCCGAGGAAGGCAGCCAGATGTGCGTGTTCGACGCGATTTACGCTGATATCGGCGATGAGCAGAGCATTGAGCAGAGCCTCAGTACCTTCTCGAGCCACATGACCAATATTATATCCATTCTGAAGCGGATGACGCCCAAAAGTCTGGTGCTGCTCGACGAGGTCGGGGCCGGAACCGACCCGGCGGAAGGCTCTGCGCTGGCGATTGCCATTCTGGAGCATATCCACCGTACGGGAAGCCGGATGGTAGCTACGACGCACTACAGCGAGCTGAAGGCTTACGCGTATGAACGCAAAGGCGTCATCAACGCCAGCATGGAATTTGATGTACAGAGTCTGCGGCCAACCTACCGGCTGCTGGTCGGCGTTCCGGGACGAAGCAACGCCTTCGCAATTGCCGAAAGGCTCGGTCTCCCCGGCAATATCCTGGAGCATGCCCGTGGCGAGGTCAAAGAAGAGGATCTCCGCGTCGAGCATATGATCGCTTCGCTCGAAGAGAACCGTCTCGGTGCCGAGAATGAGCGCGAGCGAGCCGAGAGCCTCCGGAAGGAAGCCGAAGAATTCCGGAGCCGCCAGCAACGCGAGCTCGAGAAGCTGGAAGGCCAGCGGGACAAATGGCTGGAGAAGGCGGAGAAGGAAGCCGCCGCCGTCGTCGACAAGGCCCGCAAAGAGGCCGAGCAGATTATCGCCGATCTCAGGCAGCTGGCGATGGAAGAGGGGGCTTCCGTCAAGGAGCATAAGCTGATCGAAGCCCGCCGCCGCCTCGACGAGGCGCAGCCTGCTCCAAGAAAGAAAGAGCCGGCACGCTCCGGCAAGGCGAAAGCGGCACGCCAGATCGGCCCCGGCGACGAGGTCGCGGTGCACAGCCTGAACCAGAAGGGGCATGTCGTGGAGCTGAGCGGCAGCAAGGAAGCCATCGTGCAGCTCGGCATTATGAAGATGAAGGTAAGTCTGGACGATCTGGAGCTGCTGTCCGCCGCCAAGCCGGCGGCGCCGAAGCCGCTCCGGCAGGCAACCACCGTCAAGCGGACGCGGGATGACAATATCCGCAGCGAGCTGGATCTGCGCGGAGCCAATCTGGAGGAAGCGCTCATCGAGACAGACCGTTTTATCGACGAGGCCTTTCTCGGCAATCTTGGCCAAATTTATATCATTCACGGCAAAGGAACGGGCGTCCTGAGAACGGGCATCCAGGAATACCTCCGCAAGCACAGACATGTCAAGAACTATCGCCTGGGTAACTATAATGAAGGCGGGGCGGGCGTGACGGTAGCGGAGCTGGAATAGTTTTGGCCTCCCGGCGGAAAGAAGGTAATGATCTATGGAGCACACGGTAGACGCCATGCTGAACCACCCGCTGGGAAGCGTGATCGGCTATTTCGCGGTTGCTGTTCTGGAGCTGATTGTCTTTCTGTGGCTCTTTGAAATGGTGACCCGGTATAACTGCTGGGAGGAGATCCGGAAGGGGAACGTGGCGGTATCCATGGCGACAGGCGGCAAAATATTCGGCCTCTGCAACGTCATGCGTTTCAGCATTCAGTCGGGCTCTTCCATTTACGAGACGATGAAGTGGTCGCTGGTCGGTTTTGTACTGCTGCTTGCGGCTTATCTCATGTTCGAGTTTCTGACCCCCTTCATGTCCATCGACAAGGAAATCGCGGCGGATAACCGTGCGGTAGGTCTGACGGCAATGCTGATATCCGCTTCGCTGTCTTATGTAATCGGAACTGCGATACTGTAACAAATATAGACAATACAATCCTGGCGCTTAACAAGGGAACGGTCGGCAAGTATGAAATTACCGGAGCGCGTGCTGTTCATTTTCGGCTTTCCGTTCCTGGCGCCAGGGACAATCTATCTGATGATGAACTGACAAAGGAGAATATCAATATGGAGACAACCATTTGTCCTTGGTGCCATACGGAGATCGTATGGGACGAGGAAATCGGCCCGGAGGAATATTGCCCGCACTGCAATAATGAGCTCAGTGCCTACCGGACTGTAAGCATCAGCCGGGATGATCTGGACGATGATCTGGAGGAAGAGGAAGACGATGAGCATGAACACGATCATGATCATAATTCCTTGTGGGGAGAGGACGAGCAGGACGGCGTAGTTCCCGTGTATAACCAACTGGAAGCTTTCCGCGATCAATACGATCTGGAACGATACGACACTACAGCTTCGGCGATTCTGGACGAGCAGGCGGAGGTTCCCGAGTGCCCGCAGTGCCATGAGTATATGCTGCTTGCCGGAACGGTGGAGCCTCAAGGCTTCCGCCCTTCGGTTCCTAATGTGCTCGGAATCCCGGTGCTGAACGCGCCGTTCAAGCTTAACATGTATGTGTGTCCTTCCTGCTTCCAGGTTCAGCATACGCTGTCAGAGGAAGACCGGGAGCAGTGGGTCCGGAACATCGGCGGCCTACGTTAATAAAAATCATTCCCGCGCGAAGCTTAGATCCTTCGGTTTGGGGTATGTTATCCTTTAGGACATGCCTCAAGCGCTTAAGGAGGAATACCATGAAGGCTTCGACGCTGCGGGGCCAGGCGGCGCTGCTGCTGGCGGTCAACGCATTGTTTGTGCTGTCGGGAGCGCTGTCGGGAACCTTTCTGAACGTCTATTTGTGGAAGAGCCGTCAGGATTTCGCCATGATCGGATGGTTCACCGTCGCCCAGCAGCTTGCCCTGGGCCTGAGCTTCTGGGTGGCGGGCAAATGGGTGAAAGAGCATAACAAAATGAACGCCCTGCGGCTTGGTATCGCCGTTTCGGGCCTTTTTTATCTGGCCGTGTTGTGGCTGGGATCAAGAGCCGTCCAATATATTTGGCCGCTCGGTATCCTGCTTGGCATCGCTTCGGGATTGTTCTGGCTGGCGTTCAACATCGTGTACTTCGAAATTACGGACCGCGACAGCCGGGACGCCTTCAACGGATGGGTGGGGCTGCTGGGTTCCCTGACCGGGATTGTGGGCCCGTGGGTATCCGGCCGGCTGATTTCGGCCATGCATGGCAGCCTGGGCTACCGGATTGTCTTCATCCTTTCGCTCTGCATTTATGCCGCCGCTGCGGTTCTCAGCTTCTTTCTGAAGAAGCGGAAAACCTCTGGTGAATACCAGTGGGTGGAGCCGTGGCGCAGGCTCAAAGACAGCCGGAAATGGCGACAGACATCAGCTGCACTCTTGTTCCAAGGACTCCGGGAAGGCGTGTTCTCTTTCCTGATCGGCCTCCTGGTATACCTGGCGGCCAAGGAGGAGAGCCGGCTCGGGCAATTCACACTGATTACTTCGGCGGTATCGCTCTTCAGCTTCTGGGCGGCCGGCAAATGGCTGAAGCCGAGGTTCCGCTCCGCAGGAATGCTCTCTGGGGCATTCCTGCTCATCGCCGTAATTGTGCCGCTGCTCTGGAAGGTCAGCTATGTTACCCTGCTGCTGATGGGGATCGGAACCTCCCTCTTCATTCCGCTGTACATGCTGCCAATGGTCTCGACAAGCTTTGATCTGATGGGCGAAAATGAGGACAGCGCCAACAGGCGCGTCGAGCTGATTGTATTGCGTGAGCTTTCGCTGATGACCGGACGCTTGACGGGTACTTTGATCTATATAGGCATATTGTCGATAAGCGCCTCTCCGCGAACGATCACGCTGCTTATGCTGGGACTTGGGGCAGCGCCGATTGGAAGCTGGCTGTTTCTGCGGCGCAGACTCAGGCAGGAGGACGGCGGCAGAAACCCCGCTGGATAAGCAGGGGCAGGAATGGGGGAAACCGGACCGTTGGGGAAGAAGAAAGGCTACGGGCTGAGGACGCGGGTTGCTGTTATGGTATCTGCGGTTGTGATGCTCGTACTGTTAGTGCTGTATGTGATTTTCAGAAACCAGATTATACCGCAGACCAGACATGCGCTGGAGGAGAAGGCGAACGCTGTTGCAAGGACGGTCGCTCTAATGCCCATGGTGGCCGAGGGGCTGAGTCAAGGCCGAAGCCGGGAGATTCAGGCCTATACCTCCCAAATTACGGGCAGCAATGATATTTTGTTCGTGGTCGTGATCGATATGGACAGCATCCGTTTCTCGCATCCCGATCCTTCCCTGATCGGCAAGCCCTTTGCCGGCGGAGGACAGGAGGCAGCGCTTCGCGGGGAGGAGAGCGTCTCCGAGGGCGAAGGCATGCTGGGCAAATCGGTGCGGTCTTTTGTGCCAGTATATAATGAGAAGGGCAAGCAGGTCGGGGCAGTCGTGGTGGGAGTCTCGCTGGAACGGGTTCACCGGCTCGTACGGCGGAACGATTGGACGATCATTGCGATTCTGCTGTCCGGCGCTCTGCTGGGAGCCGGCGGCGCCATCGTTCTGGCCAGAAAAATCAAGAACATGATGCTGGGCTTCGAGCCTACGGACATCACCCGGCTGCTGGAAGAACGCAGCGCGATGCTCCAGTCCGTACGCGAAGGCATCATTGCCGTAGATCATGAAGCCCGGATTACGATGATCAATGTGGAAGCGGAACGGCTGCTGGGAACGGCGGGGATAACGGGCGGCGTCATGTCCCGGCATATCGGGGAATACTGGCCTGAGCTGCATCTGGA
Organism: Paenibacillus stellifer; assembly: GCF_000758685.1. Lineage (NCBI taxonomy): Bacteria > Bacillati > Bacillota > Bacilli > Caryophanales > Paenibacillaceae > Paenibacillus > Paenibacillus stellifer. The sequence goes on from NZ_CP009286.1 coordinate 1,926,541, forward strand.
GCAGGTGCTGGCGACCGGTGAAGCGAAGAGGGATCAGCTTCTGGAGCTGAACGGCATCACCGTGCTGTCAAGCAGTGTGCCGATTCGAGTGGATGGCGAAATCGCCGGGGCCATCGCCACATTCAGGGACAAGACTGAGCTTGCCGTGCTGGCCGAAAGGCTCTCCGGCATTTCCGTATATGCGGATGCGCTGCGGGCCGGTGCGCATGAGTTCATGAACAAGCTGCATGTTATCATGGGCATGGTGCATATGGGGCTGTACGACGATCTGAGGCAGTATATCTCCGGAACGGTCAGCAACTATCAGCAGGAAATCGGACAGATTACGAGCCGGATCAAGGATCCGGTTATGGCGGGATTTCTGCTAGGGAAGCTCAGCCGCGCCCGTGAGGCGGGAATCCAGCTGCTGCTGGCGGAGGACAGCTATTTGCCGGAATCCGCCGATACTGGCGACATGCATGAGCTGATCACGATTGTCGGGAATTTGCTGGACAACGCCATGGATGCACTGGAGGAACAGTGCATACGGGAGATTGAGCTTGCTTTTGATTACGATGAGGACTGCAAGCAGTTGATCTGCTCCGTATGGGACAGCGGGCCCGGCATTCCGGAAGCGCTGCGTGAACGGGTGTTCACTCAGGGATTCTCCACCAAAGGGGAACACCGGGGAATCGGATTGTATCTGGTCAAGACAAGCGTGGAGAAGCTGCATGGCCGGATTCGGCTGAGGGATGACGGAAGGCCGGGAACTGCGTTTGACGTTGAGGTTCCATATGCTGTAAAGGATGAGGAAACTGTATGAACATTCAAGTGCTGATCGTTGAGGATGATCCGATGGTGGCCAAGTTCAACCGCCATTACCTGGAGCAGGTGCCGGGCTTCGAGTTCGCGGACTGGGCAGCTTCGGGCAGCGAGGCTGGCCGGATGCTTGCCGTGAAGAAAATCGACCTTATTCTGCTGGATATCTATATTCCGCATACCAACGGGCTGCAGCTTCTGTCGATGCTTCGGGAGCAGGGAAGCACGGTTGATATTATGGTGATCTCGGCAGCGAGCGACAATGCCAGCATTCGCAAAGCGCTGCAATTTGGCGCTGTCGACTATTTGATCAAACCGTTTGAGTTCGCCCGTTTTCAGGCGGCGCTTGCCGCATACAGGGAGAAACACTTGCTGATGAAGCACAGGGAGCATCTCAGCCAGGAGCAGCTGGACAAGCTGCTGCGTTATTCAGCGGCTGCCGCGGAAGAAGGGAGACAGCCGGAGCAGCTCCCCAAAGGTCTTGCCGAAGGCACGCTGGAGAGTATATGGAGCACCATATTGGCGCTGGAGGACCCGGCATTTTCCACTGAAGACATTACCTTGAGAGTTCCGATATCGCGCATTTCCGTCCGGAAATATTTGGCGTTTCTGACTGAGGCAGGCGTGCTTCAGATGGAGATCGGCTATGGGGCGGTCGGCCGACCGGTTTACATGTATTCGGTAAGTTCTGATGGCCAGGAACGCATGAACCGGTATTTATAGCACTTACTTTAGTTACTTAATAGTTTCTTTAATTTCTTAAGCTTCCACGAACAGTGCCATTGCCCCTATGATTGTTGTGAAATAATGCACAAGGGGGCAGGTCTCATCATGAACATGAAAAAGAGAACAGCGACAGCGCTCATCCTCATTCTTTCGGTTATGCTCGTAATCGCGGGATGCGGCAGCAGCACGAACAGCAGCGCCAAGGAAAGCGCAAGTCCTGAGAGTACGGCCACGGCCAGCAGCGGAGCGGAGAAGACCGAAGCGGTATCCGGCGCGTCCGAAACAAGCTATACGCCGATTGACCAGTTGAAGGACAAATACGATATTATCATTGTCGGCGCAGGCGGGGCCGGAATGACAGCAGCGCTCGAAGCGAAAGCTGCCGGCGCGAACCCGGTTATTTTCGAGAAAATGCCGGTGGCTGGTGGGAATACTACTAAATCCTCGTCCGGGATGAACGCTTCCGAGACGAAGTTCCAGAAAGAGCAAGGCATCGAAGACAGCAATGATCTCTTCTATGAAGAGACCTTAAAAGGCGGACACGGTACGAACGACAAGGCGATGCTCCGTTTCTTCGTGGACAATTCCGCGGCTGCGATCGACTGGCTGGATTCCATCGGCATCCGGCTGAACAATATCACGATAACGGGCGGCATGAACGAGAAGCGCACGCATCGTCCGGAAGACGGTTCCGCAGTCGGGCAGTATCTCGTCAAAGGATTGACGAAGAATGTGCAGGAGCAAGGCATTCCAGTTTTTGTGAATGCTGATGTGAAAGAAATCACACAACAGGATGGCAAAGTGACCGGCGTGAAGGTTCTCTTCAATCAGGCGGATGAAAAGACGATAGCGGGCAGCGCAGTTGTTGTTACAACAGGCGGATTCGGTGCCAACAAGGAAATGATCGCCGAAGTCAGACCCGATCTGGAAGGCTATGTGACGACGAACCAGATTGGCAGCACCGGCGACGGCATCAAGATGATTGAGGCGCTTGGCGGAACGACCGTCGATATGGACCAGATCCAGGTTCATCCGACGGTACAGCAGGAGAAATCGTATCTGATCGGCGAAGCGGTGCGCGGAGAGGGAGCCATCCTTGTGTCCAGTGAAGCCAAGCGTTTCGTTAACGAGCTGGATACCCGCGACAAGGTAACGGCAGCAATTAATTCGCTTCCCGAGAAATCGGCTTATCTCGTATTCGATTCCGGCGTCAAATCCAGAGCCAAAGCGATTGAGCAGTATGAAAAAATGGGCTTCGTTCTCAAGGGAGATACGATCGAAGCTCTGGCGCAGGCCATGAATGTTCCGGCTGACCAGCTTAAGACGACTCTGGACACATGGAATGCTAGCGTAAAGAGCAAGAAGGACACAGAGTTTGGCAGAACGACAGGGATGGACAATGATTTGTCCGCCGCTCCGTATTACGCGATTAAGATCGGCCCCGGCATTCACTACACGATGGGCGGCGTGAAGATCAACACGAACACGGAAGTTCTGAACAAAGCAGGCCAGCCGATTCCCGGGCTGTTCGCGGCAGGTGAAGTAACGGGCGGTCTGCACGGGCAAAACCGGATCGGCGGCAACTCCGTCGCGGAGATTATTATTTTCGGCCGTCAAGCCGGTATCAAATCCGCTGAGTTTGTTAAAGCCAATCCATAATTTGCTTCACTCGTGTTTCAAAAAATACATTGCTGCAGGCGTGCCTCGCAGCACAAATAAAGCTTGAGCTGTAATAGCCCAAGCTTTATTTGCGTTAGCGTCGTCATCAGGGCGGGCCAGGACCGCCTTGCCTATGGCGATGGCTTCGCCGTACGCGTCAGCGAGAACAGTTCAAGCCCTTGAGTAGATCGGCCGGCCAGCTCGTCCTCCAGCAGCCGGGCGGCAATCATGCTGTAGACGGTTCCGTTCCCTCCGTAGCCTTCCACAAAGAAGCATCGGGGGAATCGGGGATGAGAACCGATCAGCGGCAGTCCGTCATGGGTAGTGCCGAAGACGGCTCCCCATTGATATTCAGGCCGGATACCCGCGGTCTCCGGGAAGAGCTTCACGACTTCGTTCATCAGCTCGCTGCACTGCGAGATGACTCGGCTCTCCCGCCGCTCCGGATCGGTCAACGGCTCGTCCCGGCCACCTGCCACAATCCGGTTATCGGGCGTCAGCCGGAAGTACAGATAAGGCCTGGCCGTCTCCCAGATTAAGGCCCGTTCATGCCACTTTAGCTGGATTTTGAGCGGAGGAGTCACGATGGCATAAGTATTGATGAGCTCGGCTCCCCGGTCTTTTTTCCACTCCTGGGTCTCATAGCCGAGCGCGAATATGACCCGCTTCGCCCTGATTTTGCCGTGGCGGGTGTAACAGATCACGTCTTCGCTTCCATAATCGCAGTGAAGCGCTTCGGTGCGCTCATAGATTCGGGCTCCGCGTTCCGCCGCTTTGGCGATCATGCTGTGCACCATCCGGTAAGTATTAGCCTCCGCGTCGTTACTGCCGTATATGGCGGCAGGCTTGGCGAAGGAGAAATGCGCAGCCATTTCTTTTTCCTCCCACCACTCGAAGGGAAAGCCGCTCTGAATCAATGTATCGTACTCGCTCTTAAGCGCTCCGACATCATCTTTCGAGGAAGCATAATACAGACTGGGACGCGGGTAAATATGGGGATCGATATCTAGATCATCCGGCAGGGCGAGAATATCGTCAACGGCCTGCCGGCAGAGCCTGTAGAACAGCAGCCCCTGCTGCCGGCCGAAGGTATTCATGCACGCAGTCAGCGACTTGTCGCTCATTACCTGCAGCAGTCCCGTGTTGGCATGGGTGCTGCCTTCGGCGACCTTTCGCTTATCGATCAGCACGGTGTCAACACCGGCACGGGACAGGCGATAGGCAGCGGCTGCGCCGCCCATTCCGCCGCCGATAATAAGGCACTCGCAGCTCAGCTCTTCCTCAAGCACAGGGTAAGCGGGCGCTTCCGGCAGCGTGAATGGCCAGGGGGTGCTTCCGCTGATCAAATTCATGACAATCGCTCCTTTAGTCTGCTGGAATCCGTAGTATCAGTGGGGAAGATCACGTTTATGCGGCCGCACAGCCAAAAATGCGGCAAGCGTACTTGCGAAAATCTGCACATAAGGCAGGCGTTCCGGTTGCATACTAAGCAGGATTGGACATTCACCCTGAAAGGAATGAACATGATGCAATCGAATCAAATGCAACCTTTATCCGGCAAAGAACTGGCGTATATCTCGGATTCCATCTCCAATGAAGAGATGCTGATCAAGCAGTATGCGGCCACCGCCGGCGTTACGCAGAACCAGACGGTCCGCCAGCTGTGTCAACAGCAAGTTCAGACCCATACCCATCATATGGGCATGCTGATTCAGCTGCTGCAACAGCATCAGGAATACGCGCCTACACAGCCCCAATAACCTCGGGGACAGTACGTCATTTTCCACACTATGAGGAGGTAACCCAATTGTACGCACAGAACAGCAACTCTTTTATGCAGGACGACGATCTGCTGAATGTGATTCTGGCCGATCTGAAACGGACGGTCCGGGAGTATACGACTGCCGCCACCGAATCGAACTGCCCCTCCGTCCGCCGCGTCTTTAATGATCTGACGATGGACACCCTGCGTCTTCAGGGCGACCTGTATACGCAGATGAAGCAGATGAATATGTACCAGACCCCTTCCAAGGCGCTCCGTCAGGACGTGGATAAAGAGATCCAGAGCGCGCATCAGACCTATCAGCAGACCCAGCAGTTCATTCAGCAAAAAACGGGCGGAGCAGCGTCCTTCGGCGCTTCCCAGGACGCGTTCCGCCGCCAGAACGACACTCAGCATCCTTACTATATGTAACCCGTCCTCTCCCAAAAGAAGCAAATGCCCTTTGAACGGGCAAAGCGGCATCGGCATCCGTACAGTATACGGGTGCCGATTTTTTTGTGGAAAAGGACTGCTCGGGGGCGTGGTGAAGGATGCGGGTATGCCAATTCCTTGTGGACGGGTGGACCACACCTGACGATAAAAAGGGTAGAAGTGGTCGGCGTTTTTGTTTGCAGATCTGACTTTTTCGTGTCATATTATTAATAAACTCATTTGAAGCAAATTCATTCGCGGGACGCCCGGGAAGCACCAAGGACGTTCCAATGCGAGATCCCGGAGGGAAGAGATGGAACAGATGAACGAGTTGAAGCGGAAGGTGCTGGAGCTCCTTAAGGAAGACGCAAGAAGAACACCCGAGCTTATGGCGACGCTCCTCGGAGTCCAGGTGGATGAAGTCAAATCCGCGATTGAGCAGATGGAGCAGGAGCATGTAATCGTGAAGTATGCGACTGTTGTTAATTGGGATAAAGTGGACGACGAACGGGTGACTGCGCTGATCGAGGTGCAGATTACGCCCGAGCGCGGCCGCGGATTTGAAGGAATTGCCGAACGCATTTATATGTACCCCCAGGTGAAATCGGTCTACCTGATGTCTGGCGCCTTCGACCTTCTGGTGGAAGTGGAGGGCCGGAATCTGCGGGAAGTGGCGAATTTCGTCTCCGAGAAGCTCTCGCCGATTGATTCCGTACTGTCGACCAAGACGAATTTTACACTCAAAAAATATAAACAAGACGGGATCATTTTCGAAGATCACGAAGAAGATAACCGACTGATGATCTCCCCGTAAAGGAAGAGATGAGACGATATGATAACGAATAAACCGCAGCAGGCCGAAGACCGGAGCAGACCGATGTCTTCCTATCTGTCTCCGCTTGTCCAGCAGATTCAACCGTCCGGCATCCGCAGATTTTTTGACATGGCCGCCGGCAGTAAGGATATCATCTCTTTGGGTGTGGGCGAGCCCGATTTCAAGACACCTTGGCATGTCCGGGAAGCTTGCGTATACTCGCTGGAGCGCGGCTTCACCGGCTATACCTCCAATGCGGGGATGCCGGAGCTCCGGGAGGGCATCGCGGGTTATCTCCATGACCGGTTCGGCTTGTCCTATGATCCGGGCAATCAGATTATCGCGACGGTTGGCGGGAGCGAGGCGATTGATCTGGCACTCCGCGCCCTTATCGCGCCGGGCGACGAGATTCTGATTCCCGAGCCGTGCTATATTTCCTATTCTCCGATCACGTCGATCGGGGGCGGAATTCCTGTGGGCATCGAGACCTTCGGCAAGGACCATTTCAAGCTGACGGCAGAGGGGCTTGAAGCGAAGATTACTCCGCGCTCGAAAATTCTGATTCTCTGTTATCCGAGCAATCCGACAGGTGCGATTATGAGCCGGGAGGATTGGGAGCCGATCGCCAAAGTGGTTGAGAAGCATGACCTGATCGTCATTTCCGACGAAATATACGCCGAGCTGACTTACGGGGCTAACCACGTCAGCTTTGCTTCCCTGCCCGGCATGATGGACCGCACCATTCTGGTCAGCGGCTTCTCCAAGGCATTCGCTATGACGGGCTGGCGTATGGGCTATGCCTGCGGGCATCCCGATTTGATCGCGGCAATGCTCAAGATCCATCAGTATACGGTTATGTGCGCGCCTTCCATGGGGCAGGTCGCTGCGCTTGAAGCGCTGACGAACGGCATGGAAGAGAAGGACCGTATGGTGGATTCCTACAATCAACGTCGCCGCCTGATCGTGAAGGGACTGCGTGAGGCGGGCCTAGAATGCCATGAGCCGCAAGGCGCATTCTACGCATTCCCGAGCATTGCGGGGACGGGACTCACGTCCGATGAATTTGCTCAGCGTCTGCTCCGGGAATACCGGGTGGCCGCCGTTCCCGGAAGTGTGTTCGGACTAGGGGGCGAGGGATATTTACGCTGTTCCTATGCTACATCCGTCAGCCAGCTGAACGAAGCGCTTGAACGAATTGGCGCGTTCGTCATGCAGCTGCGTCGGGAACGGAATAATGCGTAAAATGTCAACCTTTTTTGGAACTAATTGATAAAAAAGATAGCAGAATGTCTCGATATATGGTATAATTTAACTGTGTATACAGATTATAATTTTGACCTGCAATCGATCTGTGCCTAAGCGTTCCGCACTACTTGATAGGGGGGATGAAGGTGCTACGTACCGAATACTACCTATGGTCTTTAGGCGGAAACCGCAACCCCGAGAGCGGGAAAGCTTCCGCCAGGGATGACACCATTTCGAAACGCCCTTCCCTTGAAGAGGAGATTTTCATTCTTCGCAGCCGGATGGAGCAGTTATTTATGCAGGAGAAGTCATTTACCTCGGACAATGTCGTGGAGATCAGCAGCAAGCTGGATCTGAAGATCAATGAGTATATGAAGATGCGTTCCACCCGGAAGTAGGGGGAATGGAGGGGGCCTTGCGGTTGCGGCCCTCTTTTTTGCGCGGTCATAGAGAGGAACATGAGTCTGGAAAGAACAGGCGGCCTTACAAGCGCCAGTGATTATGGTACAGTAGAGATACATGACATTTTAGCAGCCGGGAGGTATGACAGTGGCAATCTACACGCGCAGCGGGGATAAAGGCGAAACCTCGGTTATTGGAGGCCGGGCCTGGAAGGATGATATCCGGGTCGAGGCGTACGGCACCATTGACGAACTGAACGGTTTTGTCGGACAGGCGAGAAGCCTGCTCCAGGGAGAAGCTCTGGCTGATTTGGCGGAGCAGCTGCTGGAGATCCAGCATGAGCTGTTCGACTGCGGCTCGGATCTGGCATATGTAAGCCTGGATGAGTCCAAATACAAGGTAACCGGTGAAATGACGGAGCGGCTGGAACGCTGGATTGATCAGCTTCAGGAAGAGAATCCGCCGATCGAGCGCTTCATTCTGCCTGGTGGAAGCGAGGCAGCCGCTGTGATTCACGTATGCCGAACGGTATGCCGGAGGGCGGAACGCCGGACTGTTACGCTTGGGCGGACCACGGAGATCAACGGTGAGGCAGTCGTCTATCTGAACAGGCTGTCGGATTATTTCTTCGCACTGGCCCGGACGGTCAACACGCGGCTCGGGCAGTCGGACATCGAATATATCCGGGGAGCGAAGGTGTTCCGGGGCTGATATGACAACTTATTACCCGCCGTTATCTTATATCGTTCCGGATGCGGACGACGGCATGCTGCTGAAGACCGTTCTGCAGAAGCGGATGGACATTTCGCGCAAGCTGCTGTCCCGTCTTAAGCTTACCGAACGGGGTATTACTCTGAACGGAGAACGGGTCTACATCAGCGTGCATGTCCGGGCCGGAGACCTGGTGGAAATCCGGATGGAGACGGAGGTCTCGGAGGATATTCTGCCGGAGCCGATTCCGTTCGACATCCTGTATGAGGATGACCATCTGCTTGTTGTCAACAAGCCGGCCGGCATGATCGTGCATCCCACCCATGGCCATTATACCGGCACGTTGGCCAATGGAGTGGTTCATTACTGGGCACAGCGAGGGGACCGTTACCGCTTCCGGCCCATTCACCGGCTGGACCAGGAGACCTCGGGCGTCCTAGCAATCGCCAAAAATGCGTACAGCCACCAGTATATCTCGGAGCAGATGCCGGTTGGCGGCGTGGACAAAATCTATGCGGCGATCGTGCATGGGGTTCCCTTGCTGGAGCAGGGCGAGATCGACGGGCCGATCGACCGGGACCCGGCCGAGCCGCACCGGCGTATCGTTACGCCAAGCGGCTATCCGTCACTGACCCGCTATGAGGTGAAGGAGCGGTTCGGGACTGCTTCGCTGGTGGAGCTCAAGCTGCTCACCGGGCGCACCCACCAGATCCGGGTGCATATGACCTCGATCGGCCATCCGCTGATCGGCGACCGGATGTACCGGCACCCGCTGTACGAAGATGATCGTCACGGAAGCGGTCCCGATGCGGCGGCCGAGCTTGCGCGGGTGGCGGAGCTGGACGATTATATCGGCCGGCAGGCGCTGCATGCGGCGCGGCTGTCGTTCACGCATCCGGTGCTTCGCACCCGAATGACATTCGAGGCTCCGCTGCCGCAGGATATGCTTGCGCTCGAAGAAAGGCTTCGGGTAAACGAAGCTTGAGGATGATTCGGCTAAACGAAGCTTGAAGCATCCGTGGGCTTGAAGATGAGAAGCAGATGCGGGCCATGAGTGAGTAAAAGTATGAAATGCCGGGGGAAGAGATTACCTGATATAAAGGAGAAGGCCGAACGATGAGCCAATTGATTGTGTATCATTACCCGAATTGCGGCACCTGCCGCAAGGCGGTGAAATGGCTGCGGGAGAACGGGCATGAGCTGGAGCTTCGCCATATCGCCGAGCAGCCGCCCGGTGTGGATGAGCTGAGAAAGCTTGTGGAATTAAGCGGGCTTGAGCTGAAGAAATTTTTTAATACGAGCGGAGATGTCTACAAGCGGGAGAATCTGAAGGACAAACTGCCTACCCTAAGCGAGCAGGAGCAGCTCGAACTGCTGGCATCGAACGGCATGCTGATCAAGCGTCCGGTCGTGATCTCGGGAGATAAGGTGACGGTGGGCTTCAAGGAAGAGTTGTATGAGGAGAACTGGAGACGCAAGTAGAGAGGGGGAGAAGTTGAAGTGACTGAGGTTGGAGTGACTGAAGTGAACAAAGGGCGCATCCTGATTGTGGACGGAATGGCGCTGCTATTCCGGGCCTATTACGCTACCGCATACGGCGGATATATCCGCAAGACGAAGGCGGGGCTGCCAACGAATGCGGTGTACGGCATGCTGCAATATTTCTTCGACGCCGTTGCCGAATTCGAGCCTTCCCATGTGGTGTGCTGCTGGGATATGGGTAAAAGCACGTTCCGGACGGAAAAATTCGCCCTCTACAAATCGAACCGCGCAGAGCCGCCTCTCGAAATGCTTCCGCAGTTCGATCTGGCAAAGGAAGTGATTGCCGAGCTTGGTGTTCCGAACATCGGCATCCCTGGCTTTGAGGCGGATGACTGCATCGGCACGCTTGCATCCTGCTTCAGCGAGGAGTCCGAGGTGCTGATTCTGACCGGCGATCACGACATGCTGCAGTTGGTCACTGACCGGGTCCGCGTCGTAATTATGAAGAAAGGCCGTTCCAACTACAAGGTCTATGACCCTCAGGTGCTGTTAGAGGAAAAAGGCCTGACACCTTCCCAGATTGTCGATCTCAAAGGCTTCATGGGCGATACGAGCGACAATTATCCCGGCGTCAAGGGAATCGGCGAGAAGACGGCGCTTAAGCTGCTGGCCGAATACAGCACAGTGGATGGCGTGATCGAGAATCTGGACCAACTGCCGAAAGGAGTTCGCGCCAAGATCGAGGCCGATCTTGATATGCTGCATCTCTCCCGGGAGCTGGCTGAGATCCGCTGCGATGTGCCGCTTGCTTGTACGCTGACGGAGTGCTTGTGGGAAATTCAGCGGGAATCGGCCTCCAGAAAGTTCGAGGAGCTGGAGTTCGGCAGCCTGATGTATCTGATTGCAGCGGCCAAGGAAGAGGAAGCCGACGAACAGGGCATTGTGGAGATTGTGTTTCCCGGGGACGATTCGGGAGAGGTCGATCCTTTTGCCTGAAGGCATTCCGGATTGCCGGAGAAGATCAGGAAGGATCATGAAGGCTGAGCTTACTGTTGCCTGTTGCCAGGTGATACTCTGTATCTGATGAAAGTTCAAGAACGCACCGCCGCGGGACAACCCGCAGTGGTGCGCTTTTTTTCGATTAGACTAATAGGCGCCATGCGCCAGGGTGGACACCATAATCCATCGACTTCTCGGCAATTTCCGGTCTCCAAAACAATGTATGTCAACCGCTTGTCATATCACTTGGCCTCTTAGTATAATGGAGTGGGAAATGGGATTAACCGGGTTTGAAAGCGTATGCCCGAATCAGGAGGGACACGGATAATGAAAGTATTGGGCGCGATTGAAGCAGGGGGAACGAAGTTTGTATACGGTTTGGGCTTGGAGGATGGGACCATTCTTGAACGTGCAAGCTTTCCCACTACAACCCCTGAGGAAACAATGAAGCAGGTGTTTGATTATTTTAGTGGCAAGCCGGTTGAAGCGATTGGCATTGGCTCGTTCGGGCCGATCGATCCGGTTAAGGGAAGCCCGACTTACGGCTATGTAACGACGACTCCCAAGCCACATTGGGGAGGATTTAATCTGGTAGGCGCGGTGTCCGAGGTGCTGAACGTGCCGATCGGTTTTGACACTGACGTCAATGGCGCGGCGCTTGGCGAATATACCTGGGGAGCTGCGCAAGAGCTCGATAGCTGCCTGTATATTACGGTCGGCACCGGGATCGGAGCAGGCGCTGTCGTTGGCGGCCGTCTGATTCATGGCCTGTCCCATCCGGAGATGGGACATATCTTCGTCCGCCGTCATCCGGAGGATCGATACGAGGGCTTCTGTCCTTATCACGGAGACTGCCTGGAAGGACTCGCGGCTGGACCGGCGATCGGCAAGCGCTGGGGCAAGCCTGCGGCCGAGCTTGAGCCCGGGCATCCCGCCTGGGAGATGGAGGCTCATTATCTCGCCCACGCGCTGATGAACTACGTGCTGATCCTGTCTCCGCAGAAGATTGTGATGGGCGGGGGCGTAATGAAGCAGAGCCAGCTGTTCCCGCTGATCCGTTCGAAGCTGCAGGAGCTCTTGAACGGCTATGTGTCACATGCCGCGCTCGCCGCTGATATCGAGAGCTATGTTGTTCCTCCGCAGCTTGGAGACAACGCGGGACTCGCCGGGGCCGTAGGACTGGCGAAGCTGGCGCTCGCGGGAGTATAGAACTCATTCTTTGCGTAAAAGGGATTGACTGTTCCGATAAATATGGTATTGTATGGATGAATAGTATAGCGGAACCAAAGAGGAAGCGCCTCTTTCACGAAATTACGTGGGAGAGGCGCTTTTTTGCGTTCGGACGCAATCTGCTCCGAGTTATCCTTAAGCGGCGGATGCTTCTGTGTTCGCTCCGGCTTTGGCGAGCATACTGTGACCCTAAATTATTGGCAAAGGCGGGAATGCAATGCAAATCGTATTTATGAACCGGCTGTATAAAGCGGCGGACGAGGCCTCAGGAGGCCACGCCCAGGTATGGATTGGCGAGGAAGAGGGCATCTGGAGTCTGGGGTGGCGGGAGTTTGTCGCAGGCGAGGACCAAGCCGACTCCCTCTGGTTTGAAGGCAGCTCATGGAATGAGCTGCTTGGCGTGTACCGGCACCAGCTCGCCGTGAAGATGGCGGAAGGCTACCGGGCGCTTATCGACGGAGCTTTTCACGAAGAAGAGCACGCGACGGCCCGGAATCAGGAGCAGTTGAAGCTACAGTATTACAGCGAGCTGTACGGAAATGAGACGGTGCATGAGGAGCTGTGCACCTGGAGAAGACGGCAGTCGTCGGCGGAACGGAAGGCTCCGTATTTGCTGGCAAGCAACCGGCTGCTGCGGCTGCTCAGTGCTTACCTTCCGCGAACGATGGAAGAGCTGCTGCAGATTCCCGGCGTGGGCGATGCGAAGGCGGCTCAGTACGGCGAGGAGATTCTGGGCATTACCTCGGCAGCCGAACGAAGCCATGAATTTCCGTTGAGCTGGGTGGCGGGAAAGATTGAAGAACAGGCCTACGTATCCTGGCTGTACAAGCAGAAGGAGATTAAATATCGGAAGCAGCTTGACCGTTTAAGGCTGCGGAGGCTGATCTTGCAGGGCATGGCTGACGGCCTCGGCATGGAAGAGCTTAAGGAGCGCGGGGCCTGCACCCGCCGGGAAGTTCTGGAAACCGTCGAGGAGCTTGACAAGGAAGGGTACAGAGTCGATCCGCTGATCGACCGGGAGCTCTCGGAGATGGCGCCTGAAGATCAGAAGAACGCTTGGGAAGCGTACCGGGAGCTTGGCGATCTGCTGCTGAAGCCAGTTCTGCACAAGGTATACGGGGAGCAGTTCGCCCCGGCCGGAGGGCTTGAGCCGTATTATGAACGCCTTCGGCTGCTCCGGATCCGCTTCCGCCAGGAGAACGATGCACACCGTCATGAAGGCGGAGCTAAGGCCGGCGGAGATAAAGGGCGTCCAGCATAACCGGACAAGGGCCAAGGTATACGAGGTGAGCTGCGGCTATTTGAAGTGTAGGCTGTCATTGAAGCCGCGGCCATTACGGTGCTTGGGTCAACATGGAGCCTGCTGCCATTACGGAGTCACGCTCAACATGGAGGTTACAGCCATCATTGAGGCAGTTGCCAACCGAACAAAAAGCCTCCCGCAAAAATGCGGGAGGCCCAGCCGTTCTCCTAATGGATGATGTGTATTTGGACTACAGCCATTCTTTTTTGCGGAATATATAGAGCATCCCGCAGCCCAGCGCAACCATAACGCCGATAACGCCGTAGTAGCCGTATTTCGTATGGATCTCGGGGATGTTCTCGAAGTTCATCCCGTAGATGCCGGTTATGACGGTGAGGGGCATGAATATCGTCGTAATCGCCGTGAACACCCGCATGATTTCATTCGCCCGGTTGGCGATACTGGACTGATAGGCTTCGCGCAAGTTGCCCATCAGATCGCGGTAGGTTTCAAATGTTTCGGAGATTTTCACGGCGTTCTCGTAGATGTCGCTAAAATATTTCTGCAGCTGATCGTCGATCAGGCGGAGATCTTTTTTGTTCAGGGTGTTGACGACTTCCTTCTGCGGGCCGAGCATCTTCTTCAGCCACAGAATTTCGCTTCGCAGACCGATGATTTCGCTAAGATGACTCTTCTTGGTATGCATCAGGATATCCTCTTCCAGCTTCTCGATCCGCGCTTCGATCCGGTCGCCGACGGCGAAATAATTGTCCACGACAAGGTCGATGAGCAGGTAGAGGAAACGGTCGGGCTCGCTGACTTCCTGTTCCCACAGAATCGGCTTCACGGCGCGCAGCTCGTGGATTTTCTGCTTCGTGACGGTAATGATAAAGTGCCGTCCCAGGAAAATATTCAACGCCCGGAGGAAAATCTCCTCGTCGTCAAAACGGATGCTGTTCACCACAATAAAATAATGGGATTCATAAATTTCGATTTTGGGCCGTTGTTCCTCATCGCTGAGGCAGTCCTCCACGGCCAGATCATGCAGATTGAACAAGGGTTGCAACAGTCCCAGATCATCCACATCGGCGTCGATCCAGTAGAATCCTTCCGCCGGCGGAGCAAGGGTTGCTTCAATATCGTCTACAGGCGTAAATACGCCTGCGTTGACCAGCCGGATTTTCATCTGATTCACTCCTTCTTTCCCTATCTTGCCCAGGGATATGCTTAAGAAAGCACAAGGAAGACATCAGCTTGGCCGGCAGTTCTGCACACAAAGAGGCCGCTTAAATTCCGAAGGCATGAAGAAGAAGCGCTCCCGCCGCCGGCAAGCTGATGTTACTCCTGTACGGTTGTTCCTGATCGGCATTGTGCCGCTTACTCGGGTCGCCTTCCATTCTTCATCTCACCTCTTGTATTCTCAGAATAAGTCGATACCTGTCAGTCCTGCTCAAAACCCTTGTTCAGTATAACGCCGGAGGTAGGCTCTTTCAAGCAAAATTGTTGTTATATTCGAAGCCGCAACACCAGTATATGGACTTGACGAGATAAGGTTCATCACTTATATTGAATAATAAGAATTTGAACTGAATATGAACCGATCTTATCAAGAGCAGGTGGAGGGACTGGCCCGATGAAACCCGGCAACCGGCGGTAAACGCACGGTGCTAATTCTTGCAGAGACGTATCCAGCAGCAATTGTCTGGAATGCGTGACTCTGGCAGATGAGAGAGAATCATAGGTGTATACATATGACCTTTCTCGTTTGTGCGGGAAAGGTTTTTATTTTGTAAATTTTGTCAACATGATGAAGGAGTGACCTAGAGTGCCTATCAAGATTCCGGACAGCCTGCCAGCCAAAGAGATTTTATCCGGGGAAAATATATTCGTCATGGATGAAAGCCAGGCCTTTCACCAGGATATACGCCCCCTTCGGATTGCCATACTGAATCTGATGCCGACGAAAGAGACGACAGAGACCCAACTGCTGCGTCTGGTAGGCAACTCGCCTCTTCAAGTCGATGTGACGCTGCTTCACCCGAGCACCCACACCTCGAAGAATACCTCAGCCGAGCATCTGAAGAGCTTCTACAAAACGTTCGATGAAATTGCAGACCGCCGTCTGGACGGATTGATTATTACCGGCGCGCCGGTGGAGCAGATGGAATTCGAGGACGTGAACTACTGGGAGGAATTGCAGCGCATCTTCGAGTGGAGCAAGGATAACGTAACCTCGACGATGCATATATGTTGGGCGGCCCAGGCGGGATTGTACTATCATTTCGGAGTTCGCAAAATCGGACTTCCCGACAAATGCTTCGGAGTGTTCCCGCATAATGTATTGGCGCCGAATACGAAGCTGCTGCGCGGCTTTGATGAGCTGTTCCATGTGCCGCATTCCCGGCATACGGATATCTCCCGCGAGGATATCGAGAACTCTCCGGATCTGCAGATTTTGGCGGAATCGGACGAAGCCGGCATCTACTTGGTCGCCACGCGCGACGGCCGCCAGATCTTCGTAACGGGGCATTCCGAGTACGACCCCTTCTCACTTAAAGGGGAGTACGAGCGGGACATCGCCAAGGGGATGGAGATAGCGCTGCCGAAGCATTATTTTCCAAATGACGATCCAAACCGGACGCCGCCGGCGGTATGGCGGGCCCACGCGAACCTGCTGTTCTCCAACTGGCTGAATTACTACGTCTACCAGGAGACACCCTACGACATCGGACCGATGATCTGACAACCGCAATTGGCAATGGCTTCAATTAGGCAATAACCTAAACCATCATATGCAGACAGGCTGAGGGTCTTTGACGTCGGGATGCCTGACCCGCATGAACATTCGGGAGGAAATAACCATGAACGACAAGCTCAGAATTGAAAGCAGGCTCGCCCAAATCGGCTCCCAGGAGGATCCGGCCACCGGCGCAGTGAATTATCCGATCTACCAATCCACAGCGTTCCGGCATCCGCGCCTGGGACAGAGCACCGGCTTCGATTATATCCGGACCAAGAACCCTACGCGCTCGGTACTTGAGTGTGCAGCCGCCGAGCTGGAATCCGGCGACGTTGCTTTTGCTTGCAGCTCCGGCATGGCCGCTCTGCAGACGATCTTCGCCTACTTCAGCCAGGGCGATCATCTCATCGTCTCCCTTGATCTGTACGGAGGTACATACCGGATGCTGGAGCGGATTATGTCAAGGTTCGGAGTCACTGCTTCGTATGTGGATACCAATGATCTTGAAGCGCTGGAAGCGGTGCGCAGGGAGAACACGAAAGCCGTCTTCATCGAGACGCCGACGAATCCGCTGATGATGATTACGGATATCGAAGCGGTCTGTACATGGGCCAAGCCCCACGGCCTGCTGACGATTGTGGACAACACGCTGCTCACCCCATACTTCCAGCGGCCGCTTGAGCTTGGCGCCGATATCATTATCCACAGCGCCACCAAATATCTTGGCGGACACAACGATGTGCTGGCCGGCCTGATCGTGACGAAGGGAGAGGCGCTGTCGCAGGAGATGGCGATCTTGCACAACTCCATCGGCGCAGTGCTGTCCCCGAGCGACAGCTACCAGCTGATGAGAGGCATGAAGACGCTGGCGCTGCGGATGGAGCGGCATGAGAGCAATGCGCTGGCCATCGCCCGCCATCTGAAGGAGCATCCGGCGATCGCGGAGGTGTATCATCCCGGGCTTTCGGATCATCCCGGTTATGAGATCCAGCGCCGCCAATCGAGCGGCAACACCGGCATTTTCTCCTTCAAGGTCAAGAATGCCGCTTATGTGGAGCCGATTCTGCGCCATATCAAGCTGATCGCCTTCGCGGAGAGCCTCGGCGGCGTTGAGTCGCTGATGACGTACCCGGCTATCCAGACGCATGCGGATATCCCGGCTGAAATCCGCGACGCGGTCGGCGTCGACGACCGTCTGCTGCGCTTTTCGGTCGGCGTCGAGCATGTTGACGACCTGATCTCCGACCTCGATCAGGCCCTGGAAGCGGCCCGGGCGGAGATCGAGACCGCAGCCGGCCTCGAAGGTTAACTACTGGTCCGCTGAGTGTCTGCCATCACGAATCGTGTGAGGGGGGCGGCTGACCGCCAATAGGACTGAAGAGAAGCGTCGATTTGACGCTTCTGTTTTTTTGTAAACCTAACAATGCCTAAGCTTTGCGCTTAAATCCGGCGTATTTTTCCGGTAAATGCATGTCGTCAATAAGGGAGCCGTCAGGCGTATATCCTTGGTTTCTACAGCTGAAAGAGAAGCGGTCGCGAAAAAAAGATATTTTTCAAGCAGGGACGGATATGTTACCATGATTCCACGGACATATTCGTTGTCATGCAAATTTTATTAAAAGTTAGGAAGGCTGGAGTTTAGGCTTGGGCTGTAAAAGGAGGAGATATGATGAGCGCGATTGACGCCATTCTGAACAAAGCGCTGCAGGGCGAACGCCTGGGGCTTGAAGATACGGTCAGACTGTTTGAGAGCAATGAAATCGAGAAGATGGGCGCCGCCGCGGATGTAATCATGAAACGCTGGCATCCGGAGCCGGTGGCGACCTTTGTAATCGGACGGAATATCAACTATACGAATATTTGCGATGTGTACTGTCGCTTCTGCGCATTTTACCGCAGACCGGGCTCCGAGGAGGGCTATGTGCTTCCGGATGAAACGATCTTCGAGAAGATCCGTGAGACGATTGCTGTGAATGGAACCGAGATTCTGATGCAGGGCGGCACCAACCCAAATTTGCCGTTCAGCTATTATACGGATCTGTTGAAAGGCATCAAGCAGCGCTTCCCGGGGATTACGATGCACTCGTTCTCGCCGGCAGAGATCATGAAGATGAAAGAATTGTCGGGCTTGACGCTCGAAGAGACGCTGCGGCAGATTCACGCCGCCGGCCTCGATTCGCTGCCGGGAGGGGGCGCAGAGATTCTGGACGACCGCACCCGCCGCAAAATCAGCCGTCTGAAGGGCTCCTGGCATGACTGGATGGACGTCATGAAGACGGCGCACCGGATTGGCATGAATACGACGGCAACGATGGTGATCGGACTTGGCGAGAGCATGGAGGAACGGGCCCTGCATCTGCTGCGCGTCCGTGACGCGCAGGACGAGTGCATCGGGAACAACTATAACTCCGAGGGCTTCCTGGCCTTCATCTCCTGGACGTTCCAGCCGGACAATACGAATCTGAAGCTGTCCCGGCAGACGCCGGAGGAATATCTCAAGACCGTTGCGATCAGCCGGCTTGTTCTGGACAACATCAAGAACTTCCAGTCGTCCTGGGTAACGATGGGACCGGAGGTCGGCAAGCTGTCCCTGCAGTACGGCTGCAACGACTTCGGCAGTACGATGATCGAGGAGAATGTCGTATCCTCCGCCGGAGCTACGCATAAGGTCAATATCGAGCAAATTCTGCAGATCATCCGCGAGGCTGGCAAAATTCCGGCTCAGCGCAACACGCAATACGATATCCTGAAGGTGTTCGACCGTGAGGATGCCAAGGTGGAACGCGACTTTGTAATGCAGAACTAAATATTGATAACAGCATAACAGCCCGGGCCTGAGCGGTCCGGGCTGTTTGATATGCCGTAAAGCACCGCTTACGGCTAGCTGGATTGACTGATCAAGGGGCTGTGCGATTACTCGGCTGCCTCCCATTTGCAGCGGACGGGGGATACGATCGCCTTGTCCTTTTTCAACTCGGTAAAAGCCTTGTCGATCTCCTTGCGGTCAAGGCCCGACAGCTTCTCCACTTCGCCCGCGCTTACCGGCTTGCCCGCCGATTTGATGGTTTCCAACACCTGCTCCTTCACGCTCATTCTGCTCACCTCCCGCAACACATCGGCTTATGCCGACGCTTCATATAGGTTTAATGGTACAAGGAATGCGGATGGGCGGCAGTGATTTTTTTCGGGGAACAGATTTACATCTATATCCAAAAGTGATATCATAAATATATCAAATACATATCCAATTTTGGAGGTGCCTTTCATGAAAGAAAAAAAGCTTAATCCGATCAACGGCTTCTGGGTCATCACCCTGATTGCCATCTGTACAGCGGGAGCGGTCTACTTGTTCATTCAGGAATACGTGGCGCTGCCTGTCATTCTGGTTGTGATTGCGAGTATTCTGTTGACCAGCATAACAGTTGTGCAGCCTAACAAATCCGTCGTTGTCACGTTCTTCGGCCAATACGTAGGTACGATTTCCAAAAGCGGCCTGTGGGCGGTTATTCCGTTCAGCATCCGCAAGACCGTATCTTTGCGTGTGCGCAACTTCAACAGCGTCAAGCTGAAGGTGAACGATGTCGAGGGCAATCCGATTGAAATTGCTGCGGTGGTCGTGTTCAAGGTGGTAAACTCCGCCAAGGCTCTGTTCGATGTTGACAAGTATATGCAGTTCGTCGAGATACAGAGCGAAACAGCGCTTCGCCACGTAGCGAGTAAATATCCGTACGATGGCTTCAGCGGAGCGGGCATGTCTCTGCGCGCCAATGCGGAGGAGATTGCCGGGGAACTGGCAACGGAGCTGCAGGAACGGCTGACCATCTCCGGGGTTGAGGTTCTTGAAGCGCGTCTGACTCATCTTGCCTATTCGACTGAAATTGCGAGCACGATGCTTCAGCGTCAGCAGGCCAGCGCCATTCTCTCCGCGCGCCAGATTATTGTGGAGGGAGCTGTGGGCATGGTCGATATGGCGATCAAGCAGTTGAAAGAGAGCGGCGTCGTCGAGCTTGACGAAGAACGGAAGGCAGCTATGATCAACAATCTGATGGTCGCGATCGTATCTGAGCGCGGAGCAAGCCCGGTGATCAACGCGGGCTCGCTGTACTAAGGCGGTCCTCCAATGGCGGCCAAGAAGAATTTTCCGCTGCGGATCGATCCCGCGCTGTACGAGGCGCTGGAGCGTTGGGCGGGAGAGGAGTTCAGGAGCGTGAACGGACACATCGAATATTTGCTCCGAGAGAGTCTGAAACGCGCCGGACGCTTGCCTGGCCGTATGTCACGGGACAGTGACGACTAGCCGCAAAGCACTCGCAGCGGAAAAAATGAAAGTTGACTTGACGGAAGAAGCTGCCCGGCTTATAATTACACATTATTCACGCGAGCAGCGTTGACAAAGACATGAATCGATTTCTCGGTCCGTCCAGAGAGAGGGAACGTCCGGCTGTAATTCCCTCCGGTATCCGGCTTTCGCTTTACCCCTTTGTAGCTGCGGTTATGAACCTTCCAGGCAGTCTCCGTCAAGAAGCGGAGCGCAGCATGCCGGGAACCAGTAAGAACCGCCGGCTCATGGCCGTTATCCCATGCTGAACAAGGATTCTGTTTCCCTAAGAGGAGACAGAGTTGAATTTGGGTGGAACCACGGGTGATCAACACTCGTCCCTCTGGCGGGACGGGTGTTTTTTGTTGCGTGGATATTGTCCGTTCCGCAGAACCTTCCGGCGGCAGCGAGCGCCGCTACAGACAGGTACCATCAACCCAAGGAGGAAGAAACAAATGGCAGTAAGCATCAAGTTACCGGACGGATCGGTTCGTGAGTACGCGGAAGGCAGCAGCATCGACGATGTGGCGGCTTCCATCAGCAGCGGGCTGAGAAAGAACGCAGCCGCAGGCAAATTGAACGGTGTAATCGTCGATCTGGCGGCCAAGCTGAATGAAGGAGATCTTGTTGAAATCGTAACGCTGGATTCCCCTGAAGGCCTGGAGGTTATGCGTCACAGCACAGCCCACCTGATGGCACAGGCCGTCAAGCGCCTGTACGGGGCCAAAGAAGTGAAGCTGGGCGTCGGCCCGACGATTGAAGACGGATTTTATTATGATATGGACCTGGAGCAGCCGCTGAATCCGGAGGATCTCCAGAAGATCGAGAAGGAAATGGAACGCATCATTTCCGAAAATTTGCCGATTATCCGCAAGGAAGTCAGCCGTCAGGAAGCGCTGGACATCTTCGGCGAGCTTGGCGATCCCTACAAGCTTGAACTGATCCGGGACCTGCCCGAGGACAGCGTCATCACCATTTACGAGCAGGGCGAATTCTTCGATCTGTGCCGGGGGCCGCATGTTCCTTCGACTGGAAAAATCAAGGTGTTCAAGCTGATGAATGTAGCCGGCGCGTACTGGCGCGGCGACAGCAAGAACAAGATGCTGCAGCGCGTGTACGGAACCGCCTGGATCAAGAAAGCACAGCTGGACGAGTACCTGCATCTGCTGGAGGAAGCGAAGAAGCGCGACCACCGCAAGCTCGGCAAGGAGCTTGAAATCTTCACGTTCAACCAGCTCGTCGGCCAGGGCCTGCCAATCTGGCTGCCGAAGGGCGCCAAGCTGCGCAGCATACTGGAACGCTATATCGTTGACATCGAAGCCAGTCTTGGCTATCAGCATGTATACACTCCGGTTCTTGGCAACGTGGATCTGTACAAGACCTCCGGCCACTGGGATCATTACCAGGAAGATATGTTCCCGAAGATGACAATCGACACCGAGGAATTCGTGCTGCGTCCGATGAACTGTCCGCATCATATGATGGTCTACAAGAGCAGCATGCACAGCTACCGGGATCTGCCGATCCGCATCGCGGAGCTTGGCACCATGCACCGCTATGAAATGTCCGGAGCCTTGACCGGCCTTCACCGGGTACGCTCCATGACGCTGAATGATTCACATATCTTCTGCCGCCTGGACCAGATCAAGAGCGAATTCAGCCGCGTGCTGGAGCTGATCGACCGGGTGTACCGCGACTTCGGCATTCATGAATACCGCTTCCGCCTATCGTATCGCGATCCTCAGGACACCGAGAAATACTTCCAGAACGACGAAATGTGGGAGACCGCGCAGCGGATGCTCCGCGAGGTTGTCGAGGAAGCCGGACTGCCGTTCTACGAAGCCGAAGGCGAAGCAGCGTTCTACGGTCCGAAGCTCGACGTGCAGATCAAGACTGCGCTTGGCAAGGAAGAGACACTCTCGACCGTACAGATCGACTTCCTGCTGCCGGAACGCTTTGAGCTGGAATATGTCGGAGACGACGGACAGAAGCATCGTCCGGTTGTACTGCACCGCGGTATTCTCGGCACTATGGAGCGCTTCGTAGCATTCCTGCTGGAGAACTTCGCAGGCTCCCTGCCGCTGTGGCTGTCGCCGCAGCAGGTGAAGGTCATTCCGGTGTCGAGCGCGTTCGACGACTATGCCAAGGATGTCGTCGACAAGCTGACCCGGCAGGGCCTCCGCGCCGAAGCCGATCTGCGCAATGAGAAGCTCGGCTACAAGATCCGTGAGGCCCAGCTGGAGAAGCTGCCGTACATGTTCATTGTCGGCGAGAACGAAATGAACTCGGCTTCCGTCTCCGTCCGCAAGCGGGGAGAGGGCGACCTCGGAGCCAAGCCGCTGGACGAAGTGATCGGCAGCCTGGTTCAGGAAGTCTCCTCGAAAGCCATTTTCTAAAGAGTTCCCGGCAGCAACCGGTAATTCATCCATAAGACCTCTGTCATATGCCGCATCCGGCGGGCGATCCGCCGGATGTATAAAATTTCGGAAAACGGGAAACCTTCGCTAATAAGGGGGAGGTTAACATGACGAACGAAATGGGCAAATGGCAGAGGTCTTGGTGTGTTGCAGTAACCATTCTATTTATGGCAGCGTTGATCATTCTGTTTACGAAGCCGGAGAACGGGAAGAGGGAAGCATCGGTTCCCGGCGGGTTGGCGGAAGCAAGCGTAGCTACGCATATATCGCCGATTCCGGTACAGCAAGTGCCTGCCGTGAAGCGGGCTGTGGAAATACCGGTCCGGGCGACAGGGAATGTCCAGTTAGTCCGGGCCACTGTGTTTGAACACCAGTCCGAAGAGAAGGTCGTGGCTTACGGTACGGCACCGCTTCGGGCGGCTTCCGTGGCCGTCCGTTCCACCGATCCGGCCACATGGACCGGCGGTGCAGGCGCATCCCGGCCGGCTTCCGCGACAGCCGGAGCGGGCAATACCAAGCCGCCGAAGACGGCTTCTTCTTCAACATCGTCTTCGGCTTCGGCCAAATCAGCAAAATCAGCCAAACCGGTCAAGCCGGCATCCGAGACCGTGCCTAAAACGGCGTCCAAACCGGCATCCAAGCAAATTTCGATACCTGTTGCCGCGCCGGAGCCGGAGCAGATTATCCGCACGATGAAAGTGACGGCCACAGGGTACACCGCCGGCTATGAGTCGACCGGCAAGCGGCCGAATCACCCGCAGTACGGGATCACCTATTCCGGCGTCAAAGTCCGGAGGGACAAGAACGCCGTATCCACCATCGCCGCAGATCCGAAGGTTCTGCCGATGGGCAGCATTTTATATGTGCCGGGCTACGGGTATGCGGTCGTTGCCGATACCGGTTCGGCGATCAAGGGACACAAGATCGATTTGTATTTCAAGACGACCCGGCAGGTCTACCGGGAATGGGGCAAGAAATCGGTCGAGGTTCAATTGATCAAGCGGGGCAAGGGTAAATGCACGGAAGCGATGCTGAACAGCATCAGCCAAGCCATACAGGCATATGACACCGTCTCGCAGGAAATGCTTGAGGAAATCATTTGACGCATAAATTGCAGCCGACCTTGACATAATACGAACTGGGGCACAGCAGACAGCCTCTGATCACTCCCCTGTGCGCGAGGCGCAGAGGGTGAGAGCAAGGGAGGTGACTAACCGTGGCTAAAAAACCGAAGGTTCAGGATAACTATAAGACACCGAACGAAAAATTTAATGCCGAGTTTGCCGCTGAGAATGAAGTGGCTTCCAAGCAAACAGGCATCGCCAAGCCGGCTCAAAAACCGCAGGCTTAACGTATTTCTAAGATTAAACCAAGCCGTCCAGAACGGCTAAAAGCGGGGCTATCCCAAGAGGTCATAAAGATGAACCTCCGGGATAGCTCCGTTTTTTTTAATTTTAAATTGCACTATTCCGAGTGATATGGTTTAATATACATAGCAAAGCACGAACAAGCAGTTTATTATCAAACAGCAGAATATCTGAAGTTAACTATGTGTTACATAACATAACGCGAACTAGTGAATTATTCATCATTAACCCGTCATATCCGAAATTTTTATTTTAAAATGTTATTAAAAGTGACATAGATATATGGACAGAGTCGATTTCTGTATGTATTATTAGGCTAACCCTACGAGATGAGCTGGGCAGATGTGAGGGTTCGGTTATAGTCGTAAGCTGAGAAAATGTTCGGGATAAGCTAATTTAATAATTGTATACAAATATACAATTATACTTTTAGTGCCGGAACAAGCAGATTTTTGACTAGGAGATGGGTATATGAACAGTTCTGTCATGCGAACACGCAGGTTATCCAAGGATAATACTTACTTAGCCCTGAAAGAGAGAATTATTAATATCGAGCTAAAGCCCGGCGAAGCTGTACAGGAAGAGAACCTGGCAGAATTGCTTGGAGTAAGCCGCACCCCTCTAAGAGAGGCCATACAACGGTTGGAGAATGAGGATTTTCTTGTCCGGCTTCCGAACGGAAGACTGAGAGTGGCGTCGGTGACAACGGAAGAGGTTAAAGAGATCTTTCTTATTCGCAGCATGCTGGAAGGTTATATTGCCAAGAATGCCGCCAAAAATGCCACTGAGCAAGATATTGAAAAGTTAACGGCTATGATCGGCAATCTGAAGATGTCCTTTCAGTCGGGCAAGAGCCAGGATTTTGTCTCCTATGGCTTTGAATTCCATGATTATTTATCGGAAATAAGCGAGCTTAAGACCTTTGTGAAAATCTTGAATCAACTAAGAGACCATGCGCTTCGTTATTGCCGGTTCGTATCCTTGCATGGCGATTGGAACCAGCAGGCGGATGAAGAACATAACCTTATCCTGCAGAAGATAGCCGCCAGAGACGAAGACGGAGCTGAGAAAGCGATGCAGGATCATATATTGAGCAGCCTATCCGCAGCATTGGAGAGAATAGAAGGCATTCAGGCACACAGAGAGGATGGGGTTTGATATGGAGACAGAATGGAGTTTGGACACGAAGATTATTCATGAGAACCAGTTTCCTGATCCCCACACAGGCGCCATCTCTCAAAGCATCGTACCTGCGGTAGCTTATGCGTTCCCTGATACAGAAACAGCGGCGGCAGTAGTATCCGGCGAGGAAGAAGGCGTCTATTACGGCAGATACGGAAACCCTACTTCCCGCACGTTGGAGAAGAAGATAGCCGCTCTGGAAGGCGGAGAAGATGCGTTGGGCGTATCCAGCGGAATGGCGGCCATCTCCATTGCGCTTCTCGGTTTCTTGAAGCAAGGCGATCATGTTCTGGTGACCAAGGATGTGTATGGAGGAACCTACAGTTTCCTGACCTCGCTGGCGCCCAGGTTCGGTATAGAGTTTGATTTTGTCGATTGTACGGACCCGGAATCAATGCTTGAGAAAATCAAGCCGAATACGAAGGCTGTCTATTTGGAGACTCCCTCTAATCCGAGGTTGACCGTTCTGGATATCGAAGCAATCTCGAAAGCCTGCAAAGCCTATCAGCTCCCCGTTATTGTCGATAACACCTTCATGAGTCCCTGCTTGCAGAAGCCTTTGGAGCTCGGGGCCGACGTTGTGGTACATAGCGCCACTAAATATATTAATGGTCACGGAGATGTCCTGGCGGGATTTGTAGTAGGCCAAAAAGACATCATCCAATTTATGAGAAAGAAGCTGATGGGCGATCTGGGGCAAAATTTAAATGCATGGGACGCATTCTTGATATTAAGAGGAATGAAGACTATGGCCCTGCGGGTGGAGAGACATTGCAGCAATGCCCAGAAAATTGCCGAATACCTCGAGTCCCATCCTTTCATCGACAAAGTCTTTTATCCAGGCTTGGCGTCGCATCCTCAATATGAACTGGCGCAAAAGCAAATGAAGGGGATGGGCGGGATTGTTTCTTTCGAAGTGAAAGGCGGATTAGTTGAAGGGAAAAAATTAATCAACTCGCTGAGACTGGCGATGATTTCATTCAGCCTGGGAGATCCGGAAACTCTGGTTCAGCATCCGGCTTCGATGACTCATGCATCAATTCCACAAGAAGAGCGGTTGAAATTCGGGATAACGGATGGATTAATCCGCATTTCGGTAGGACTAGAGGATGCTGATGATATTATTCGGGATTTCGATCAGGCTTTGTCCGCTCTGTTCTCCGATTCCGAAACCCAAATCATAACGAAATAAAAAGAGGGGGGAAGGCCGTGTCTAGCAGACAGCCGGATCAAATTGAACAAGCTTTAGGCAATCAATTGATTGAGGTTCGCCGAAATCTGCATCTTGAGCCTGAATTATCTTATGAAGAGTTTAGAACGACAGAGAAGCTCCGGAAATGGCTGACAGATGCCGATATCCGTGTACTGGACCTCCCTTTGAAGACAGGACTCATTGCAGAAATCGGAGGCGGGGAGGGGCCGATCGTTGCCATACGCTGTGATATCGACGCCCTTCCGATTGAAGAACAGACGGGATTGCCTTTTGCTTCAAAGGTTCCAGGGAAAATGCATGCTTGCGGTCATGACTTTCACACGGCAACGATCTTAGGTGCCGCCTACCTGCTGAAAAATCGTGAAGCCGAGCTGCCCGGAACGGTCAGAGTGCTGTTTCAGCCGGCGGAAGAGACCGGACACGGGGCTGAAAGTGTCCTGGAATCAGGGGGGCTTGATGGTGTAGCAGCCATATTTGGCCTCCATAACTCTCCGGACTTGCCCACAAGATCATTTGGAACGAGAACCGGCGCTTTAACGGCAGGGGTCGACCGGTTTGAGATTACAGTACAAGGGACCGGCGCTCATGCTGCAACACCGGAGAATGGTGTGGATGCCATCGTAACGGCGGCACAAATCATCACTTCGCTTCAAACTATTGTAAGCCGCCAGACCAGTGCCGGGGAGCCGGTTGTTCTAAGCGTAACCCGAATCAATGGAGGGTTCACCTGGAATGTGCTGCCGGAGATCGTTGAGCTGGAGGGCACCGTTCGAACTCATAATGAAGAGGTTCGCCGGATCATTCCGGATAAAATGACTCGCATTATAGAAGGAATTGCCGCAGCAGCCGGAGCAGAGGCGAAACTGCATTGGTATCCGGGGCCGCCGGCAACGATAAATGACGGATACTGGGCTGATTTTACTAAAGAGATTGCACAGCAGGCAGGTTATGAGGTGTATGATATCCCTCCGCAAATGGGAGGTGAGGATTTCTCCTTGTACTTGCAGAAGATCCCGGGCGCTTTTGTAAATATCGGAACCGGTCCTGCTTATGCGCTTCATCATCCACGTTTTGATGTCGACGAGAAAGCATTGTTGCCGGCTGCCCAATATTTCGCTTTGTTGGCGGAGCAGGCGTTGGTGAGGCTGAAGGAGGAATTACGATGATTGAATTAAAGGATGTTCATAAGACCTATACCCGCAAAGGGATTTCGAATGAAGCTTTAAAAGAAATTAATCTAAGAGTGGAAAAAGGCGATATATTCGGGGTTATCGGCTATAGCGGTGCAGGAAAGAGCACATTGATCCGTCTCGTCAATTACTTGGAGAAACCGACGAAAGGCAAGGTTTTCGTGGATGGCCATGATTTAGGCGAGTACAGCGTTAAAGAATTGCGTGCCGCCAAAAAGAACATCGGGATGATCTTTCAGCATTTCAACCTGCTTGAATCGAAGAAAGTATTTGATAATGTGGCCATTCCCCTTGTTTTGACGAAGAAGAGCAAGGACGAAATCCGCAAGCGTGTTATGGAGCTGCTGGATTTTGTAGGATTGGCCGACAAGGCGGGCAGCTATCCAAGTGAACTGTCAGGCGGACAGAAGCAGCGTGTCGGGATTGCCAGAGCGCTAGCCTCGAACCCTTCCATTCTCCTGTGCGATGAAGCGACTTCCGCGCTGGACCCGCAGACGACGCGTTCCATTTTACAATTGTTGAAAAAAATCAATGCCGAATACAACATCACCATCATGATCATCACCCATGAAATGTCGGTCATTCAAGAGATTTGCAACAAGGTGGCGGTCATGGAGCAAGGACGGATTATCGAGCAGGGAAGTGTTCTGGAGGTATTTGGACATCCCAAGCATCTGACCACCCAAAATTTTGTGAAAACCGTCATTCAGAACAGCATCACGGACAGTGTGCAAAAAACAATCAAAAGAGAACCGGGCAGCGGCATTTACAAGCTGGAATTTATCGGACAAGCCGCTTCGGAGCCCATCTTGTATAAATTGATTCGTTCCTATGATGTCGAGGTCAATATTCTGTTTGCCAACATGACCGAGATTGAAGAGACGACGCTCGGCAAAGTAATTATTCAGGTTAAAGGGGAGACAACCGAGGTGGACAAGGCTCTGTTCTTCCTGAAAAACAGTGGAGTCGGTGTGGAGGAGGTGGAGAAGCATGATGTCAACTACAGTTTCAACTGATCAGTTCATGCAAGCGATCGTGGATACCCTGTATATGGTGGGGATGTCCTTGTTCGTGGGATCGTTAATTGGAATACCTATCGGGATCCTGCTTGTTGTTACCCGTCCGGGCGGGGTGCTGGAGAACAAAATCCTGTACGCCGTAATCAATCCCGTGATTAACATTGTCCGCTCCCTGCCATTTATCATATTGCTCGTCGCCATTATTCCGTTCACCCGGTTCATTGTGCAGACTTCAATTGGGACGAACGCAGCGATTGTGCCGCTTATTATTTACATCGCACCTTACATCGGGCGGCTGGTAGAGAATTCCTTGCTTGAAGTAAACCCGGGAATTCTCGAAGCGGCAGAGTCGATGGGGGCAACACCGTTTCAGGTCATCCGGTATTTTTTATTACCCGAGGCCGTAGGATCGCTAATTCTGTCCTTGACGACTGCAACCATCGGTTTGATCGGTGCGACTGCGATGGCTGGAACGGTTGGCGGCGGCGGAGTCGGAGACTTGGCGATCGTATATGGATACCAGCGGTTTGACACAGTTGTTGTCGTTGCCACCGTAATTATCCTGATTATTTTCGTCCAGGGCATTCAGTCATTTGGCAACACATTGGCGAGAAAGATTCGCCGCTATTAGAGATTAACCTAGGGGAGGAGAATGACAAGTGAGTGAATGGAGCAAACAAGATCGGTTTCATGCTATTTTATCCGGTGAAAGAGCGGATCGTCCGATTGTCAGCGGCTGGCGCCATTTCATCGACAAAGAACAGAATGCGGAAGATCTGGCGGAGATAACGATTTCATTTACCAAAAAATATGATTGGGATTGGGTCAAAATCAACCCGAGAGCAACGTATCTGGCTGAAGCCTGGGGCAACAAGTATGACTTTAAGGACTACCAGACGGTATTTCCCAGACAGGAGACAACCGCTGTTCCAGCCGCTGCCAATCTTTGGGACCTTGATGTGAAAAAAGCTGCGGATTCAGCGCCATTATTGGAGCAGCTGGATGCGGTGCGGAAGATTCGCCAGGGGCTGCCGGATACTCCATTAATTCAAACCGTGTTTTCACCATTAACCGTTCTGCTGTTTATTGTAGGCCGATCCGCGTATGTGACCAAAACGGTGTTCGGCATTGATCATCCGGTCACTCTGGAATCCGTGTTCACGGAGCACAGAGCGGCGGCGCATCACGCGCTGCATGCCATTTCATTAACCTTGGCCGATTATGTGCAAGAGCTGAAGCAAGCGGGATCAGACGGACTGTTCTACGCGGTGACAGGCACAGCCCATCCGGGATTGTTCGACGAAGCGATGTTTAATGAATTTTCCAGACCTTATGATTCCATTGTACTTGAAGCTGCGAGCTACGGGAAAAATGTTCTGCATACTTGCGGAGCTTATTCCCAGCCTGAAAAATTTAACGATTACCGGATAGACGGGATCAGTTGGGACACGAAAGCCGAAGGAAATCCGGATCTGGATGCGGCTCTGACCGCAACCAAGGTAGGCGGCGTCGACCATGCTCTTTTTGCGGGAAATGACATTTCTCAAATTCAGCAGCAGGCCGAGGAAGCCTTGCAACTGATGAAGGACCAGCCTTTTATTCTCGCTCCCAACTGCGCGATCCCGCTTAACGTAACCGATGAGGCGCTCTTGCAGTTGAAAAAATCCGTATCAGAAAAGGGGACAAAAGTATGAAAAAGTTGTTGCTCATTATGTTAGTCGGGGTTGTAGCATTGTTGTCGGCTTGCGGTAAAGACTCAAATTCAGGGGCCGCGACGGAAGAGAAGAAAGAGATTACCGTTGGATTTGGCGTCGGCACATATGAAGAGCAGTTCCGCCAATCGATTCTGCCGATTCTGGAGAAGAAGGGCTACAAGGTTAATATTAAAACCTTCTCCCAGAACATGCAGGTCAACCCGGCCATGAAGGAAGGCTCGATTGATGCAAGCATCTTCCAGAGCACGGCGTACATGGAGGCGATCAATAAAGAAATTGGCGCGGACATGGTTGGAATCGCCTATGTGCCGGGAGCGCCGCAAGGTCTGTACTCTGTGAAGCACACCACACTCGATGATGTTAAAGACGGCACTACCGTTGCTGTTCCTAATGATCCGGTCAACCAGGAACGCGCACTTCGGATTCTGGAAGAACTTGGTTGGGTTAAGATTAAAGAGGGTGCAGGTGTAGAGGACTTTAACATCAATAGCATGGAGCCGGACAAGTACAACATTGATATTAAAATTCTGGACCCTGCCCAAATCCTCGTATCGCTGGAAGACGTTGATTATGGAGTCGTTAACGGTAATTACATTGCAAATGCCGGTAAAAAGATTACGGACGCGCTGAAAATCGAAAATACGCCAATGCAGCACAGAATCATCGTATCCATCAATAAGAAAGATGAGAACACGCAATGGGCCAAAGACCTGAAAGCAGCTTACGAGTCGCCGGAGTTTGAAGAATACATCAAGGGTATCGAAAAGTACGACGGATTCATTCTGCCTGAGGCTTGGAACAACAATTAAAGTAAGGAAGTGGCTGAGTTGATCGAGGAACGGATTCACTTTATTGGCGGCGGACAAATGGCCGAGGCCATCATCCGCGCTATTGTATCCAATCAGACGATATCTGCGGATCGAATTAGCGTAACGGATATCAATGAGGCGCGCCTTCAGTTTCTTGACAAGACTTATGGAGTGAATACGGACAGCTCCCAGGAGAAATTTCTGGCTGAGGCAGACTTGATTGTGATTGCGGTCCGGCCGCAGGACAATCTGGCTGCATTGGGACAAGCTGTACAGAAATCCGCTGCATCCGCCGCCGCAATCGTGTCGATTGTGGCGGGTGTAACGATCGAGAAGCTGGCCGGCTTCTTTGGAGCTGAGCGTCCAATTGCCCGGGTCATTCCCAATACGTTGACCGACACGGGTTACGGCTACAGCGGGGTAGCGCTGAATGCGAACGCCAATCGGGAGCAGGTAGACGGCTTCCTAGGCGGATTCGGCAAAGTTCAATATCTGGACGAGGCCTTGATTGACATCTTCACCGGATTTGGCGTGGCTGGACCGAATTACATCTATTACTTCATTGAGTCACTTGCGGATGCCGGTGTGCTCGCCGGATTGCCGCGGGAACTGGCGTGGAACGTTGCATTGGAAAACTGCGTTGGAGCTGTTGCCATGCTGAAGCACACCGGACTACATCCAAGACAACTGCTTGATATCAACAACTCACCCGGCGGTGTAGGCATTAACGGCCTGTATGAACTGAACAACAGCGATTTCGCTGCCGGCCTGCAGAGAAGTGTTCTGGCAGCCGTTAAGCGGACAACGGAGTTAGGGGCGAAATAATGGCAAGCAAAAAATGGGATCATCTTGTTCATTATGTCAACGATCTGGACCAGCCGGTTGAAATCTTCAGAGAGCATGGTTTGATTGCCTTCAGGGGAGGCTCGCATACGGATTGGGGAACTCATAATTCCTTAAGCTACTTTGGCTTGACCTATATCGAGTTTCTGGGCATCGAGAATCTAGAATTGGCAAAGGCGACGGAGCATAACCGTGTGGTGAAAGATGCGGTCGGCACATTGCCCGAGCATGAGGTTCTGAGCAGAGTCGTTATCCGGACCGATGACATTGAAGAAATGGCCGCTTCTTTGGAAGCGGCGGGCTTGAGCCTGTCTCCTATAATGGACGGCAAGCGTCTGGACAACAAAGGCAGATTAATCGAGTGGCGAATGATGACGATTGACGGTGATTTTGGAGGACTGGTCTATCCGTTCGTTATTCAATGGAAAGGTTCGGATGATGAACGATTGGAACGCTTAACGGCCTCCGGTGTTATTCAGCCCCATCCGGCCGGAAACGCCGAAATGAAAAGAGCAGTCTTCCATGTGTCCGATCCGGCAGCTGCTGCCGGGCACTGGGGAAGCTTGTTTGGCCTGACCGCCCTGGAGCCTGTAGACAAATCCGTCAGCCTTCAGATTGGCGACAAGTTTTTTGACTTCGTGCAAGGGGACGAGAACCAGTTCAAACAGGTGATTTTTGAAAGTGATGCTGCCCGGCTGAAAGGCAAGTCCATTCGGATTGGTGAAGGAGAATATGTTTTCGCATAATGGGCAATAGATCGACAACAGGAAGTGGCGATGCAGGGGTAGCTCCCTTGCACTCGCCATTTTTTGCTTCTCACAAGATGTTCTATCGCAGGATCTCACACCTAATAACGACTGTCCGCCTCTTCTAAGGGCCTCATTCTAGGAACTTCCAGACCCTCGGTCCCGGGACCGAGCCGGCTTTCCATCCCCCGGCGCTGTTCGAAGCAGGATGCTTGTTGTACACTGGATTCATAAGACGGAAGAACACACTAAATCAAAGGAGAAGTTGCAGATGAGAAGACGAGTAGCCAGCCAGGTGTTCGGCGGTCTGATCCTTATAGGCATCGGCGTTCTGTTCCTGCTTCGGCAGTTGGGATATGTTTCATACGATATCGGTGATCTGTTCTCCGACTTCTGGCCGGTTATCCTGATCATTCTCGGTATTCAGGGACTGCTTAGAGGGTTGGAGCACGGTAGGGGCGGCTCCTTCATCGGCCCGCTGATCCTGCTGCTGATCGGGTTGTACTTCCTGGGCGACAATCTGGATGTCGTTGATTTGTCAGCCGGAGATTTCTTCACACTTCTGATCCCGCTTGCTCTGATCCTGGGCGGACTCAAGGTCATCTTCAAGCCGCGTCGTCCGGGGCCGCCCGCTCCCCCGCCTCCCGCGCCACAGAACTACTTCCCGCGAGAAGGTCAGGATATTGAGCCGCCGAAGCCGCTGGAGTCGACGCTGGACGATGAGTTTGAACGCAAGTTCGGAAATACGCGCATGGATGGCAAGAGCGGCGGCTCCGGAGTTTCATACGATAACGAAGGCCGTCGCCATGTCACCGACTGGGACCAATACTTGAGTAAAGATGAGGAAGATGAGGATCTTCAAGGCCCGCGGGACCCGTGGCAGGAGAAGAAAGAATGGGTTGAACGCCGCAGGCTGGATCGCGAGGAGCGGCATGAACGCAGACATCAGGAACGCGAGGAACGCCATGAACGCAGACATCAGGAGCGCCATGAGCGGAGAGCTTCTGCGCGAAGCGGTCACGGTCAGGACTGGGATTACGGCGATAACAAGGAGACGACGAACCGCTCCACTTTTATCGGCGATATCCACATGGGGCGCGAGCATTTTCAACTGAAGCATACGAACATTTCCCTGTTCATCGGCGATACCGTGCTCGATCTGACCAACGCCCAAATTCCATACGGCGAGACGAAGATCAATTTATCCGCATTCATCGGAGATCTCAAAGTCTACATTCCCGACGACATGGATCTCGGTATTTCCGTCAACAGCAGCTCCTTTATCGGGGACATGGATGTGCTGAACGAATCGCGAAGCGGCTTTATGAGCAGCCTTCAGTACAAAACCCCTTATTATAAGGAAGCCGGCAAAAAAATCCGCATTAACGTCAGCGCTTTTATCGGCGACATTAAAGTTAAGACGGTGGGGTGACGGATGGGGACTATATTTAAAAATACGAAGTGGGTGCTGCTGTTATACTTCCTGCTATGCGGGAGTGTAACAGCTGTCCTGATGTATGCAGGAAGCTGCCTGGGATATATCCGGGTTGTCGATTACCGCATGTGGGTGTATCTCTGCCTGGGCATCGTGCTGTTCACCGCCGTGATCGGCTATATGGCCGTGCAGCGGATTCAGCGGGGGATCGACCACCTGGATATTAACATGCTTCAGGTTGCCAAAGGGAATCTAGCGGTCCGGATGCCTGACAGCGACGACCCTTCTTTTGCACGGGTGTACCATGAATTCAATACAATGATGGATGCTGTCGAGAATAAAATGAAGCTGCTGCAGCGCCTCGGCGAGCAGGAGGTCATTGAGAAGGAGAAAGCATCCGAAAGCGCTGTTCTAGAGGAACGCCGGCGGATGGCCCGGGATTTGCATGATACCGTCAGCCAGCAGCTGTTCGCCATTCATATGTCTGCATCATCGCTGCCCAAGGTGCTGGAGCGGAACGAAACCCAGGGCCGGACAGTCATGGACCAGCTGATCACGATGTCGCAGATGGCGCAGAAGCAAATGCGCGCGCTGATCGCACAGCTGCGTCCAATCGAGCTGGAGGGCCGGGATCTGTTCGAGGCGCTGGAGAAGTGGTTCCCGGATTACTGCCGGCAGAACGGTCTGAAGGGCATGAAGGAGCTGGAGCTGCAGGGCGAGCTGTCGGAGGCGATTGAGCACCAGCTGTTTCTTATCATTCAGGAAGCGATGGCTAACATCGTGAAGCATTCGGGCGCGAGACTCGTCAGCCTGTCGCTGCGCGAAGGGCCGCGTCAAGTCGTGTTAAGCATCAGCGATGACGGCCAGGGATTTGAAATCATGCAGAGCAAGCAGGGATCATACGGTCTGTCGACGATGCGGGAACGGGCGGAGAAGCTCGGCGGACAAGTCGAGATTATCAGCCGCAAAGGTGCGGGAACCACGATCCGCGTACATATCCCCAAGTTCGTCCAGGGAGAACCCGGCCGGATGATTTCAGCTGTGGACTCAGCGGCGAACAGGGAAGAAGCATAAAGGGGAGGAGCAGGAAATATGAGTGATACGGGTGCAATCAAAATACTGCTGGTTGACGATCATGATATGGTACGGATGGGGCTCAAGACTTACCTGATGCTGGAGCCGATGTTCGATGTGGTGGCGGAGGCTTCGAACGGCCGGGAAGCGCTGGAGATGCTTCGCCGTGGGGGCGAGGAAGGGCTGCCTGATCTGGTTCTGATGGATTTGATGATGCCGGTCATGAACGGTGTGGAGACGACCCGGGCGGTACTGTCCGAGTTCCCGGGCCTGAAGATCGTCATTCTGACCAGCTTCCTAGAGGATGATCTTGTCGTTGACGCCATTGAAGCGGGCGCTGTCAGCTATGTGCTCAAGACGGTCTCGGCTGAGGAATTGATCTACGCGCTCCAGGGGGCTTACCGCGGCATGCCGGTGATGACCGGCGACGTGTCCCAGGCGCTGACCCGCGGCATCCGCCAGCGGACGGTCCAGGATGATTCTTCGGGTCTGACCGAGCGTGAACGGGAGGTGCTGCTGCTCATCGCCGAAGGCAAGAGCAACAAGGATATCGGGGAAGAGCTGCATATCAGCATCAAGACGGTCAAGACGCATGTCAGCAACCTGCTGATGAAATGCGAGCTGGAGGACCGGACCCAACTGGCTATTTATGCGCACCGCAAGGGCTGGGTCAGCCAGTAAACAATTCACTATTAACTTCTTCTGTAACAGTTCTCTATGAACCCTCTTTGGCAATCTAGCGCTCCCAGACGGGAGTTGTCCAATAGAACCCGGCGCAAGCCGGGTTTTGTGCGTTTTGGTATTCCTATGAAAATGTTTTATCTACGCTTAAATTGTTTTTAATGTCGATTTAAGGTTTACAGTACAAAATAACAATCAAGAAAGCAACGATAAAGCTGTCCGGAACGGACAAAGCGCGGGAGGGTAAAACAATGAGCGAGAACAACAACAAGTTTGGTGGAGAAGACAACGGTCGCATGGGTCGCATGGAAGGACAGAAGCCGGATCGGGAATGGAACGGCAGCGGTCAGTCTCCCGAATCCGAATCGAACTCTTCCTATTACTATTCTTATGGACCTTTTAAATCCATTAACCATAGCGAACCAAATTCCGGCAGCGAGGAACATTATGTGCGCCGGGAACCAGAACGGGTTGAGGTAACGCCTCCCCAGCCGGTCAAGCCGGTTCCTTATCCTTCGATCCGGCCTACAGGTTACGGCGGCGGATACGGCGGGAATGGTACCGGCGGACCTGGCGGCAATGACGGCGGTTGGCAGTATAATCAAAACCGCAAGCCCAAGAAGCCGGTAAGGACGGCAGTCATATCCTTCCTGGCTGGCATGCTGGTGCTGTCCGGCTCCATGTTCGCTGCCGACAAAGGCAACTGGTTCACAGGGAATGAGGAGAAGGCGGCGACGGCTGCTCTATCCCAAGGCCAGGCGGCCAATGAGAGTGCCAATGTCAAACCGTCTACGACAACGACCAAGCTCGTTACAGGCTCGAATGGCGTATCCGGTGTCGTGGACGAAGCTGGTCCTGCGGTAGTCAAGATCGAAACTCTGGTCAAGACGAACTCCAGAAGCAGTCAGAGCAACCCGAATATGAGCGATCCGTTCTACCAATTCTTCTTCGGCGACCAATACGGCGGCAATTCCTCGGGCTCGCAGCAGAACAACGGCAGCAGCTCGGGTTCCGATTCACAGCTGACGCCTTACGGTATCGGAACCGGATTTATCTATGATAAAGCCGGATATATCCTGACCAACGAACATGTTATTGAGAATGCGGATGTGATCCAGGTAACGGTTGACGGCAACTCGAAGCCTTACGAAGCGAAGCTGCTCGGCTCCAGCAAGGATCTGGACCTTGCCGTTCTGAAGATTGAGGGCGACAACAACTTCTCGACCGTACCGCTCGGCGATTCCGATGCCATCAAGGTAGGGGCGGAAGTTGTGGCAATCGGGAATCCGCAAGGCTTTGACCATACGGTAACCGCTGGCGTACTGAGCGCCAAGGGCCGCAGCATTGATATTAACGAAGAAGACGGCAGCGGCACCCGCAACTACACGGATCTGCTGCAGACCGATGCTTCGATTAACCCCGGCAACTCCGGCGGACCGCTGCTGGACGAAAGCGGCCAGGTAATCGGCATGAACGTCGCCGTCAGCACTGATTCTCAGGGTATCGGCTTCGCGATTCCGGTGAACAAGATCAAAGAAGTGGTCGACAAGCTGGAAGCCAACCAGGCGATTCCGAAAGAACCGGTTCCGTTCATCGGCGCTTCGCTGATGACGATTACCGATGAAGTGGCGAAACAGATGGGAACGGACATCAAGGAAGGCTCCGTAGTAGCCGAAATCATCTACAAATCGCCGGCATATGTCGCCGA